>DATIBN010000041.1:0-41781 GCA_035457525.1 Thermoanaerobaculia bacterium | reverse complement strand
GGGGACGGCCGCGGGAACCTTCGGCGAGGGCGTAGTACACGGGGTAGATGACCAGGAGGAAGCGCGGCATCCCTCCGGAGAGGCCCGTCGTCATGGGCAGGGCGATCCCCGCGCCCGTCCAGGCGGCGTCCGACCAACGCTTCCGGGCGAGCTGGTAGATCGCGACCAGGACGAAGACGACCGCGACCCCGTAGTCGAGCGCGAGCGACGGGTCGGTCCGCCACGACATGTGCTTGAACCGAAGCCCCATCGAGAAGAACCAAGCCCCGATTCCCGACACCGAGCTCGTTCCGCGATGCCACCCCTCCATCGAGCGGAAGAAGAGTCCCGGCTCGCCATAGATCCAGCCGACTCCGAAGATCCAGAGGAAGACGGTCGCCGCGGGCACGGCTCCCGCGATCAGTGCGCGTCCCCATCGGCGGCGCTCCTCCCCCGGACGCTTCTCGAGCGCCGCGAGAAAGAGCGCAGGCGCGACCGCGAGCGCGGACGCACGCGTCAAACCGAGAAGGAAACCCCAGAGCGCCGTCTTTCCGGCGGTCCCGCGGCGCGCGTCGCGGAACGCGAGGAGCGCGAAGAGCAGAAACATCGACTCGGCGTACACCGCCGCGAGGAAGAACGCCGTCGGGAAGAGGAGGAGGAACGCGAGAGAGGCCCACGCCTCCCTTTCCCCCAGCCGCTCGACTCCCTCGCGGAAGAAGCGGCTCATGGCCAGAAACAGGCACAGGCAGGTGACGATGAGCCCGGCGTGGAAGCCGTCGAGGGCGAAGGTGTCCCGGAGAACCTTGGCGGCCGTCGGGTAGAGGGGGAAGAACGCGTGGTTCGAGGGCTTGCCGTCGGGCGGCGGTTTCCCGTAGCCCCACTCGATGATCGCGAGGTACCAGCCCGAGTCGAACTTGGCGTACAGGGGCGCGCGGAGCTCGAGCGGGACCTCCCAGCGCGTGCGGTGCTCGATGGGCAGATACGTCCGCGCCACCATCCCCCACGCCCCCAGGGCCAGGATCCAGCCGGCCACCACGAGAAAGAGCCGCGGTGGACCGAACTGTCGATCGAGGAACCGGATGAACTTTTCGAGCGCGGTCACGCGCCCGGAAGGGTAAAGCGGAAAGCGGAAAACGAAAAACGGAAAAACCGGGAGCGCCGCTTCAGAGCCGCTTCAACGCCTTCAGCGCGGGCTTCAGATCCTGCCGGTGCGTCCAGAAGTCTGCCCAGGGATCCGCCTTCGCCAGCCGCCGGTCGAAGTTCGAGAGGTTGAACTCTCCCGGGTCGAGCTTCGGGTCCACTTCCGACCAGTCGAGCGGGGTCGAGACGGGCGCCCGCGGGTGGCGTCGCACGCAGAAAGGTGACACGACCGTCTGCGCGAAGCCGTTCCGGAACGGGTCGAGATAGACCCGCCCCTTCCGTTTCGCGATCGACCCCTCCATCGTCAGCTCTTTCGGGTACGCCGCCGCGAGCTTCGTCCCCAGCGCATCGGCGAACCAGCGGACCTCGTCCGCGTCCGGTCCGACCTTGATCGGGACGAAGACGTGCAGACCCTTCTTTCCCGAAGTCTTGGGGTAGGAGACGAGCCGGAGCGCGTCCAGCGCCGCCTTGACTCTCATCCCCGCGCGCGCCGCGTCGGCGAACTTGCCCGAGTCGGGGTCGAGGTCGAAGCACACCCAGTCGGGCTGGCGCGGGGCAGGCGCGCGGGCCCCCCACACGTGCACCGCGATACACCCGAGATTCGCGAGCGCGAGCTGCGTCTCGAGCTTGCCGCCCAGGACGTAGTTGCGGACTCCGTTCTCGTGGACGATGCGCTTCGTGGGCGTGTCGGGCGGCATCGATTCCGGCTTTTCCTTCTGGAAGAAACATTTCCCGAGGAGGCCGTTGGGACACCGCTTCAGCGACAGGAGGCGGTCCTTGACCCAGGGCTTCAGCTTCGGAAACACGAACGCGTAGAACCGCACGAGATCGAGCTTCGTGTAGCCCTCGTCCGGCCAGAACACCTTGTCCGGATTCGAAACCCGGACGGGGAGGCGATCCGGCGCGATCGCGTCCCCCGGCAGCCGCTTGCGGCGGGGCGCCGTCACTTCGGCCCCGGGAAGACGACCTCCGCGGGACTCTTGTCGTCGCGCAGGCCGAGGAAGACCGCCTGGCGGAGCTTCCAGTCGTGGGTCCACTCCTGAAACGCAACCTGCGCCACGAGCTTCGGCGTGAGCCAGACGGCGCCCTTCTCCCGCGGCGGATCGACGAACGGCGGGGCCTGCCGGACGAGCGGCTGGAACTTCCGGTACAGCATGTCCAGCGTCTTCTGCGGAAAGCCGGTGCCGACCCGGCCGACGTAGCGGAGGTCGGTTCCCCGGTAGGCGCCGAGCAGCAGCGATCCGAAATGCGTTCTCGACCCCGCCGGCATCGTGTAGCCGGCGATGACGAACTCCTCCTCCTGCTTGATCTTCACCTTGAGCCACTTCGTGCTGCGCCCCTCGATGTACGGGGCCGAGGAGTCCTTTCCGACGACGCCCTCCCAACCCTTGCGCTTCGCGGTTCGATACGCCTTCCGGCCGTTCGACTCGAGGCGGCGCGACGGGAACAGGTAGTCGGTGTCGGCGATGGCCTCCTCGACCGCGGCGCGTCGAACCGGCAGCGGCTCGTTGCGGAGGTCGCGCCCGTTCCGATAGAGGCAGTCGAAGACCGCGTAGAGCGAAGGCACCTCCCCCTGCTGGAGCAGCTGGAACCGCGAGACGAGCTTGCGGTCGAAGGCGACGGCCTCGCCGTCCAAGAGCAGGGTCCGATCCGGCAGCCTCTCGATGGCACGGGCGACGTTGGAGAACGTGTCGGTGCGGTCCTTCGCGTTGCGCGAGTAGAGGGTCACGCGGCCGCCCTCCTTGTAGGCGAGGATCCGGTAGCCGTCGTATTTCTCCTCGTAGACCCAGCCCGGGTAGTGGAACGGCTCGGGCACGAGCGTCGCGAGCATGGGGCGAACCCGGAAGGGAACGCGGTCGGCGCTCGCCCGGCTCTTTTTTCGAACGGCGGCGGTCAAGACCCGGCCCGGTTGGAATGCCACACGGCTTTCCGGCGGCCGCGCCGGGCGGGCGCGAGCAGCTCCGGCTGCTTCAGGAGCTTCTGGATGAGGGCTGGCGGATCTCCGGTCGCGGCCTTCACGATGTCGCCCCCTTCATCGCGCGCGATCTCGGCGAGGATCCGCTTCGAGACGATGGAGCGGGGCTCTTCCTCCGCGATGTCCACCTTGCTCGCGAACTCGTCGCGATGCTTGATCAGTAGCCACGGCGGGCGGCCCCCCTCGCGCGCCCGGATCCGCACGAGGACCCACGAGCCGTGGAGCTTCCTTCCCTCGAGGGTGAACTTGAGATCCCCCTTCTTCAGAGCCGCGTCGACGTCGGGGGACTCGGGAGTCCACGTCCCGGCGTCCCAGATCATCACGGTCCCGCCGCCGTACTCCCCTTCCGGGATGATCCCCTCGAACTTCGCGTACTCGATGGGATGGTCCTCGGTCGGCATCGCCATGCGCTTGACGGACGGGTCGAGCGACGGGCCCTTGGGAACCGCCCACGAGAGCAGGACGCCCTTCCACTCCAGCCGGAAGTCGTAGTGGAGAGCGGTCGCGCGGTGCTTCTGGATGACGTAGGAAAGCTTCTTCTTCGGCTTGCGGGGCGTCTTCGCTCCGGCGGGTTCCGCCGTGACGTCGAATCGCCGCTTCTTTCGATACTCCGCGAGTCCCACGCGCGTCCTCCGGTGCAACGCCGGTGCCCCGAGCCTTCCGGCGGAGTGTCCGGGTCCCGGCGGTGACTATAAACTCCTCTCAGTGCGGAACATCCTCGCGTGGATTCTGGCCGTGGAGATCCTCGGTCTCGCGGTCCTGCCCGCTTTGCGCGCCTTCTTCGGCAACCGGCGCGACGCGGCCCTGCTGTCGCGTCCGGTCGGGCTCGCGCTCGCGGGGTGGCTCGCCTGGGCTCTGTCGCTCGTCCTTCCCCTCGGTTTCTCCCGCTCGACGATCGGCCTCGCCGTGCTGGTCCTGGCGGGGATCTCGCTCGTCGCGCATCGCTCGGCGAAGGGGGACGGCGTCCCGCTCTGGGGAAAGGACGAGAACCGCGGAGCGCTCTTCTTCTGGGTGCCCGCGGCCGTCTTCGTGATCGTTCGCGCGGCCGTGCCGGAGATCCTGGGCGCCGAGAAGTTCATGGATCTCGCGTTCTTCAACTCGCTGTCCCGACGGCCCGACATGCCGCCGCTCGACCCCTGGATGTCGGGGAAGACCATCAACTATTACTACTGGGGCTACCTGCTGGCCGCGACCCTCGCGAAGGCGAGCTTCGTGAACTCGTTCGTGGCCTACAACCTCGCGATCGCCACGTTCGCCGGCTTCTCGTTCGCGGCCGCGGCCTGCCTCGGTTACCGGCTGACGGGGGGAAGGACCGGCCCGGCGATCGCCTCCGGGTTCGCCTGCGTTTTCGCGGGCAACCTGGTCGGCGCGTTCGACGCCTGGGCGCACCCGTTCGCCCGGGACTTCGACTACTGGCACGCGTCGCGCGTCATTGGATCGGGCGACACGATCAACGAGTTTCCGTTCTTCACGTTCTTCCACGCCGACCTGCACCCGCACCTGCTGGCATTCCCATTCTTTCTCGCGAGCTTCGCAGTGGTCGATCGGTGGATCGAGGCCGGCGTGGACGCCGCCCCGACCGAGGGTCCGAGGTCCCGGGAGGGGCTCGGGGGCTTTCTCGCGAAGGCGTCTGCCTTTCTCCTCGTCGCGCTCGTCGCGGCGGCGGCGATCGCGTCCAACCTGTGGAACACGCCGGCGATCGCGATCCTCCTCGCCTTCGCGGGCGCCGCCCGCGCGACTGGCGGCCGGGGTTTTCCGCGATTCGGCGCCGCGGCCACGGGCACGCTCACCGGCCTCGCGACGCTCGTCGCCGCGCTCCTCCTGACTCAGCCGTATCGGAAATCCTTCCAGCTTCCCTACAACGGAGTCGGCAAGGCGCACGCTTTCTCCGGGATCTTCGAGTTCCTCGGGGTCTGGGGCATCCTCTTCGGCGTGGCAGCGGCCGGTCTGCTCCTCGAGCGATCGGAGGAGACCGAAACCGGACGCCGCCGGCGCGATTTCCTGATGGCGCTCGCCGCCGCGGCCGCGATCCTGCTCGCCTTCGCGCGGAAATCTCCGGCCCTGGCCCCGATCCTCTTCCTCGGATTTCTCGCCGGGCGCGCCGCGTGGCGCGCTCTCGCGAAGGACCGCGACCGCGAGGGCCTCTTCGCCGCGTTTCTCTGCCTGCTGGGGCTCGGGATGATCGCGGGGTGCGAGGTCGTCTACTTCAAGGACAACTACGGCGACCAGCTCCACCGGATGAACACGATCTTCAAGTTCTACCACCAGGCCTGGCCTCTCCTCGCGATCGGCGCGGTGGCCTTCGCGGACCGGGCGTGGCGCGCGACCGAAAGACCCCGCCGCTCACTCGCGCTCGGGTTCGCTCTCGCGCTCTTCCTGGCGGCCCTCTACCCCGCGACCGCGATCGTGTCGCGCCTCCGCCAGCACGAGGGACGCATCACGCTCGACGCGCGCTCGGCGCTCGAGCGGCGCAACCGCGGAGACCTCGAGGCCATCGAGTGGCTCGGGAAGAACGCACCCCGCAACTCCGTCCTCATGGAGGCGTCCGGCGATCCCTACAGCGAGTTCGCGCGCATCTCGTCGCACACCGGAATCCCCACCGTGCTCGGATGGGCGAACCACGAGGATCTGTGGCGCTCGAACGATCCCGAGGTGATGCAGCGGCTGGAACAGATCCGGCGCTTCTATTCGTCTCCGGACCCCGTGACGGCCGAGGCCGTTCTGCGGCGGTACGGGGTGACGTACGTCGTCGTGGGAGATCTCGAGCGGACCACCTACGCAGCGGCGGACCGCGTCGGGTCGCTTCCGTTCCTGCAGCCCGTGCACCGGGGCACGACGACGGTCTACCGGGTGACGGGGACGCCGTGAGGGTGCTCATGTCGCTCGACTACTACCGCCCGAACATCTCGGGGCTGACCCTCTACGTCGAGAGCCTCGGGAAAGGCCTCGCCGCGCGAGGGCACGAGGTCACCATCCTGACGCACGCCCACGCCGCCGGGTTGCCGCCGGAGGAGACCGACGGAGGCGTGCGGGTCGTCCGGGCGCCGGTGCTCGCCCGCGCCGGCAAGGCGCTCATATCTCCCGCCATCGTGGCCGCGGCCCGGCGCGAGCTCGCCCGCGCGGACGTCCTCCACCTGCACTCTCCGCTCGTCAACGCGGTCCCCCTCTCTCTCGCGGGAGGCGCCGCGGGCGTCCCCATCGTCGTGACCTACCACTGCGACCTGAAGCCCCCGCCCGGAGTGGTCCAGCGCGTCATCGAGATGCTCGCCCGCGGGTCGCAGGATTTCGCCCTCTCCCGCGCGCACACGATCGTCACGTACACCGAGGACTACGCGCGGCACACGCCGTCGCTCGCGAAGCGGATCTCGAAGGTCCGCTGGATCCTGCCGCCGGTGGTCGACCCCCGCGGGACCGGAATGAGCCGCGAAGAGATCCGCGCCCGTTACGCCGTCCGCGGGAGACCCGTTCTCCTCTTCCTCGGCCGATTCGCCGAGGAAAAGGGGCTGCCCTATCTCGTCGGAGCTCTGCCCGAGATCCGCCGCCGTTTTCCGGAGGCGGGCCTTCTGCTCGCCGGGGAGAAGGATCGCGTCCCCGGCGAGACCGTCGGTCAACGCCTCGCGCCGCTCCTCGCGGACCCGGAGTCCGGCGTCGTCGCGACCGGCCCCGTCGCCCCCGAGCAGATCGGCGACCTCTTCCGCGTGGCGGACCTGCTCGTGCTGCCCTCGACGAACTCGACCGAGTCCTTCGGGCTGGTCCAGGTCGAGGCGATGCTCGAGGGGATCCCGGTGGTCGCGTCGGACCTGCCCGGCGTCCGGCAGCCCGTGCGCCTGACGGGCATGGGCGAGATCGCTCCGATCGGAGACGCCGCCGGCCTCGCGCGCCAGATCGTCCGCGTGCTGGAGGCCCCCGACGCCTACCGCCGGCCGCGCGAGGAGATCCGTTCGAGGTTCTCGATGGACCGCACGATCTCGGAGTACGAGGACGTCTACCGCGGGGCGGTGAAGGACCGCCGTTGAGCGCGCCGTCACCGTCGTCGCGCGAGATCCTCCGCGCACACCTCCGGGAGATGCCGCTCCATCGCGTGATCATGCGCTCGATCGAGGCGAGGATCCTGTCGGACGTCGACTACCCGCGCCCGGTCCTCGACGTCGGGTGCGGCGACGGCCACTTCGCGTCCGTGGTGTTCCCCGGCGGGGTGGACGTGGGTCTCGATCCCGGGATGGAGGAGACCGTGGAGTCCCGGCGCCGCGGCGTCTACCGGCTCGTAACGCGCGCCTCCTCCACGGCGATGCCCTTCGCGGACGCCTCGTTCGGCTCGGTCGTGTCCAATTGCGTGTTCGAGCACATTCCGGACATCGAATCGACCGTGTCGGAAATCGCCCGGGTCCTCCGGCCCGGCGGCCGGTTCGCGTGCACGGTGGTGGGCGACCACTTCAACGACCTGCTCACCGACGAGCGCGCCTGGACGCGGCTCGGCCTCGCCCGCGCACACCGCGCGTACATCGACTGGTTCAACCGGAAGTCGGTGCACTACCGATGGGACTCTCCGGACACGTGGAGGCGGCGCTTCGAGCGGGTCGGCTTTCGGGTCGAGTCCTGGCGCTACTACCTCTCCCCGGCCGCCGCACGCGCATTCCACCGCGCGCACTACGTCAGCCTCCCGCACCTGGTCGCGCGACGCCTGACCGGCCGGTGGGTGCCGATCCCCTCGCTCTTCGACCGCCCGTTCTGGATCCACCGCTATCTTCCGTTCGTGGAGGAGCCGCCGCCCGACCGCGGTTCGTGTATCGCCTTCGTCTGCTCCCTGGCCCGCGACTCGCGCGGGCTAAAATAGCGCGTTTTCCCACGAGGAGGCGCATCGTTCCATGAGGGTCCTCATTACCGGAGGAGCCGGCTTCATCGGCTCGAACGCGGCGCGGAGATTCCGCGAGCTCGGGCACGACGTCGTCCTCTTCGACAACCTGTCGCGACCCGCGGCGCGCTACAACCTGCGCTGGCTGCAGGGCCTCCATCCCCAGGTGCGGTTCGTCCAGGGAGACGTCCGTAACGAGAACGACCTTTCGATCATCGGGAAGGAGCCCTTCGACGCGATCCTGCACCTGGCGGCGCAGGTGGCGGTGACGACCTCGATCGTCGACCCCGTCGAGGATTGGGGCTCGAACGCTCTCGGGACCTTCCGCGTGCTGGAAGCAATCCGCCACCGTTACGCCTCCGCTCCCGAGACCGCCCCCCTCCTGGTGTACGCCTCCACGAACAAGGTCTACGGGCACCTGACGTCGGGCGAGACCGTGCGCGACGGGCGATGGGACCTCGCGACCGCGACCACGGGAGTTTCGGAGTCGGAGACCCTGTCGTTCGAGTCCCCGTACGGTTGCTCGAAGGGGGCGGCGGACCAGTACGTCGTGGACTATCACCGCAGCTACGGGCTGCCGACGGTCTCGTACCGCCAGTCTTGTATTTGGGGCACGAGACAGTTCGGCGAGGAAGATCAGGGCTGGGTCGCGTGGTTCGCGCTCGCGGCGACGTTCGGCCTGCCGATCACGATCTACGGCGACGGGCTCCAGGTCCGCGACCTGCTCTGGGTCGACGACCTCGTCGACGGCTACCTCGCTGCCATCGAGAGGAAGGACGTCGTCTCGGGCCGCGCCTACAACATGGGGGGCGGGCCGGCGTTCCGGCTCTCGCTCACGGAGCTCATCGCGATGCTCGAGGAGCGACTCGGCCGAAAGGTCCCCTTCGAGTACGGCCCGGCCCGCCTCGGAGACCAGAAGGTCTTCTACTGCGACATCTCCCGTGCGCGGCGGGATCTCGCCTGGGAGCCGAAGGTCGATCCCGCGACCGGCGTCGACCGGCTGCTCGCCTGGATTTCCGGGAACCGCGCGGAGATCGCCGATTTCCTGGCGCACAAGGGAATCCGCGTCGCGGCGGTCTGATTTCTCCGGCGTTCGGATGA
This sequence comes from Thermoanaerobaculia bacterium, assembly GCA_035457525.1. Classification (GTDB taxonomy): domain Bacteria; phylum Acidobacteriota; class Thermoanaerobaculia; order UBA5066; family Gp7-AA6; genus Gp7-AA6. The sequence goes on along the minus strand of DATIBN010000041.1, from coordinate 32,734 downwards.
TGGAAAGCGGGGGCGTTCTGCGCCTGGACCGGCTCCGCGCGCGCCGCATGCTCGGGGTCATCCTCGCGGCGGGCGCGCTCCTCCGCCTGATCGGTCTCAACTGGGACTCGGGACACCACCTCCACCCCGACGAGCGGTTCATCTCGATGGTCGAGGAGAAGCTCGAGTTCCCGAAGAGCCCGGCCGAGTACTTCGACTCGAAAACGTCGCCGCTGAACCCCTACAACCGCGGGCACGACTCGTTCGTTTACGGCACTCTGCCGATGTTCGTGACGAAAGTGATCGCCACGGCGATCCACCAGGATGGTTACGGCGGCGCGCACTTCGTCGGACGGGCGCTGTCCTCGATGGCGGACCTCCTCTCCGTCTGGCTCGCATATCTCCTCGTCCGACGGTTCTCTCGAGACCGGCGGCCGGCGCTCGCGGCCGCCGCTCTCCTCGCGTTCTGTCCGCTCGGCATCCAGCTCTCGCACTTCTGGAACGTCGACACCTACCTCACGGCGTTCTCGACGGCCGCGCTGCTCGGAGCCGTTCGGCTCGCGCAGGGTCGCGCCACTTCGCTTTCGGTCGCGGCGACGGGAGCCGCCATCGGCCTTGCTGTCGCCTGCAAGGTCACGGCTCTGGCGCTCCTTCTTCCGCTCGGGCTCGGCGTCCTCCTCGGGGCGCTCCGCGGCGGGATCCCCCGCGAGACCCGTTCGGCCGCGATCGCCCTCGGACGGGCGGCCGGTTATTTCGTGCTCGCGGCCTTTTCGGCCGGGATCGCGGTCCGGGTCGCGCTTCCCTACGCCTTCCAGCCCGGTTTCTTCACGTTCCGCCTCGACCCGCGCTACCTCAACGACATCAAGAGGCTCGCCGAGCTCTCCTCGACGGTGTCGGGTTTCCCCCCCGCGTTTCAGTGGGCGGGCCGGACGATTCTGTTCCCGCTGAAGAACTTCGTCCTCTGGGGAGCGGGACCCCTCTTCGGGCTCGCTGCCGTCGGCGCGCTCGTCTGGGGAATCCTCGAGCTTCGCCGGAAGCCGGGCCGCGCGCTCCTCCCGGTGCTGGCCCACGCGCTGTTCCTGATCGCCTACCACGGCACGACGACGGTGAAATCGATCCGCTACTTCTATCCGGCGTATCCGGCCCTCGCCGTTCTCGCCGCGCTCTTCCTCTTCGACGCGGCGCCGCGGCTCGCTCGGTCGGGCCTCGGAGGCCGGATCGTCCGCCTCGTTCCGGCGATCGTGGTGGCCGGGACGTTCCTCTGGGGTCTCGCCTTCACGTCGATCTACCGCCGCGAGCACCCGCGGGTGACGGCGGCGCGGTGGATCTACGAGAACATCCCCCCGCCGGCGCGCATCGGCAACGAGTCGTGGGACGACGGGCAGCCGCTGCCGCTCCCCGACCACGACCCCGGCCCGTATGCGGGCCCCGTGCTCCCCCTGTTCGACCCGGACTCGTCGAAGAAGGTGGAGGACGTCGTCCGGGCGCTCAAGGGCTCGGACTGGGTCGCGGTCACGAGCAACCGGGTCTACGGCAACGTGACGAGGATCCCCGAGGTGTTCCCCATGTCGCGCGCGTACTACAGCGCGCTCTTCGACGGGCGGCTGGGGTTCGAGCTCGCCGCCGACTTCTCGTCCTATCCGTCGCTCGGCCCCCTGAAGCTGCCCGACGACGGCGCCGAGGAGCAGTTCACGGTCTACGACCACCCGAGGGTGCTCCTCTTCCGACGGACGCCGCGTTTCTCCGCCGAGCGCGCCACGCAGATCCTCCTCGCGGCGATCCCCAGGACGCCTCCGACACTGGGCGACTGGGAGAAGTTCCCTCGATCCCGCCGGATCGTCACCGCGCCCATCCGGCCTCCACGCCATGCGGACGCCGAGAAGACCGCCCGCCGGGCGTCGATACCCGAGCTGAAGGTCGGCTCCGTCGGAAGCGCAGTCATCTGGTATCTCGCGATCCTTCTCGTCGGCGTCGCGGTGTTCCCCCTGGCGCACGCGTTCTTCCCCCGCCTCGCGGACCGCGGGGCTGGAGTGGCCCGCATCCTGGGGCTCGCGGCGACGACGTATCTCCTGGCCATCCTCGTCCAGCTCCGGGCGCTGTCCAACGGACGCGCCGCCGCGTGGCTTTGCCTCCTCGCAATGGCGCTCGCGTCCGCCGCGCTCGGGTGGAAGCGCCGGGCATTGCTCGTCGATTTCTTCCGCAGCCGGTGGCGGCTGGTCGTCGCCGGCGAGATCGTCTTTGCCGCGGGATTCCTTCTCTTCCTGGGAATCCGCGCGCTCAACCCCGAGATCTTCTGGGGCGAGAAGCCCATGGACTTCTCGATCCTGAACATCCTCGTGCGCACGCGGTCGCTGCCCGCCTCGGATCCCTGGTTCGCCGGCGCTCCCCTCGGCTACTACACGTTCGGCCAGCAGATGGTCGCGTTCTTGACGCTCCTCACGGGACTGTCCACGCGATTCACTTTCAACCTCGCGTTCGGGCTGCTCGGCGGCCTGCTCCTCCAGGGGGCTTTCACGCTCGGCCGGAACTGGGGGGGCCGGATCTCGGCCGGGATCGCGATGGCGGGGCTCACCGGGATTCTCGGAAACCTCGCCGGACTGCGGGAGTGGCTCGTCGACCATCGCGCTCTCGACTGGCACTACTTCTGGGCGACGTCGCGCGTCATCAAGGACACGATCAACGAGTACCCGTTCTGGAGCCTCGTCTTCGCGGACCTGCACGCGCACGTGCTCGCGATGCCGATCTTCCTGCTCGTCGCGACGGCCGCACTCCACTTCGTCCGAATTCACGCGGCGCCCCCGGCGCGCGTCGTTTCCCGCGTGGCGTCCGGGACGATTCTCGGCTTCGCGGCCGGGGTGCAGGCGCTGACCAACGCCTGGGACGTCCCGCTCCTCGCCGGGATCGTCCTGATCGTCTTCCTGGTCGCGGCGACCGCCGAAGGTTTCGGGCCGGCCCGGGCGGCGCGCGCTCTGATCGGGGCAGCCGCGGCGCTCTTCGCCGCGGCCGTGACGGTGCTGCCGCTCTGGGTGCACGGAGGAGGCGGCCCCGGCTGGGGCTGGGAAAGGGAGCCGGGCGCGAAGGGCGTGGACGTCCTGACGGTGTTCGGGCTCTTCCTCTTCCTCGCGTTCGCCTGGTGGCTGAGCGTCTTCTCGCGGAAGCTCTCGGAGCAGGGATTTCCGGTGGGACGGCGCCTCCTCCTCGTCGGGGCCGTCGCGGCACTGCTCGCCGTCATCGCCGTCGTGTCGGTGGAAGTGTTCGCGCTCGCGGGAGTTCTCCTGTTCGCGGCCGTGGCCCTCGATCGAACGACCGAGCCGGACGAACGCCTGGCCTGTGCATTCGCCGCGTCCGCCTTCTTCCTGATCGCCTTCACACAACGCGTCTACATCTCGGACCGGATGAACACGTTCTTCAAGCTGTACCTGGAAGCGTGGCTCCTTTTCGCGATCGCAACCGCGGCGCTCGTCTTCCGTAGAAAGGATCGGCCGGGCGCGTTCGGCCGATGGCCGGTGGTCGCGCGCGGAGCGTTCGGCCTGCTCGTCCTCGCGGCGCTCTTCACGACGGTCACGGCCGCGCGCGGAGCCGTGAGCAATCACTTCGCCCCATACTCCGGCCCGTCGCTCGACGGGTTGCGGCACCTCGAGCAGTCCCGCCCCGGGGAATACCGCGCCATCCAGTGGCTGCGCCAGAACCTGCGCGGGACGCCCGTGATCCTGGAAGCGCAGGGCGACCCCTACCAGGACTTCGGACGGATTTCGATGAACACGGGACTGCCCACCGTGCTCGGCTGGGAGCACCACGTGAAGCAGCGCGGTAACCCGGAATCCGAGGTTATCGAGCGCCGCGACGCGATCCGGCGGATCTACTCGGCGGACGATGCGGCCGCCGTCGAGCGGCTGCTGCGCCGCTACCACGTCGGATACGTCTATGTTGGCTGGCTCGAGCGGAAGACCTACCCGCCGACGGGGCTTCGCAAGTTCGACACGGCCCGGGACCTTTTCGAGCTCGCGTACGAGAACCGGGAGGCGAAGGTGTACCGGGTCGTCGGAGGGGATTCCGAGGACGTGATCACCCCTGCCCGCGAGACCCTCCCGCCTCCCCCCGAGGGTGGCGAAGTCTCGGAGGAAGAAGAGCCGCCCGCGATCTCGGACAAGCCGGAGGAAGGGCGGCCCCCGTTCTCCGGTATGAAGGAGCCGCGCGACGCGGGCCGGGACGACCGGGGACGGCTGTGGGTCGCGGACTTCGGCAACTCGCGCCTGCGCATCTTCGACGCGGAGGGCGGGTTCCTCGGAGGCTGGGGCGGCCGCGGCGACACGACGTTCGCGATGCGTGAGCCGTGCGCGGTTTCGATCGCCGGCGACGACGTCTACGTCGCGGACACGTGGAACGGACGCGTGCAGAAGTTTTCGCTCGCCGGGGAGTGGAAGGCGAAGGCGGTCGAACTGTACGGCCCCCGGGGTGTCGCCGTGGCGAAGGACGGCCGGGTCTGGGTCACCGACACGGGGAACCACCGGATCGTGTCCTTCGACGGCGCCCTCGAGGGGCGCCAGGTCTTCGGAAAGCTCGGCTCGGCCCCCGGCGACTTCTCGAGTCCGGTCGGCATCGCCGTCGGCCCCTCCGGGTCGGTTTACGTGGCGGACACGGGGAACCGCCGGATCCAGGTCCTCGACGGAAACGGCGTCTTCCAGCGCTCCGTGACGGTCCGTGGCTGGGAGGGACCCGTCGAGCCGCACCTCGAGGTCGGCGAAGACGAGACGCTCTACGCAACCGACCCCGCAGCTTCGGTCGTGCTCGCCTTCGACCCCTCCGGCGTGGAAATCGGGCGCTGGAAGGCCGACGACGAGGGTTCCCCCTTCGACAAGCCGACGGGCCTCGCTCTGGACCGGAAGGCCGGTATCCTCTACGTCGTCAACTCCGGGAACAGCCGCGTGATGAAGCTGACCGTCACATCGAGGAAGGTGTCGTGAGCGCCCCGCCGCCGGCGGCGGGCGGGCGGATGCGCTCCCGCCGCACGGCCATCGCGATCGGAGCGGTGGCCCTCCTGCTGCCGCTCGCGGCCCTTTTCCTTCTCACCCGGCGCAGCGAACGTCGCGTCGGGACGTCGGAGGCTCCCTCGGCCGCCACGCCCGCGGAAGAACGGGAACAGCCGCCGCAGATCCGGGAAACGGCCGACGCCGGGGTGTCCCCGTTCGGAAACCTGAAGGAGCCGCGCGACGCCGCGATCGACGGCCGCGGCCGGATTTGGATCGCGGACTTCGGAAACTCGCGAATCCGGATCTTCGACCTGAAGGGAGGGTTCCTCGGAGGATGGGGCGGAAGGGGGGACGGCCCGCACGGGTTCCGGGACCTTTCCGCCGTGGCGATCGCCGGCGAAAACGTCTACGTCGCCGACACCTGGAACGGACGCATCCAGAAGTTCTCGCTCGCCGGCGAGCGGAAGGCGACGGCCGCCGGCCTCTTCGGCCCCCGCGGTCTCGCGGTCGCCGGCAATGGAGACGTGTGGGTCTGTGACACGGGCAATCATCGCGTGTCGCACTACGACTCCGATCTCGCCGCGATCGGTGCGGTCGGTCAGGAGGGAAACGGTCCGGGAGAGTTCTCGAGCCCCGTCGGAGTGGCGGTGGCTCCCTCCGGAACGGTCTACGTGGCCGACACGGGCAACCGCCGGATCGTCCTCCTCGACCCGAGCGGCCGCTTTCTCTCGAGCTGGCCCGTGCCGGGGTGGGAACGCGCCGTCGAGCCGCACCTGGAGATCGACGCCGACGGCAGCGTCTGGGCCACGGATCCGGGGAGCGCGGAGGCGCTCCTCCACTTCGACCGAAAGGGGCACGTGATGGAACGCCGCACGGCCGGCGACGACGGGCACCGCTTCTCGCTTCCGATGGGGCTTGCGCTCGAACGCACGTCGCGCGTGCTCTACGTCGTCAACTCCGGGTCGAACACCCTGTCGACGATCCACCTCGGCGCCGTCGCGGAGAAACGGTCATGAGCGAGGTGCGGCCGGTCGAAGCGCCCGAGGCGCGCCCCTCCCGGTCGTTGCGGCCGCAGCCCTCCGTCGTGGCGGCGGCGATTCTGTTCGCCGCGCTCGCGCTCGCGACGCGGTTCTGGGCGCTGGGCGAGCGCCCGCTCCACCACGACGAGTCCATCCACGCGCACCAGTCCTACACGCTGATGAAGGACGGGAATTGGCGCTACGACCCGGCGTATCACGGACCGTTCCTCTACTACGCCAACGCGCTCGTGTACCGCCTCTTCGGGGTGACGAACACGACGGCCCGTCTGCTCCCGGCGGTCTTCGGCCTCCTCCTGATGGCCGCGGCGATCCCGCTCTCGCGGTGGATCGGACGCCGAGCCGCCATCGCATACGCGCTCCTCGTTCTCATCTCCCCCCACATGACCTACTTCTCGAGGTTCATCCGCGAGGATCTCTACTCGCTCGTCTTCACGCTCGCCACGATCCTCTGCTTCCAGATGTTCCTGGAGACCGACCGGGCGAAGTGGCTGACGCTCGCGGCCGTGGCGTTCGCGCTCGCCGGGATCACGAAGGAGAACGCGTACATGACGGGCGTTCTTTTCGTGGCGTTCGGAGTCTGGGCGATCGCCGACCGGGTCGCGCGCTCGAAGGTCCGAAAGGGAGCGATCTCCGAGTCGATCGGAGCGACGTTCCGCTGGATCCGGGGCCGGATCCTGCCCCTTTTGACGGCCGCGCTCGTCTTCCTGGGCATCTGGGCGCTCGCGTACTCGGCCTTCGGAAAGTACCCGAAGGACTGGCTCGCCATTCCCAAAGCTGTCAAGTACTGGATGGGCCAGCACTCGATCGCGCGCATTCCGGGGCCCCCGTGGTACTACGTCCCGCAGCTCCTGTACTACGAGACCGCAATCGTTTTCGCAGCCGTCTTCGCCTTTCGCCGGGCCAAGAGCCCACGACCCGGGTCGGAGCCGGATCTCCGCACGTCCCCCTTCCTGCGGTTCGTTCTGTTCTGGGCGGTCGGCTCGGTTCTCCTCTACGCCTGGGCACGCGAGAAGGTGCCCTGGCTGACGGTGCACTCCCTGCTACCCCTGACGATTCTGGCGGCGGTCGGAGTCGCGGGGCTCTGGCGTGACCGGCAGGAGAAGAAAGCCCGGCTCGCGCTCGCCGCGTTCGCGGTGCTCGCGGTTGTCAACACGAGCGGCATGCTGCTCGCGACGTTCCGTTACGGCGCTCACGACCTGGAGCGGCAACCCCGACACGCCGAGATCCTCGCCTACGTCCAGTCGACGAACGACCTCGTCCGCGCGCTCGAGCCGATCGAGCTCGCAAAGCAGAAGGTGGCGCCGGGACAAGCGGTGATCACCGTGGCGGGAGAGGCTTCGTGGCCGCTCACGTGGTACCTGCGGGATGTACCGACGAAGTGGGTCTCCCGGGTCGAGGACGCCACGACGCCGATCATCGTCAGCGACTGGGAGCCGGAAGGGGGGCTCGAGAAGCAGCTCGCCGAGAACTACACGGCGAAGCGGGTCCCCATCCGGGCGTGGTGGTTCGCCGAGAAATACCGGCCGGACCCGAACCTTCCGGGACGCCCGAACGTGACGGACCTCGCGCGGTGGTGGCTCTTCCACGAGATCTGGAGCCCGATCGGATCGCAGGACGCGACGTTCTTCGTCCGCAAGGACCTCGAGAGCTCCGGGCCGCTCGCGCCCCTCGAACTGCGGGTCCAGAACACGTCCGCCCGTGACTACTCGGGAGGCTCGGCCACGGTCGTGCCCCCGGCCCGCGTCATCGGCGAGCCGGGCTCCGCGCCCGGACAGTTCACCGAGCCCCGCGGCCTCGCGGTGGACGCGCGCGGGAATCTCTACGTCGCGGACAGCAAGAACAGTCGCATCCAGGTCTTCGACTCCAACGGGCGGTTCGTCCGCAGCCTGGGCTCGCCGGGGTCCGGCGACGGGCAGCTGAAGGAACCGTGCGGCGTGGCCGTCGACCGGGACGGCACCGTCGTCGTCGCGGACACGTGGAATCACCGGATCGCGCGGTTCGGCGCGGACGGCGGGTGGCTGGGGGCGTTCAACGACGAGGAACGGGGTTTCTTCGGTCCCCGGGCCGTCCTGCTCTCCCGCGACTTCCTGTACGTGTCGGACACCGGCAACAAGCGGATCGTCCGGTTCGATCGCGAGGGGAAGCGCGTGTCGGAATGGGGGACGGCGGGAAGCGGCCCGGGGCAGTTCGTCGAGCCGGTCGGTCTCGCGGCCGACGCGGCGGGCAACGTCTACGTCGCGGACACCGGCAACCACCGGGTTCAGGTGTTCGATTCGGAGGGCACGTTCCTGCGCGAGTTCGCCGTCTTCGGATGGAAGGACTTCTACACGGAGCCCTACATCGCGATCGGCCCGGGAGATTCGGTTCTCGCGACCGACTCGACGGAGGCCCGGGTGAACGAATACGACGCCTCCGGCAACCTGCGGCGGTCGTGGCGGACGGACGGGGTGTTCAAACGTCCCACCGGAATCGTCGTCGATCCCTACGGACGCGTTTCCGTGTCCGACCGCGAGCTCCATCGCATCGACTCGTGGAATCTGAGTGACGTCCTCAAGTAGGGCGGACACGGGGGTGGCGGCGGAACGAACGTGAGCGCGTCTCCGACCGGCGAGCTCATTCGGAGGCTCGCTCCCCTCCTCGGGCTGGTGGCCCTGGGCATGCTCGCCGCCGCGGGCGGACCGCTCTCCCGGGGAGAGCTCCCCTTCTGGGTCGGGGCGGCGCTCCTGTACGGGGTGCTCGCCTGGCTGCTCCTCGGACGCTACGCCGACGAGGGGGAGGACCCGGGGCCGGTCGAGCCGGGCAATCGGCGGCCGCGCCTTCTGCCGCTCGTCATCGTCGTCCCTCTCGCGGTCCTGGCGTGGAGGCACACGAGCGGCAATCGGTTCGACCTCCCGGGCGTGATTGCGTGGCTGGGCGCGGTCGCGGCATGGGTGTGGGCCTGGATACCGGGTCCGCGGTCGCCGGTCCCCGGCTCCCGCTCTCGACGTGCCCTCCCGCCCCTCGTCGTCGCGGCGCTCCTGCTGATCCTGGCAGCCGGAGCGTTCCTCTACTTTCACCGGCTCGCGCAGACGCCGGGAGAGCCGACGAGCGATCACGCGGAGACGCTCCTCGACTTGACCGACGTCCTCTCCGGGCAGCGGCCGATCTTCTTCATCCGCAACACCGGCCGCGAGCCCTGGAAGTTCTACTGGCTCCTCTTCCTCGTCAAGGTCTTCGGACTGCCCCCGGACTTCCTGACCACCAAGATCGGAACGGTGACGATCGGGCTGCTGGCGATCCCGGCGATGTTCCTCCTCGGGCGCGAGCTCGGCGGCAATCGGCTCGGGCTGTTCGCCGCGGCGCTCGTCTCCTGGAGCCAGTGGCCGCTCGCGATCTCGAGGGTCGGGATCCGCGTCTCCTACGCGGTTCTGCCGACCGCCATGGTGCTCTGGGCCCTCCTGCGCTATCTGAGGCGCGGCGACCGCGCGTCCGTCCTGTGGGCCGGGATCTGGATCGGGATCGGCCTTTACGGATACGTCCCGTTTCGCGTCGTGCCGCTTCTCGTTCCGCTCGCCGCGGCCCTCGCGCTCGTGGATCCGAGGTGGCGCGGGCGGCGCCGGCGACTCCTGATCGACCTGCCTCTCGCCGGGGTGACGGCGGGCCTCGTCTTCCTCCCCCTTTTCCATTTCATGCTGCAGTACCCGCGGTTCTTCTGGGAGCGGATGGCGGAGCGGTCGAGTCTCGCGGGCGCGCTCGGTCCGGACTCCCTCCGGACCCTGCTCGGGAACCTGGGGAACATGGCTCTCGCGTTCAACGTGCGTGGCGACGGCGGCTGGGTCAATTTCGTCACGCGCGCTCCGTTCCTCGACGTCGTGACGGGCGCCCTCTTCCTGGCCGGCATCGCTCTCGCACTGTCCCGGGTCTTTCGAGGCTCCGTCCGGTGGCTCCTTCCGGTCGCGGGCGTATTCGTCCTGACACTTCCGTCGGTCCTGATCCTGACGTTCGGCCACGAGAACCCGAGCGTGAACCGCTCGGTCGCGGCGATACCCGCCGTCTTCCTTATCGCCGCGACTCCGCTCGACCGCATCGCGGGGTGGCTGCAGAGCCTCCGCCCACTGACCCGGATCGCCGGCTTCGCCGCGATTGCGGTCCTCCTCGTCGTGTCGATCGTGGCGAGCTACCGCGCCTATTTCTTCCGGTACGACCGGCAGTATTCGAACCTGGTCGAGCACACGATCGAGATGGCACACGAGATCCGCGACTGGGAGAGACGGGGCGTTCCCCGCCTGAATGCTTACGTGCTGAACGACGAGTACTGGCTCGATCCACGCAACATCGCTTTCGAGCTGCAGGATCCCGGCTGGGCCGTGTCGAACGAGGTGCCGCCGGGTAGCCCGCCCCCGCAGCTGTCCGTCCGCCCCTTGCTCTTCGTCCTCCGGCCGAGCGACACCCGCCGCCGCGGCGAGCTTCGCCGGCTCTACCCGGAGGGGGAGGAGCGGACCATCGTCCAGAGTTTTCCGGACCGCAACTTCAACACCTATCTGGTGCGCTGAACCCCGTCCCGCGGAACCACGAGAACGTATCCGACGTCCTGCCTCGGGTACGCCGGGTGAGCGAGCGGAATGCCGTGGGCGAGGCCGAGGCGGCGCTGCCACTCCCGGCCGGCCGACACCCACTCACTCGAGAAGAGATGCAGCCCGGGCGGGAAGGACTCTTCCGTGTACCCGGTCATGCCCGGATCATCGTCGAGGAAACGCCTCCCGGGAAGAAAGTACCGGAAGCTCGGGAACGACGAGTCCACGTACCGCCAGCCGTGCAGGCGGACCGGGTCGCGGGCGAACCTCGGCGAGTCGAGCAGCCATGCGGCGCTCTTCGCGAGCGCGGCGTGCCGCCCGCCGTAGCCGGCATAGGGCTCCCAGTCGAGCGGGTAGCCGCGAAGTCCCCCGCCGATCAGCGCCCCGGCGGCCAGGGCGGCCCCGGCCGCCCGCCACCTCGTTCCTCCCCGGCCCCGCTCGGGGAGCAGAGATACGAGACCGGCGAACGCGACGCCCGCGAAGATTGCGAGAGCGGGAAACAGGCTCGAAAGGCGCTGCGGCGCAGGCGTGGTCGTCGTGAGAACGGACCCCGCGAGGTTACCTGCCACGACGAGCAGCGGGAGCGCGAAAGCGATTCCGCCGCGCCGACCCAGAAGCCATCCGAGGCCGGCCAGGCCCGCGCTGGTGAGAAGCGCGGGGACCATCGGGTGCCCCGTGAACCAGGGCGTCTGATCATCGGCGTAGAGAAGTCCGAGAACTCCGTCCTTGAGCTGGGTCCCGGCGAGGCGCGCGAGCGATCCGTGCTGCCGGGCTTCCATGTCGAGCCATCCGGTCTGGAAGATGCTCACCTGGTTGAACCGACCGTTCCAGTCGTCGAAATGGCGCACGGCGAACCGGAGGTTCGGGCCGGAGGAAACCGCGAAACCCGCCACCAGCGCCAGGACGATCCATCCCTGGCGGCGCGACGGCCATCGCCCGGTGAACGCGACCCAGGCCGTCGCCACGAGAAACAGGACCGCGATCACGCGCCCCCCGAAGTAGCCGTAAAGGGAGAGTCCCGAAACGACTCCCGCGAGGGCAGCCAGTCGCGGAGAGCCGGTGCGCCGGACGAGCAGCAGGAGGGCGATCGCCAGAGGAGCGAACAGGGAGTCGAGTATCTGCACGCTCGCCAGCCGGCTGAAGTGCACGTGGTGCGGCGCGAGGGCGAGAAACGCGAGGCAGCCCACCGAGGCCAGCGGGCCGCCCACGATCGCCGCGGCCCATCCGGCAGCGGCGACGGAGAGAGTCCCCACCACGGCGTACGGGAAGCGCGGGCCGGCGACCGGCGAGACGTCGAAGGAGCCTCCGACGCCGGCCGGGATCATGCCGAGGCGAAAGGTGCCGATCCATCCGGTTCCGAACGGGTCCGTCGGAGCCGCCGACCGGAGCCAGTCCCGACCGTCGAAGACCTGGTTGGCCTCGTCTCCCGAGAAGACGGGGGGCAGGGACTCGAGGTTTGTCAGCCGCGCCCACGCCGCGACGAGGAATGCCGCGACCGCGAGAATCGCCGCCCAACGGGGCCAGCGGTCGCCGCGTGTTCCCACCGCGGCCCCCGGAAAGGCGAACGGCGTCGCGACGAGGGAAACTGCCCACGTCGCGAGGACGAAACGCGGAGGCGGTTCGCGCTGGAGAAGCCAGGTCGCAAGGATCGCTCCCACAGCCACGCAGAGAAGAACGATCCGCGCGGTGCCGCACGGCTCGAGTCCGCCCACGCGGTCGGAGGGGGCGCGATCGTCTGCCGCCGCAAGCCCGCCGGCGAAGGCAAGGCCGAACGCGACTGCGAACCCGGCGACATAGGGAACGACGGTGGGGGGAGCACCGTGATTGAGCGCGAGTCGATGGGCGGTCGCCCACGCGAGCACCACCGCCGCCGCGAGCGCGATCCGCGCGGCGCTTTCCGGGATGGGGCGGGGAGGGCGCGGTGGGTTCAGATCGGTCGCGGCGAGGGGGTCTCGGAGCGGGCGCCCCTGCACCAGAAGACGAACATGTCACGCACAGTGCGGGCGATGAGTGGAGCCCGGGCGCCGGTCGCTCTTCCGGCGCGGCGGGGGACGTAACGGATCGAAACCTCGGTGAGCCGGTAGCCGCTCCGCCGTGCCTTGATCAGGATCTCGGCGAGGAAGAACGCGCTGCCGGTGAACTCGATCGTCATCTCCTTGAGGACTCGCGTGCGATAGAGGCTGATGTACTGAAACTGCCGCTCCCGCATTCCGAACAGAAGCCGGATGAGTCGAACGTTCGCCCACGAGACGAGTCGCCGGAATGGAGTGTAATCGCTCCGGTCCGACCGGAGTCCGACGACGACGTCGGCAGTCGATGACGCTTCGAAATACTTCGAGAGCTCCTCCGGCTCGAGCGCGAGATCGGCCGGGATGAGCAGGAACCACTCGCCGCGTGCCGACCGGACCCCGGTGAGGAAGCCTGCCCCGATGCCCTGGTTATGCGGATGGTGGAAGACCCGGACGCGCGGGTCCGCCGCCGCGAGCTCTTCGGCGATGCTGGAGGTGCGATCCGCGCTCCCGTCGTCGACGACGAGCAGCTCGAAGGTCGGGACCGTCCGAGCGAGTCGCGCCGAGAGGCGCGCAACGGTCTCGCGCAGATTCTTTTCTTCGTTGTACGCGGGGATGACGACCGAGAGGAACGGGGCGATCTCCGCGCTCACCGGGCATCACCCGCGGCGCGACGAGGAGGATGGACCGACCCAGACGGATTCCGGCGTCCCCTCGGGGGCCTCCAGAGTCCAGTCGCACTCGGCGCACCGGTATCGTTTGGCTTCCCGCCCCAGGCGGTGACCCCGGGGGCATGCGTAGCCCAGGTGTCGCGCCGGATCACCCATCAGGATTCCGTAGTCGGGGCACTTGCGGGTCACGACCGCGCCGGCCCCCACCATCGCGAAGCGTCCGATCGTGACTCCCGGCAGGATGAGCGATCCCGCTCCGAGCGACGCGCCATACAGGACGCGCACCTCGCCGACTTCCCAATCTTCCGCTCGCTTGAGTTTCCCTTCGGGCGTGATCGCGCGAGGCAGGGGGTCGTTCGCGATGACGACCTGGGGTCCCACGAAGACGCCGTCCTCCAGCGTCGCGCCGTGGTAGATGAGCGCACTGTTCTGAACCTTGACGCGGCTGCCGAGTACGACCCCGTGGTCGATGTAGACGTCTTTCCCGATGATGCATTCCTCGCCGATGCGCGCTCTCTCCCGGATCTGTGCACGGTGCCAGATGACCGTGCCCGCGCCGATCGTCGCTTCGGGTGAGACGTCCGCGGTCGGGTGGATCACGGGAGCGCCCAGCGCGGGGGGAGGAGTTGCCTCCATGACGAGCAATGTTGCACCAAATGGACGGTCCCGGGCGGAGATTGAGTGAATAATGCGCCGTTTCCGGGAGACAGTCGACGATGAGGCCATCGGCCGAAGTGGTTTCGGGCTCCGCCGAGCCGGGTTCGCCCGACTCCGGCCGCGCCCAGCGATTCCCTCCGGCGCCGCGCTGGGAGTACTTCGCATTCGTCGGGGCGCTCGCCGTCTACGCCATCACCCGGTTCTGGCGGCTCGGCGACTACCCCATCTACTTCTTCTGCGACGAGGCCTTCCAGCCCGTGGCGGCGGAGGAGCTGCTCCAGCGGGGCTTCCGCGACACGAAGGGCCGCCTCTTCCCGCTCTATTTCACGAACGGCGCCTGGGTGCCCCTTTTTCCGGTCTGGCTCCACGTCTTCACGGTCGCGCTTTTCGGAAAGTCCGTGGAGGTCGCGCGGGCGACGTCCGCCGCCGTGTCGCTCCTCGGCGCGGCGGCAATCGCGCTCGTTCTCCGGTACGGCTTTCGCAGCCGACTCTGGTGGGCCGGCCCGCTCGCTCTCGCCGTGATTCCGGCCCACTTCCTCCACTCGCGCACGACGTTCGAGACGGCGTTCAGCACGGCTTTCTTCGCCTGCTTTCTCCTCTTCTACGTTCTCTATCGCACGGCGTCCCCCGGGTTTCTCTATCCGACGGTGCTCTTCGGAGCGTTTTCCTTCTATTCCTACTCGGTCGGACAGCTCATCGTCGCGGTCGCCGCGCTCCTGCTCGCGATCGTCGATCTCCCCTATCACGCCCGCAACTGGCGCCACGTCCTCGCCGGGCTCGCGCTCGCGGCCGTACTCTTCGTGCCTCTCTATCGATTCCGCCGGCTGGAACCGCAGGCGGCGACGGGGCAACTCGCGCGGGTTTCCTCCTATTGGGTCGAGCCGATCCCTCTTCTGCAGAAGGCGCGCAAGGCCGTCCGGTCGTACGGTCGCGCGGTGAGCCCGAAATACTGGTTCGTTCCGAACGAAAGGGACTACAGGCGCCACCGGTTGGCCGGTTACGCCCACATCCCGATGTATCTCCTGCCGTTCGCGGCGATCGGTCTGCTCGTGTGCCTCTGGCGCTTCCGGTCCCCTCCCCACCGCACCGTCCTGGTCGCGGGTCTCGCGGCGCCCGCCGGCGCTCTCCTGACCGCCACGGGGATCACGCGCGCCCTCTCGTTCGTGGTCCCGGTCGCGATCCTCGCGATGGTCGGCACCGACACCATCTTCCGGCTCATCCGGCCTCCGAAAGCGCGGGTCGCCGCCGCCCTGCTCGTCTTCGCGCTGCCGGCCTTCGCCGCGATGAGCATGCTTCGGGACGCCCTCGTCAACGGCCCGTACTGGTACCGCGATTACGCGTGGGGGCAGCAGTGGGGCGCCCGGCAGATCTTCGACGTCGTTCGCGGGTACTTGAAACGCGATCCGAAGGTCCTCGTCAAGCTGACCTCGGAGTGGGCGAATGGCGCCGACACCTTCCCCCGCTTCTTCCTCAAACGCGGCTCGCCGGAGGCGAAGCGCGTGGGGATGGGCAACGTTCTCGATTTCGAGAGCGAGCGAATGGCCTCGCTCCCCTCCCCGATCCTCGCGGCCGAGATCGAACGGGTGCCACGGACGATCTACGTCATGACGCCACGGGAGCTCGAGACCGCGAAGACATCGGAAGCGATCTCATTGGTCCAGGTCGATCAGGTGCTGAACTATCCCGACGGCACGCCGGGGTTCTACTTTGCGCGCCTGACGCCGTCACCTGCGATCAAGGAAATCGTTGCGAGGGGTCGCGAGAAGCTCCATGCGCTCGTCGACGGAAGCGTGGAAGTCGACGGCCGGGCGGTCTCCGTGCGACATACCCGGCTGGACATCGGCCGGCTCGAGGATCTCGTCGATGGAAACCTCCGAAGCCTCGCCCGGTTCAACGGGACCAATCCCGCCATCCTGGAGCTGCACTTCACCCCCCCGCGTCCGCTCCGCGAGGTCCGGCTCGCGCTCACCGCCGGTTCGTGGAACGTCCGCCTGGAGCTCGTCGAAGCGGAGAGCGCGGGGACGCGGAGCTACGAGGCTTCGCGGTCGGGGGTTCGCGATTTCGAGATGGAGGTCCCGATCGATCGCGGCCCCGTGAAGACGGCGGTGCTCCGAATCGAGATCCGCCAGGTGGATGCGGGAGACTTCGCGATCGTCCACCTGCGTGAGCTCGAGCTGCGCTGAGCCGCGTCCGGTCGGGAAGATCTTCTCTTCCGACGAGTCGAGCCAGCGGTCCACGACTTGTTGCCTGTCTCGGCGCGTGGTCCCGGTTGCCGATCTCATACTTTCACGAGCCGGACCGGGGTCGTGGTGAGGAGGAGAAATAATTGTTCCCACGACCTCGATCTTGAAAGTGAGTGCGCCGTGAGCGTTCTTTCGGTGTTGGACGGGGATCTCGGCGACGCGCCCTTCGGTCGCTTCCGCCCTCGATGAGCGGTCTTCCACGACCGGTGGCCGAGAAAGTTCGTCCGCCGTTCCACGACCCGACGCTCCGGTGGCGGATGTTGGCCGTTGCACTCGTATTGAATCTCATCGTGATTCTCCTGGTCCGGCGGGGACGCGTGAGTCACGTTCCCACAACACTCTGGATTCTCTCGATCGTTCTCTTCTTCCTTTCCGCGATCGATCGGGCGCGCTTCCGGTTGCCGCGCCGGCGACCCACCGGAAAGACTCTTCTCGTCATCGCCGTCGTGCTGCGGCCCGTTATGGTGCGCCTCGCGCACGCGGCCGGGGGCCGCGTCCACGGTGACGAGCTCCTGACCGCCTATTTCTCGAAGACCCACGATTTTCGCCAAACGAGCTTCTTTTCACCGATGCCGAACCGGGGGGAGTGGGTTTCCCAGTTCCCGACCCCCTTCTACCTGCTCCAGCGGTGGTTCCTCGATATGGTCGGGACGAGCGTCGCCGCCGTCCGGCTCTCGACGCTGCCGTACGTGGTCGTCGTTTCGGCGCTCCTGTATCGGATCGGCCGGCAGCTGGTCGACCGAACGACGGCGCTTCTCGCGGTCGTCCTGTACGCGTTCTTCTTCCCTAGCGTGTACCTCGATGCTTCTGGATTCATGTTCATCAGCAGCACCGCGGCGTTTCTGGGGTTCTTCGACTTTGCCCTGCGTAATCTCCACGAGACGGGTTCCGGAGCGGCGGCTGCAGCCGGAGTCTTGATGGGCGCGTGCTATCTCACGTACTCCTCCAGCTACCTCGCCCTTCCCGTTTTCCTCGCTTTCTTTCTGGTCGATCTGGTCCGGCGACGACGGTTCGCCGTGGTCAGAAACCTGGTGACCTCGCTGCTCGGCTTCTGGATCGTGTTGAGTCCTTTCCTGTCCGACCCGCAAGGCGGCGAGAGCTACCTCTTCCAACGCGGAAGTCAGGTCGCGCTCCTGGGCGGCGACTGGTCCAGCCACCGCGGCGCGATCGCCGGAGGAGCGAACCCGCTCGCCGTCGTGTGGGCGAATCTCACTCTCGCGCTCCGCGCGATGTACAAGGACGGGATCGGGGGCCATGGAGGGTACGACTTCGGCCACCTGGCCCTCTTCGATCCGCTCGCGATCGCTCTCCTGATGGCGGGCACGATCGCGGCACTGTTCTTCGTTCGGAGGCGCCCGGAAATTCTGCTCGCCCTGATCGTGATCGTCGCTTCATTCTTCGCAGGCATCGTCCTGACGATTCCCCCACCCGCTTATCACCGCTTCAGCCTCGCCTTCCCATTCCTCATCCTCGTCATGGCGCTTCCCTTTTCTCTCCTCGCTCGGACGCTGCGCATCCCGGCCGCCGTTCGGTTCGCGATCGTGGCGGGGAGCCTGCTGTTGTTCGCGAGTGTCAACGAGGACCGGCTGGCGAGAGCCCGTCTCGTGGACAGGCCTTCGGACGACGAAAGGCTGGCGAGATTTCTCGACGACAGATACCCGGACCGGGCGCTGTCCGTCGCCGCGTTTCCGACCTATGCGTTCGAAAAGATGTACTTCTTCCTGAAAAGGCCGGGCCTCGAACGCCCGATCCGCTCGGCCTACCATTCCGACCTGCTCGAGACGTTCGACCGCCGGAAGAATTACCTTTACATAATTACGTTTCCGGAGGCCTTCGACGAGCAGTTCCAGGAGGCAGATCCGGGGGGAAAGGTGTTCGAGTTTTCACCGGAGTACAGCGTGTTCGCCAACTGACCCGGGGAGATCTTCACTTCGCGGCGAACACCTTCTCCTCGCTTCCGTCCAGCCACCGATCCACGACCTCCTTGCCCTGCATGAGCGCGTGGTCCTGGTTGCCGATCTCGTACTTCCACGAACCGAACCGGCCGCGGGAGTAGATCTCTTTCGACTCGAGGTACGACTGGATCGTGGCGAGGGCGTCATCGCGATCCACGCTCGGGATGGGATAGGCGTGACCCGCGTGGATCAGATAAACGGACTCGATTGCCGACAGGTCGCCCGGCTCCAGGATGCCCTCCGCAAGGAGACCGTCGATGACCGCCCGCCCGATCTCTCCTTTCGGCGGGGGCCGGAAGCGCGAGTACGTCGATTCCATGAGGAGCGAGCAGTAGCGCGACGTGTCGCCTCCGGGGACGATGTCGGGCGAATAGTTGGAGAGATACGTCATCCGGTAGAAGGGGGTGTTGGGGTTCGGAAAGTAGATCCAGTTCTTGGTCGAGGGCGAGGGCCGCTTGAGGCCCACGCCCACGGAGAAGAGGCGGTTGAAGAGCAGCCTCTTCGACGCCGCGCGGACGGCCTCCGGAGCGTGAAGCAGCCGGGCGACGAAGGCCTCCAGCGGCAGCGTGGTCAGAAGCTTCTCGTATCGCGTGGAGGTTCCGTCGGCGAAGCGGATCTCCCGTGCGTTCTCGTCGATCGAGACCGCTCGCTTGCGATACCGCAGCCGGTCCCCGATGTGCGGCAGCACCGCGAGCCAGAGCCCGACGGTGCCCCGCGTTGCCGGGTATCCGAACGTCGCGTTCGGGCCCCAGTCCACGTTCTTCGGCGCGAGCGTCGTCTCGAGCGCCTTCTTCCAGTCGACGACGCTCACCCGCTCGGCGATCCAGTAGAAGCCCATCTTCGACAGCGGGGTCGTCCAGACCTTGAGGTTGTACGGAACCATGAAGTGCTTTGCGACACCCGCCCCGAACTTCGCGTAGACCCACTCCTCGAAGTTGTGGAACGCCCGGTCGCGATCGATCGTCTGCGATTCGACGAGGCCGATCAGGCACTCGATCATCGCCTCCTCGGGAAGCGACGAGAGGTGGTTCTGGAAGGGATATCGGACGTAACGGTCCTCGAACTTGATCCAGCTCTCCCGGTCGATCCGGCGGACGCCGTCCTTCCCGAGCATCTTCTCGAGGAACTCGTTGAAGTAGGGGTATCCCGAAAAGATGATGTGGCCCGACACGTCCCAGGTGTAGCCCTTCGGGTCCTCGAAGCTGGTGGCGAGCCCGCCGATCTGCCCGGCGCGCTCGAACATCTCGAAGTCGTCCACGCCGCGCTCGCGCAGCCGATAGGCGGCGCCGAGACCGGTCGGTCCGGCTCCCAGGATCGCGATCGCGGGCATCGCCGCCGCTACCGGTTACCGACCACGCGCTTCAACGCGTCGGCCCGCCGGATCTCGCCGCGCAGGTCGAAGAGGTATCGGACGACGCGGGAGATGGTGCCGAGCATCTTCCAAGGTCGGTGAATGCTCTGCCCCGCCTCCCGCGGGAAGTGCCGAACGACGACCTCGGCGACCTTCCACCCCGCGATCCGGCAGCGGGCGAAGATCTCGTCGCCGACGAAGTTGATCCGGTGGCGGATCTCGATGCGCCGGGCGACGTCCCGGCGGAAGGCGCGGCATCCGCCGTTGATGTCGTGGAGCGGCGATCCCAGCACCCATCGGGACAGCGTGTTCAGGCCCTTCGAAAGGACGAGACGCGGCCACGGGTCGTGCCGGTTCTTCTTCCAGCCGAAGACGACGTCGGCGCCCCGCGAGATCGCGTCGAGGAAGAGAGGCGCGTCCGCCATGGTGTGCTGGCCGTCGCCGTCCACGACCATCACGACCTCTCCCGGCGTGTTGCGCAGGGCCGTCTCCGTCGCAACGGCGTAGCCCTTGTTGCCGTCGTGGTGGACGACCGAGACGCGGGGATCCCGGGCGGCCAGGGATTCGGCGATCTCCGCCGTGCGGTCGCGGCTCCCGTCGTTGACGACGAGAACCCGCCAGTCCAGGCCCTCGATGGCCGACAGAGAAGCGACCGCCTCCGCGACCGTCTTCTCGATCGACCCCTCCTCGTTGTAGGCGAGGAAGCCGACCCCGAGTCGCGGCTCCTTCTCAGCGGACATAGATGATCCACCCGGCCGCGGCCACCCACCCGAGCACGATGAGCAGGATCCACGGATCGTCGATCAGGAGCGCGCGCGTCGGATTCCCCCCTCCCCCGCGGCTGTAGACCAGACGCACGTACCGGGCGACTCCGAGAACGACGAACGGAACGGTGGCCGCGAGCGAGCGGCCGCCGTGCATCCGGATCGTCGAAGGCACGACGCTGTACGCGGCGTAGGCCGCGACTGTCGTGAGCGCCGTGACGACGAAGAGGAAGTCGAGCCCTTCCCGCCGGTACGCCGCGAGCACGGGCCGGTGCTCCGAAGAGGAGAGGTTGCCCGCGTTCTGCAGCTCCCACTGGCGCTTGCCGATGACCAGAAACAGCGCGAGCAGGTATGCGCAACCCATGAGGAAGGAGGACGCCGCGAGGCCCGCGAGCGCCGCGCCGGCGAGAGCCCGGAGAGGCAGCCCCGCCGCGACGATCAAGGCTTCGAGGAACGGGATTCCCTTCAGGAGGAGCGAATAGGCCAGC
This sequence comes from Thermoanaerobaculia bacterium, assembly GCA_035457525.1. Classification (GTDB taxonomy): domain Bacteria; phylum Acidobacteriota; class Thermoanaerobaculia; order UBA5066; family Gp7-AA6; genus Gp7-AA6. Next base: position 12,054 of record DATIBN010000041.1, on the reverse strand, counting down.
ATCAGGCCTGCGTAGATCGCGCACCAGACCCCGAAGCTCTCCGAGAGAGCGAACGCGGCCGCGAGACCGCCGATCCCGAGCACGGCCGCGGCCGCAATCGCCGTGCGGACGGAGAGGTCTCCCGCGGCAAGCGGGCGGCGCCTCTTGACGGGGTGGGCACGGTCGCGCTCCCGGTCCATGACGTCGTTGACCAGGTAGATCGCGCTCGTGACCGCGCAGAAGACGCCGAACCCTGCGGCGGCCAGCCACCAGCCCCGGGCCGCCGCGAGGGCTCCGCCGAAGAGGAACGGCAGGGGAACGACGAGGTTCTTGACCCACTGCGACGGGCGCATGGAGACGAGGAGTCCCGGCACGCCGCGCGCCGCGGGGAAATCGGTGACCGCCGGACGCTCGCGCGGTTTCGTGACGGCCATCCGAGGCATTGTAAAGGAGAGCCGCGCTCCTCCCGACTTTGGTCGTAGTCCCGCGGTGACAATCGCGGCCGTTCACCCGGGGAGGTGGCCCGGTCAGGAGTCGAACGCTAGGGTCGTGAGACTCGCCGGCCGGTTCTCTTTTCGACCGAGAGCCCTTCCTGCTCCTGGAGAGCGCGATTGATCGCGAACGCGGCCTTCGCGCCCTCGGCCGCCGCGACGATCGCGAGCTGGACGTCTTTCGAAGCGTCCCCGGCGACATAGAGGCCGGGGATGCCCGTGCTCTCCAACCGGTCGGTCTTCACGGCGCCTTTCTTCGTGAATCGGCAACCGAGACGCCGCGGGATCTCCGAGCAGGGATCCTGGCCGGTCGAGAAGAACAGGGCGCCGCGCTCGAGCCGGTCGCCGTCCGCGAAGACGACGTCGAGCCCTTTCGCACCGCCATCCAGGCGCTCGATTTTCTTCTCGTGGACGGAGATGCGATGGCGCGCGAGACGCGCCCGGTCCTTCCGAGAGAGCCGCGCCGGCCCGTCGGAGAGCAGAGCGACGTCGCGGCTCCAGGTCTTCAGTGAAAGCGAGAGCCCCATCCCCGACCGGCCCCGCCCGTAGACCGCGAGCGGCCGATCCGACACCTCCCACCCGTCGCAGTACGGGCAGTGAAAGACGCGGCGGCCGTACAGCGCGCGCAGGCCCTTCACCTCGGGGAGCCGGTCGACGACGCCGGTCGCGACGAGGAGCATGCGAGAGGACAGACGGCGCCCGGTCGAGAGGACGACCTCGAAGCCCGCTTTCGTCCGGCGCGCGTCCCGCGCCTCGCCGGAGACGAGCGCGACGCCGTACTTCGCGACTTCGCGCCGCCCGATCCGGAGGAGCTCCGCGGGGCGGAACCCGTCGCGCGTCAGGAACCCGTGCAGGGCCTTGGACGCCGCGTTGCGCGGGCGCCCGGCGTCGCAGAGCAGGACGCGGCGCCGGCATCGCCCCAGGATGAGAGCCGCCGAGAGTCCCGCCGGCCCGCCGCCGAGGATGACCGCGTCGTAGGCGCGAGGACGCGTCGGCGACTCACCGGCCCGGGCGCTCTTCAACGCGGTGTCGGCGAAGGCGTCGGCCGGGAGGAAAAGTATCGGTCGAAGACCCGCGCGGCGGCCGGCGTCGCCGTTCTCGCGGGAGGATGTTCCGCGGCCGGGGCCGGGACCGGGGTCGAGATCGACACGGTCGGCGTCGGCCGCGAGGGCGTCGCCTCGGTCGCGGCCGGGACGGCCGGCCCGGTCGAGCCGGTTCCCCCGAGCGCGTCGAGAAGCGGCCCGATGGACTCGCTTCCACCCAGGAAAATGAGCGCCCCTCCCGATACTCCCTCCCGGAGCCTCTCCGCAAGGGGCGAACCGCGCGGCAACAGGATCGCCTTCGCGGTCTTCCGGCGCTCCATCAGGAAAGCCTCCCCGGCGCGCCCGGGCTCCCCTTCCAGGAGCACGAGAACGTCGGCCTCGGGGGCGCGGGCGAACGAACGATCGACGAGCATCTCGAAGCCGCCGTCGAGGACGACGCGGTCGGACTCGGCGACGAGAAGGGCGCGGCGCGGGCCCCGAAGAGCCGAGCGGGCCTTCTCGACGACCGCGAGCTTCGACCCGGCCGGAACGACCACGAGGACGGCCACCGGGGCAGTCGTTCCGGCGCCCTGCAGGGCGAGGAGGGTCGAGACGAGCCCGAGGAGTGCCCCGGAAAGGACGGTTCCCGGGAGGCGGAGGCGACGCGCTTCTCGCAACATTTCCGGGCCGCAAGAGTAACCCCTGTTGATGTCGCGGGGACAGGCTTCAGCCTGCACCCGCAGCAGTCCCGGTCCGCACCCGCAGCAGTCCAGGGTCCGCACCCGCAGCAGTCCCGGTCTGCACCCGCATCCGACACGTCTGATTGACCTTCCTTGGGAACCCGAAATAGAGTCGAACGGTCCTTGCCCTCTCAAGAACCCGGTTTCGCCGCCGCTCGTCCGGGATGTCTCGACGTACGGCGTGTGCCCACCCTCCTGCCTCTCTTGCTCCTTTCGATCTCTTTCATCCGGTGCGGCGCGACCGCACCGCCGGCGGAACCGGCGGCGACTCCCCCGGCCCCGGCGTCCGCCGCGCCGCCCGCGATCACGCGCGACTGGTCCGACGACGTCCTCTACTTCGTCCTGGTCGACCGGTTCGCCAACGGCGATCCCTCGAACGACCGCCACGTGGACCGGGCGGCGAAGGGCGCCTTCCACGGCGGGGACCTGCGGGGACTCCGCGAGAATCTGGACGAGATCGCGAGCCTCGGGGTCACGGCGATCTGGGTGAATCCCCTGGTCAAGAACATCGACGGCTACGTCACCGGCGCGGGGTTTCCGGACTGGGCGTACCACGGCTACTGGGCGGACGACTTCACGCGCCTCGACGAGCGTTTCGGCTCCGAAGAGGAGTTGAAAGCGCTCGTCGCCGCGTGCCACGAGCGCGGGATCCGGCTTCTCCTCGACGTCGTCTACAACCACGCCGGATACGGCAGCCGGTACCTGACCGATCCGGCGACGAAGGACTGGCTCCGGTCCGAGGAAGCCGGCACCTGCGGCACGGACGACCTCACAAGCTGCGTGTCCGGACTCCCCGACTTCAAGACCGAGCGGCCCGACGTCGACGAGTTCCTGCTCTCCGCGCAGCTCGGTTGGGCGAAGCGCTCGGGGGTGGACGGGTTCCGCCTCGACACGGTCAAGCACGTGGATCATCCGTTCTGGAAGGAGCACCGCCGGCGGAGCCGCGAGATGCTCGGGAACGGCTTCTTTCTCCTCGGAGAGGTCTGGGGGGGCGACGCGCAGGTCCTCGACCCCTGGTTCGAGGGGGACGAGATGGACGCAGGTTTCGACTTCGGGTTCCAGGGCAGCGTCGTGGGGTTCCTGCTCGGCCGCGGACGGACCGTCGCCTTCGACCGCTACCTTTCGACCCGCGGGAAGGTCCGGGAGGGGTATCGCGTCTCGCACTTCCTGTCCTCCCACGACGTTCCCGGCGCCCTGTCCCTCCTCGGCGGCCGGCTCGACCTCTTCCGCCTCGCGGCGGTCCTGCAGTTCACGTCGTGGGGAATCCCCATGCTCTATTACGGCGAAGAAGTGGCGCGCGCCGGCGGCAACTGGCCGGACAACCGCAGCGACATGCCGTGGGGATCGCGCAACATCCTGCCGGGAGCGGGCCAGCCGCGCGACGAAGCCCTGCGGAGCGACTACCGGAGATTGATCGGGATCCGGCGTTCGCATCCGGCGCTCTCCCGGGGAACGCACCGCGCGCTCTCCACCGAGGGCGACCTCTACGTCTTCCTCCGGCAGGACGCGTCGTCTCAGGACTCGGTGGTGGTCGCCTTGAACCGGGGCGCGGCCCCGGCGACGGCGCGCTTCGCCCTGCCCGCCGAATGGAGCGGACGCGGTCCCGAGGAGCTCTGGGCGGGCGGCGCCGTGCGTGCGACCGGGGACTCGCTCGAAGTCGACGTGCCGGCGGCGGGCGCGCGGATCGTGACCCTCCGCCGCGCCGGGGACCCGCAATCGGCGGCGAAGTGATGCGTTCGGATCATCGGCCGGACACCCGATCCGAAGAGGCTTGTGTCGCCCTCGCGGGCGTGGAAAGGAGCGGCCCGTGGCCGGAGTGACCTTCGAGCACGTTGCGAAGCGGTTCGGCAACGTGTCGGTCATCGAAGACCTGAACCTCGGCGTGAAGGACCAGGAGTTCATGGTCCTCGTCGGACCCTCCGGATGCGGCAAGTCCACGGCGCTCCGGATGATCGCCGGCCTCGAAGAGGTGAGCGACGGAAAGATCAGTATCGGCGAGCGCGTGGTCAACGACCTCCCCCCGAAGAACCGGGACATCGCGATGGTCTTTCAGAACTACGCGCTCTACCCGCACATGACCGTCCGCGAAAATCTCGAGTTCGGTCTGCGCGTCCGCAAGACGCCGCCGGCCGAGATGGAGCGCCTCGTGCAGGAGGCCGCGCAGATCCTGGAGATCTCGAACCTCCTCGACCGCAAGCCCAAGCAGCTCTCGGGCGGGCAGCGGCAGCGCGTCGCCCTGGGGCGCGCGATCGTCCGCAAGCCGGCGGTGTTCCTGTTCGACGAGCCGCTGTCGAACCTGGACGCCAAGCTGCGGGTGTCGATGCGCGCCGAAATCAAGAAGCTCCAGCAGCGCCTCAAGACGACGACGGTCTACGTCACGCACGACCAGACCGAAGCGATGACAATGGGCCAGCGGATCGCCGTCATGAAGGACGGGAAGATCCAGCAGGTCGGTACGCCGCTCGAGATCTACGGGCGGCCCGAGAACCTCTTCGTGGCGAACTTCATCGGCACGCCACCCATGAACTTCCTCCCCGCCACGCTCGCCGACGGCGGAAACGCGCTCACGGGGAAGGGGTTCTCGCTTCCGGTCCCGGCGAGCCTGCGGCCGCTGACCGCCGGCAGGGACGGGACGAAGATCGTCGTGGGCATCCGCCCGGAGAACATCCTCGATCCCTCCGAGACCGCCCGCGGCGAGACGGCGCGGCTTTCGGGGGACGTCGAGGTCGTCGAGCCTCTCGGGGACCAGGCCATGGTCCACGTCCGCGTCGGCGACGAGGTCCTGGTCTACCCCGTCGAGCCACACGCCATGCCCGAGATGGGAGACAGGGCCGAGCTCGTGCTCGAGCTCGAAAAGCTCCACCTCTTCGACGCCGCGACGGAACGCCGCGTCGCGGCCTGATCCCGCCTGCCATGAGGGAGGACCCATGAAGACTGCCCGCGCCCTGCTGCTGACGCTCGTCGCCTCCGCCGCCGTCCCGCTCCTCGCCGCCGACCTCGTCGTGTGGCACGCCTACCGGGCCGAGGAGAAGGAGGCCCTGGAAAAAGTGGTCGCCGCCTTCAACGCGAGTCCGGCGGCGAAAGGGAACAGGGTCACGACGCTCGCCGTGCCCTACGACGCGTTCGCCGACAAGATCTCGGCCGCCGTGCCCCGCGGCAAGGGGCCGGACATCTTCATCTACGCACAGGACCGGCTGGGCGGATGGATCGAGGCCGGCAACACGGTCGAGCCGATCGACTTCTTTCTCGAAAAGGAGACGAAGGCCCGCTTCATCCCGACGACCATGGAGGCGATGACCTACCGCAGCACCGTGTACGGGCTGCCCCTGAACTTCAAGGTCATCACCATGATCTACAACAAGAAGCTCGTCACGACCCCGCCGAAGACCTCCGCCGAGCTGGTCGCGACGGCGAAGAAGCTGACGAACCGGCCGGCCGGAAAGTTCGGGCTCGCCTACTCGTTCGCCGACTTCTACTACCACGCCGCTCTCATGAACGGGTTCGGCGGCCGCGTCTTCGGACCCGGGAACAAGCCGGTCTTGAACAACCCCGAGAACATCCGATCTCTCGACCTCCTGATGAAGTGGTTCGACTCGGACCGGATCCTGCCGGCCGAGCCGTCGACCGCGTTGATCACGTCGCTCTTCAACGGCGGGAAGGCCGCGATCGTCTTTTCGGGCCCGTGGTTCCTGGGCGAGATCGCGTCCTCCGTCAGCTACGGGCTCGCGCCGCTGCCGAACCTCGGCGAAGCCGGAGGAAAGCCGATGCGGCCGTGGATGACGGTCGAAGGGGTCCTGATCGCGGCGCCCTCGAAGAACAAGGAAGCGGCGTACGAGTTCGCGAAGTTCCTGACCGACGTCCCGGCGGCGAAGATCATGGCGCTCGAAGGGCGCCAGACCCCGGCGAACCAGGGCGTCTATGCGGATCCGAAGGTCGCCGCCGACCCGGTTCTCGCCGCCTTCCGCAAGCAGGTCGAGGTCGCGGTCCCGATGCCGAACGTGCCCGAGATGACGATGGTCTGGTCCCCGGCCACGACCGCCATGAACACGATCACCAAGAAAGCGGCGACGCCCCGGGCGGCGATGGACGCCGCGCAGAAAGAGGTCGAGAAACGGATCGCGGACCTGCGCAAGAAGTGAGTCGGGCTCCGTCCCATCGCCGGCGCTTCGGGATCGGACTCGCACTCGGCCTCCTCCTGGGAGTCGGCCTGAGCGCCCTGCTCCTCGTGGGGGCGCGCCGCACCGATGCCCGGGTGCGCGGCGAGCGGGAGGCGATCGTCACGTTGAACGCCTTCGCCGACGTCGTCGAGCGCGCCGGGATCTCGGGCGACGCGGTCCGGAGCGCGGTCGCCTCCTGGGCGAAGGCGCACCCCTCGGTCGGCGCCGTCCGGGTGATCGTCCTCGACGGGATCTCGCTCGAGGCCTCGACCGAACCGGCGGACGCGGGGGACCGCGCCGCCCCGCGCCGGCTGGCGCGGGACGAGAAAGCGCTTTACGACCGCGCCCAGCGCCTGCGCACCGCCGTCGAGACCAACCGCCAGGAGGGAGCTCCCCGCAAGGACGAGATCGAGGTGGAGCGGCTCGAGGGGGGCGCGCTCGACCTCGCGCGGCCCGTCGAGAGGGACGGCGAGGTCGTCGGAATGGCGGAGATCCGGACCGGCCCGCCCCCATCCCCTTTACCGTTCCCGGTGGGGACGGTTCTCCTCTACCTCTTCGTTCCGCTCGCCGCGTACGCACTGGCCGCGCTGATCTTCCGGGAGCGCCGCGCGCCGCTCGCGGTCGCGGCCTTTGCGCTGCTCGCCGGGGCGCTCTTCCTCTTCGCGCGCCAGACGCTGGCGACGCTCGAGGCGGACCGGCTCGCGACGGAACGCGCGGTCGCGGCGAGAGGGACCGAGGAAGCGCGTCTCGCGCCGACGCTTCCGGGAGTCGCCGCGGCGGGACTCGACCCGGCGAAGTGGGACACCGACGTCTTCCGGCGGCCGCGGGGCGCGGCACCCGGCACGCCGCCGGGCGGCGCCGAGCGTCGCGGCCGGAACGTCTTCTTCGGGGTCGCGCTCGCGGCGCTGGCGCTCACGGCGTTCTTCGGATCCGGGGTCGCCGCGCGGCTCGGCCAGGTGCTTTCCCGGCACCACGTGGCCTACTTCTACGTCCTCCCTTCGATGCTGGCGATGGTCGTCCTCGTGATCTTCCCGTTCCTCTACGGTGTGGCGATCTCCTTCACCGACCAGACGATCTACAACACGGGCCAGCCGCTGACGCGGCTCTGGACCGGCGTCGACAACTATGCGCAGATCCTGAGCGACTTCTCGATCACCACGCGCGCTCCCGACGGCTCCCGCGTGTTCAACTATCAGAACTTCTACTGGACGCTGGGCTTCACGATCGTGTGGACCGTGACGAACGTGGCGATCGGCGTCTCGGTCGGGCTCTTCCTGGCGCTGATCCTGAACACGGCGGGGTTGAAGCTGCGGCCCATCTATCGGGTGCTCCTGATCCTGCCGTGGGCGATGCCCAACTACATCACCTCGCTCATCTGGAAGGGGATGTTCCACCGGCAGTTCGGCGTCGTGAACCAGATGATCCAGATCTTCGGAGGCCGGCCCGTCTCCTGGTTCGACACGCCGTTCACGTCTTTCCTGACCGTGCTCTCCACGAACGGATGGCTCTCCTTCCCGTTCATGATGGTGATCTCGCTCGGCGCGCTGCAATCGATTCCGGGCGAAATCTACGAGGCCGCGCGGGTCGAAGGGGCGTCGCGCTGGCGACAATTCCGCGCGATCACGCTCCCCTCGCTCAAGCCGGCCCTCATCCCCGCGATCATCATCTCGGTCGTCTGGACCTTCAACATGTTCAACATCATCTTTCTCGTCAGCGAAGGCGAGCCCGCGCACTCGACCGAGATCCTGATCACGCAGGCATACAAGTTCGCATTCCAGCAGTACCGCTACGGGTACGCCGCGGCCTACTCGGTGATCATCTTCCTGATCCTGTTCGCCTACGGCACCGTGCAGAACCGCGTGACCCGCGCGACGGAGGGGATCTGATGGCCCGCCGGAGCCGGGACGAGTTCCCGCACCCTCCCCTGCACGCGATCCTCCTGATCGCGACGCTCATCACGGTCTACCCGATCCTCTGGGTCGTCACGATCGCGCTCTCCGGCAAGCAGAGCCTCGCGATCGCCGACATCCCGGCGCAACCCACGGTCTCGGACCGCATCCGGGCCGTCATCCCGTGGCCCGAGAAGGTCTCGATGGCGAACTTCACGTCGGTGATGACCGATCAGCCCTTCGGGCGATGGCTCGTCAACAGCGCGATCGTGTCCGCGGCCACGACTCTCCTGGGCATCTTCCTGGCGGCCACCGCCGGTTACGCCTTCTCGCGGTTCCGCTTCCCCGGGCGACGGGCGGGCCTGATGTCCTTCCTCGTCTCCCAGATGTTCCCGGGAGTGCTGACGCTGATTCCTCTGTACATCATCGTCGTCAAGTGGCTCGGGCTGGGGTCCACGCGGACGGGACTCGTCCTCGTCTACACGACGACCGCCATCCCGTTCTGCGTGTGGATGCTCAAGGGCTATTTCGACACGATCCCCAGGGACCTCGAGGAGGCGGCGATGATCGACGGGGCGTCCCCCATCGTCATCTTCCGTCGGATCGTCCTGCCGCTCGCCAAGCCGGCGATCGCCGTCACCGCGCTCTTCTCGTTCATGACGGGGTGGAACGAGTTCATCCTCGGGGCGACGCTGATGGACAAGGAGACCATGTACACCGCCCCCGTCGGTCTGCGGTTCTTCGTGGGCGGCTTCCAGCAGCAGTGGGGCTACTTCGCCGCGGGCGCGATCATCGTGTCGATCCCGATCGTCGCGCTCTTCTTCTTCCTCCAGAGATATCTCGTCTCCGGTCTCACGGCCGGAAGTGTCAAGGGCTGACGATGGAAACGATCGAGCGAAAAGGAGGCTCAAGATGAAATCGCCGTTTCGATTCGTGATTCTCGCGGCGTTCGCCGCGGCGCTCGCCGGGGGGTCGGCGTGGGCGCAGGAGGTCTCGTTCAAGGACCCGACGGGCGACGACAACGGTCCCGGAAAGTACACGTACCCGACCGACCCGGTCTACAAGCCGGGCTCGTTCGACTTGACGGAGTTGAAGGTCAAGGAGAGCGGGGGAAAGGTCACTTTCGACGCGACCGTCAACTCGGCCCTCGAGGATCCCTGGGGAATGAAGGTCGGCTTCGCGACCCAGATGATCTTCATCTTCATCGACACCGACGGCAAAGAAGGCAGCGGGAACACGAAGGGGCTTCCGGGTTTGAACGTCGCCTTCGCCCCGAAGGACGCCTGGGATCGCGTGGTCATCCTGTCGCCCCAGCCGGCCGGACGCGCCAAGAGCGAGGTCGAGATCAAGGCGCCCGCGCTGAAGGCCGCGATCCTCGTGCCGGGCCGGACCCGGGGGAGCGGACGGACGGTTTCGGGCACCGTCGACAAGAAGGACCTCGGTGAGGGGGACATCACGACGTGGGGATACCAGGCGGTCGTCCAGTCGAACGAGGGGTTCCCGGCATCGACGGATCTGCTGACTCGCAAGGTGAATGAGTTCGAGGGGCAGCACCGTTTCGGAGGAGGCACCGACGGGGACTGCGATCCGCACGTGATGGACGTGCTTGCGGGCAGCGCGATGGGTGACAAGTCCGAGGCGGACGCCCAGCACGAAATGCTCGCTTACGAGTGCAATCCCGACGGAACGCCCAAGAAGATGGCGACGCTCACGATGGTGCACAAGAAGTAGATGCGCGAAGGCGGGTTCGTTTCGTGCAGCCGGCGGGCACGACCCGCCGATTCGAGGGAGGAACGATCGATGAGGTTTCTCAAGAGGTACTCCATCCCCCTCCTGCTCGGTCTCGTCTGGGCTGCGCCCGCGGCGGGACAGGTCATCTGGGGGGGCACGATCTACACCAAGTGGTTGTGGGGAAACCAGCGAGACCAGGGCGCTCTCTACAACTTCACCACCGTCCCGGGTGAGGGCTACGGGGACAACGGCCAGGGCAACGAGATCGAGATCCTGATCGGCGGGAAGCTGTCCAAGAAGGTCGAGATCCGGGCCCGCGTCCACAGCCGCTTCAATCAGAATTTCTGGACGAATTTCGGCGGCTTCGGCGGACGCAACCCGGCGCTCGAAAACCCGCCCGCCGGAGGATGCACCGAGGGGGACTGCGGCGAGGCCGACGCGCGCTCCAATCAGTACGTCAAGCTGCGCGGCGCGGCGATCGTACTGACTCCGGGTTACACGTGGCTCGACTCGGCGACCCTCGGGCAGAACGACTTCGGCCAGTTCGATCCCTACGTCGTCGGGCGCTTCCGCTACATCGACCGCGATAACGCCGGCGGCATTCTGCTGCAGGGATCTGCGGCCGGGCGCAAGCTCACCTGGGACGCCGCCCGCATCTCGCTCCCTCGCCTCTTCGCGGGCCCGGGCTTTTCGACGGGCGAGTTCCACGCGGCCGACGCCAACTACGTGCTGCAGGCCCGACTCGCCCCCGCGCCGGTTTTCGACGTCGGAGGCATCTTCTCCTGGGTCAACGACATCGAGATCGACCCGACCGACCGCGACCGCGACGACGGGCGCTCGCTGCGCACGCGATTCCGCAACTCGGTCATCGGCGGAAAGGTGGGCATCCACCCGACGCCGAAGCTCGACGTGCGCGGCGCCGTCTACTACTCCCGCGCGAAATCCAACCGGGACCTCGTGGACCCGATTGGTTTCTCGCTCTCCGGCTTTTCCCCGGTTCCCGTGGGTGACCACGAGGACTGGAGCGGCAAGGTGAACGTGGACATCAACGATCCCTTCGGGATCGGGCTCTCCTTCAACCTGGAGGGGTTCTCGATCGGCGCGGAGTACGTGGCGCTTCTCGCCGCGAGGCGCGAGGCCGACGTCCTCCTGACGGAGGGGCACGATTCGGCATTCGCCGCACCGGGTCCCTCCAACGCGAGATTCGGCGTGTTCGGCGGCAACCCCACGGCCATCGGTTACGGAGGCTGGGACGGCAACGCCGTGCAGGTCGCCACAATCAACGTCGACAACGACTTCACCGATTTCGACGAGCCGATGGCGGAAACGGCCATCGGGTGGCAGGGAGTCACGCTCGCGCCGCTCTTCGTCGCGGGACCGCTCGAGCTCGGCGGCGAGTACACCTACCTGACCTACGACACGAACTGGCAGGCGTGGGACGATCCCACGAGCCCCATCCTGCGGACCGTGTTTCCCGGAGCCGAGCTCGACACCGGGGTCGGCCACAACTTCCGCTCGGCTTACGCGCCCTTCCAAGAGAAGGAAACCCACATCGCGGCTCTCCGGATCAAGTACGTCGCGGACGTCGGCAAGGGGATCGACTTCTTCGGCAAGATCAAGACGATCCAGGAAACCGACGAACGCATGAACGACTCGAGCTTCCTTCCCTTCGTCGCCGGCGACTGTCCCGGCGGGGGCGCCGATTGCGGCGGCAACCGCAACTTCTATTCGTCGACGGGATGCGGCGACGACGGGACACAGCCCTGCTCGACCGCCGACATCTACGGGAACCCGCCGGTCATCACCGTCAACGGCGTCACGGGTTACCAGTGGAAGCCGTTCGACAGCCTGGCCGACGACGATCGCGACCTCGACTACTGGATGTTCAACGTGGGAGCGGGTTACCAGCTCACCGAGGACGTTTACGGCTCCCTGACGTATGCCCACTACTGGGCGGATCTGCTCGACGGGAACACGGCGATGCAGGGCTACAACCTCCACGAGATGGCGTCCGGCAAGCACCGCAAGAACCAGCTCATCGCCCG
>DATIBN010000040.1:0-2234 GCA_035457525.1 Thermoanaerobaculia bacterium | reverse complement strand
GAGGCGCTCGACGACGTGGACGAGAACACGCGCGCGCTCCTCATGACGAGGATCATTCCGGCGCAGCAGCAGCACATCGCGACGCTGGACGGGATGATGCGGAAAATCGAACGGATGGGCGACTAGTCGAGACGCGCTAGTACACCCCGCCGGAGAGGTGCACGATCGCGGTCCACAGACCGCGAGTGAAACGGAAGGTCACGATCGGAAAAACGACCGCGGCCGTGCACCAGACGGCGAGGCTCGTGGGCAGGGACCACATCGGTCCGAACCCCGCGCCGGCCATCAGGAGGATCGCGGTCAGGAGCGTGTTGATGTCGAGCGACCCGACCCACTGCCCGTGCTCGCGCGCGAATCCGACGCCGCACTGCTGGCACTCGTTGTTCATCCGGAAGTACGTGGCGAAGAGCTTCCCCTGGCCGCAGACGGGGCACCGGAGCCTGAGGCCGCGCCCGACCGCGACCTTCCAGTAGCCCTCGGGCCACCTCCCGCGATGGTGGGCGGTCGTGGGCTTCCACGCCAGCACGGGAGACGTCGGGGTCGTGACCGAATCGTTCATGGGTTTCAAAACGGAAACCGCGACCCCTCGGATGCAATTCCAAAGCCTTTCTGCTCGAGCTCCCGGCGTGCCGCCGCGTCCCACAACAGCCGGTTCGTGTGGTTCAGATGGACGAAGAGGACCTGCGAGGGGAGCGCGGGCGCCTTTCCGCCGAACCTCGCGACGGTCTCGGGAACGAGGGGATGCGGGATATCTCGAATCGATCTTCCCGGGATCTCGTCCGCGGATTCGAACGTCCCGTCCACGAAGGCGAGCATCGGTGAGGCGCGGACGAATTCTTCGATCCGCCGGTCCCACTTTTCCCACTTGTCGATGTCGGGCAGCCAGAGGACCTGCCGCCCACGCCCCGCGAGGAGGTACGCCACCGTGTCGGAGTCCTCGTCCCGGTGGGGAACCTGGATCGCGGTGGCCTTGAGCGAAGGCGTCAGCTCGAACTCGACCCCCGGCGCGATCTCCCGAATCTCGACGTTCTCGAGGACGACGAGCCGCTTCCACGGGCCGTTCTTTCGAAGGAAGTCCGCCATCCGCGCCGTGCAGTAGACGGGAATCCTTCTTGCGCCCAGGACCTCGCGGCCGAGCTGCGCCAGGCCGAGGTAGTGGCCGATGTGGGCGTGGGTGAGCAGGATCGCGTCGGGGAGACCGCCGAGACGTTCGACCTGCGCCGGGAAGTCGGGGGTGGCGTCGACGAGGAACCGCCGGCCGACCGAGTGGTCCACGATCCCGAGCGACGCCACGAGCCGTCTCTTCGCCGGATCCCGGCGCGCTTCGACGCAGAGCTTCTGGCGGCAGCCGAGGTGGGGGACGCCGCCGTCCTGTGCGATCCCGAGCACGACCGCCTCCAGGTTCTGTCGCGGCGGGGCATCACCCCGGGTCAGGAAAACGGTCAGCAGGATCGCCGGGAGGCCGCCCATGACGCTATTCTTTCAGGACGGGCCGGGCACGGAATCTGCTCTGAAGGCCCGGTTGGAGGAAACACATCATGTCTCGTAGCCGACTTTCGCGCCAGACGATGCGTGCCCTGGGTCCGGTGGTCATCCCGCTCGTGACCCGCGTGGCGATCCCCATCGCTCTGGAGAGCCTCCGCAAGCGGAAATTCGCGGCCGACGACTTCGTCGGCGAATCCGAAGACACGCTGAAGGAGAACATCAAGAGGACCCGCTCCAACATCGACGACGTGAAGGAAGAAGCCGTCCTCCGCGGCCGGAAGCTCTACGACCAGGCTCGCCAGGAGGGAACCGAGTTCCTGGACGGACTGCTCCGCAAGGGCCTGGGTATCGCGAACGAGTGGGCCCAGAGCCTCGGAGAGCCGGAGGTCAAGCGCCGGCGCTTCCGGGTGGCGCCGCTCCTCGCTCTCGCGGCGCTCGTGGGAACGGGACTCGTTCTGGTGAGCCGCCGCAGCTGACCGCGCGCACGCGCGCGGTCATCCAGAGCCCTTCGCGGCGTCATCCTGAGCGAAGCGAAGGATCTCTTTCTCAATTGCCATGGCGGCACGCTCAGGGCAGGCTCCGCGAAGGATCTCTTGATTCTTGTGCTCAGCGACTCGCGAGCCGCTTGTACTTGATCCGGTGCGGCTGGTCGGCCTCGAGGCCGAGCCTCCGCTTCCGGTCCGCCTCGTACTCCTGGTAGTTCCCTTCGAACCAGACCGTTCGGCTGTCCCCCTCGAACGCGAGGATGT
>DATIBN010000039.1:0-18569 GCA_035457525.1 Thermoanaerobaculia bacterium | reverse complement strand
GGAAGCTCGCGGGGGACCTCGAAGCGCTGATCCGCCGGTTCGGCGGCGACCGATCACGCGCCGAGCGGCACCTGGCCGAGAACCAGGGTTTCTACGTCTTGAACGAGCTCGCGGGGATCCTGCCCGAGACGACCCCGGTCGTGATCGCTTACGACTTTTCGGCCGAGCCCGACCGATTGGCCGCGCTGCGCCGCGCGCATCCCAACCTGTCGGGACTGCCGGACGGCACGCCGATCTCGGAAGTCCTCGAGCGGCTACTCGGAGAAGTCACCAGCGGTGATACGCCGGGTGCCCCTCCGGGACCGCCACGAACGTCCCGCGACAGGTGGCGGTGACCTTCCCGTTCGCCTCGATCGTCGCGTCGACGACGGCGCGGTCGTCGGTGGATTCGACGACGTGCGCGCGCAGCGTCAAGGTCGCGTCCATTGGCGTGGGCCGCGTCAGCCGGACGTGAAAGTCCGCCGTGACCGTGCTGGGCGGCGAGTCGGCGCCAGCCTTCATCATCAGGTGATGAGCCGCCGCCCAGTTGCTGTGACAGTCGAGCAGTGCGCCGGCGATCCCGCCGTTCAGCACACCTTCGAACGCCTCGTGGTGCGGCTCGGGCCGCCACTCCGCGACGACCCCGTTCCCCTCGACGCGGCTCTTGATGCGCAGGCCCTTCGCGTTCGCGGGGCCGCACCCGAAGCAGCGGTTGTTCGGCGCGTAGGTGTCCTGAAGGCTCTCTTCCATGGGCCGATTATGTGCGACTGGCGCTTTCAGAAATAATCCGCCCGACAAACGGAGGCCTCATGAGATCCGCACACGTGCGCGCGGCCGCGGCTGCGGTCCTTCTGTTCGCCGGAGCGTCCGTCTTCCTGGCCGCCGCCGACCGGCGCCCGATCACCGAGACGGACCTCCTGAAGTTCCAGTGGATCGCGGACCCCCAGATCTCGCCGGACGGTCGCGAGGTCGCGTACGTGCTCGTCGCGGTCAACGAGAAGGAGGACCGCTACGACACCAGCCTCTGGAGCGTCGCGACCGCGGGCGGCGCGCAACCTCGCCGGCTCACGGCGGGGCCGCGCGACACGGCGCCGCGCTGGTCGCCCGACGGCCGAACGATCGCGTTCCTCCGCGCGCCGGGGGAGAAGGACCGGCCGCAGATCCATCTCCTGCCGATGTCCGGCGGAGAGGCGCGCCGGCTCACCGACGTGCCGAAGGGCGCGTCCGCGCCGGTCTGGTCGCCCGACGGCCGCACGATCGCCTTCACGAGCACGGCGAACGCCGAGGACCTGGCGGAAAAGAAGAGCGGCCCGAAGAGCCCGGCGGAACTCGAAAAGAAGGAGCGCGACGAAAAGAACAAGCCGCGCATCATCACCCGCGCGGTGTATCGCTTCAACAACCAGGGTTGGCTCGATCCGTCTCGCCACTCGCACGTCTGGACGGTCCCGGTCGTCGAGAGCGCGAGCGAGCCGGCCGAGGCGAAGCAGCTCACGACCGGCCGCTACGACGAGGGCGGGCTCTTCTGGAGCGCCGACGGCTCGCGCATCTACTTCACTTCGAACCGGGTGGACGAGCCGTACTACGACGATCCGGACTCGAACCTCTATTTCGTCCCGGCCGGCGGCGGAGAGATCCAGACGGTCGCCGACATCGCCGGGCCGATCAACGGAGCGAGGCCGTCGCCCGACGGAAAGCGGTTCGCCTTCACGGGCTTCGTCAATCCGGCGGAGCGCCAGTCGCACACAAACGACGAGCTCTTCGTTTTCGCGGACGGGAAGGCGACGACCCTGACGGCCGACTACGACTACGAGACGGGCAGCGACCTCGCCGGCGATCAGCGGCCGCCCCGCGGCAACCTGCCGAACGCCCTCGTCTGGACGCCGGACGGGCGCTCGCTCATCCTGACGACGACGGAAAAGGGGAGGTCGAACGTCGTGAAGGTGGACGTCGCGTCCCGCCGGATCGAGCCGCTCACGACCGGCGACCATGACGTCATGGCCTACACCGCGACGCCGGACGCCTCGAAGCTGGCTCTCCTGATCGGCGACGCGACGCACATCGGTGACATCTATCTGCTCGACGCGAAGACGAAGAAGCGGACGCAGTTGACGCGCGTCAACGACCCGCTCTTCGCGCAGCTCGACCTTTCGGCGCCCGAGGAGATCTGGTACGACAGCTTCGACGGGAAGAAGATCAACGCCTGGATCCAGAAGCCGCCGGGCTTCCAGGCGGGTCGGAAATATCCGCTCATCGTCGAGATCCACGGCGGGCCGCACACGGCCTACGGCCACATCCTGTACCACGAGATGCTCTGGATGGCCGCGAAGGGGTACGTGGTCCTGTACACCAACCCGCGCGGCTCGACGTCCTACGGACAGGACTTCGCGAACGTCATCCAGTACCGGTATCCCGGCGACGACTACAAGGACATCATGGCGGGCGTCGACGAGATCGTGAAGCGCGGCTACGTCGACGAGAAGCGGATGGGAGTGACCGGCGGAAGCGGGGGGGGCCTTCTGACGAATTGGACCGTGACGCAGACCGACCGGTTCGCCGCGGCGGTCTCGCAGCGATCGGTCGCGGACTGGACGTCCTTCTGGTACTCGGCCGACTTCACGCTCTTCCAGCCGTCCTGGTTTCGAAAGAACCCCTACGAGGACCCGGAGGAGTTCCTCTCGCGCTCGCCCGTGCGCTACGCGCAGAAGATCGTCACCCCGATCCTGTTCATCGAAGGAGACGAGGACTGGCGCACCCCTTCCTGGCAGGGGGGGGAGGCGATGTTCCGCGCGCTCAAGGCGCAGAAGAAGACGGCGGTCATGGTGAATTTTCCGGGGGAGAACCACGAGCTGTCGCGATCCGGAAAGCCTTCACACCGCGTGCAGCGTCTGCAGCACATCCTGAACTGGTTCGACAAGTATCTGCAGGGCAGGGAAATCCACCTCTACGATCTCCAGTAAGGAGGTCGGGCGCGACGTATGATTTCGGCATGAAGGACGACGGCCGCGCCGATCGGGCCGCGCACGCGAGGCTCGTTCAACGACTCCGCGATCAGGCGGACGACGTGCGCCGGCTCGTCGCGGGGCTCGACGAGGACGCGCTCGCGAAGCGCACGATCCCCGAGAAGTGGTCGCTGAAGGAGCTCGTCTGCCACGTGCTGAAGGTGCAGCGGGTGTTCTCGGAGCGCCTCGACAGGATCCTGGCGGAGGAGAACCCGTCCGTCACGTCGTACAAGGCCGAGGAGGATCCCGGGTTCCCGAAGATGGTCTCGATCGCGGCCGACCAGTCCCTTGCCGCGTTCCTCGCGGAGCGCGAGCGGTATCTCGATCGGCTCGAGGACCTCTCACCGGGAGAGTGGCACCGCAGCGCGCAGCACCCCGATTTTCCGCACTACGACGTCCACTTTCAGACCGACTACCTCGCGCACCACGAGGCGCACCACATCTACCAGATGCTGCAGCGCCGGACGCCGTTCGGGCCCCTTCCCCCGGAGGGGTAAAGAAAAAAGCGGGGTCAGGTCTCCACTTGCCACATCGGGGGTCAGGTCTCCACTTGCCACATGGAGGGTCAGGTCTCCACTTGCCACACTGAGCCGCTGCCAGGCCCGACTCGTGAAACTGGACCCCGTTACACCTTTACCTAGTCGGGCGACGACGATAGCCTCCCGGATGAGGCGCGAGACCTCCTCCTTCGTCCGGCCGACTGCAACGCAGCCCGGCAGGTCGGGGATGCAGGCCCCATAGCTCCTGTCGCCCCGCTCGCAGATGACGAGGTATTCCAACCGGCTCTCCGTCATGACTTTAACCAGCCTGTTTCAGGATGCTCTTCGTGTGCCGACCGGAACATCCAGACCGGGCTTGCTGGCAATCGTCACTACCCCTCTCTTCTTTGGGTGTCGGAACTGCCGATGGCTTCCCGCCGTTCGGACTCACGCCAGCCATCGCTCCGGACGATTCGAATCACGTCGCGGACCTTCAATCGCCCGCTCGGTCAGCGTGTATCCGGGGGACTCACACCATTGAATTGTCATGAACCAGACTTTCCAAACCGGCAGGAAGGTCTGAGGCTCGGATGTGGCAAGTGGAGACCTGACCCCCGATGTGGCAAGTGGAGACCTGACCCCGTTACAGGTGCTTTCCCGCGGCGACGCTCACGCGCCCGTCGTCGAACATCGTCGTGAGCAGACCCCACAGGATGCCGTTGCCCGCCGTCCGCGTCACGCGAATCTGCCCCTCCGCGAGCTCGTTGACGCCGAGGCGCGACAGAACGTCCTGCAGAAAGAGCGTCTGGCCCCGGGGGATGACGTGGACCTCCTGGCCCAGCCGCTCTCCCGAGGGTGAAAACACCTCGACGAGGACCGCCATCTCCCGGGAAAGGCCGATCTCGGAGATGAAGAGGTTGGTGTGCGCCCCCGCCGAGCGTTGCGCGCCCGGAAACGAGAGGACGCGCGGGTTCAGATTGACCAGCGTCGAGCGGCGGTAGAGCGGCAGCTCGATCGACTGCGAGGGCCGCGCGCGGTTGATCACGCGCGCCTTGACCGTCGGCAGCTCCTCGGCGTCGTCGGCGCCGACGAAGAGGCGCCCCGTGAACGTTCCGAAGTCCGCCGCGTGGGTGACGATGCGGGCCGTGCCCGTGCGCGGCAGGGGAGCGTAGGCGATCCCGCACGGCGCCCTGACGCAGACGTATGGAAAGGGCTGTTCGCTCGCGAAGACGTTGACTGCAATCGCGTCGTCGGGGTTGGCGAACTCGAACTCGGTCTCCCACGTCCCGGCGGCGCCGGCGCCGACCGCGACGAACACGTCGTCGTCGTGTCTTACGGATCCGGCCGCCGCGCACGTCACGAGCGCCAGGAGAAGCGGCAGCGCGAGCTTCTTCCGAGTCATCGGGGGGCCTCCTTTTCGGCGAGTAGCGCCTCGACCGCAGCGCGCAAGTCTTCGTAGTCGCGCCTCGCCTGGGGATCGGGGGAGTCCTTCGCGAAAACTCCGCCCGGGTGGACGTGGCGAACCACGCCCCGCCGGTCGATCACGAGGGACGCCGACGTCCAGCCGCTGTTCTCGCGATCGAGCCAGAGACGGCGGAGCGCCCTCCACTCGTCGTCCACGGCGACGGGAAAGCGGAAACCGTACCTCTGCGCGACGCGGCGGACGTGCCCGACGGTCGTCGGGCGCGGACTCGGTTTCGGAGTGTAGAAACCGATGACGACGAGGCCATCCGGCCCGAGCTCTTCGTGGAGCTCGTTCAGAGCCGGCGCCGTGGCGCTGCAGTAGGGACAGGCCGGGTCGGTGAAGAACCGCACGAGGACGACCTTGCCGCGAAGGCCGGAGAGCGACAGCGGTCCGCCCTGCACCCACCGGAGCTCGGGCCAGCCGGGCGCGGGGTGTCCGACGACGGTCGTGGCGGAGAGTACGAGCGCGAGCAGCACGTCGCGATTCTAGGCCCCTCACCCCGACCCTCTCCCCGCGCGCGGGGAGCGGGAACGCGTTTTCGATGGTGCAGCATCCAGTCGTACAGGTCCTTGTGCCGATACGTCTCGGTCCAGGCGTCGTGTCCCTCGCGCGGATAGATCGTGACTTTCACCTCGCCATGGCCGCCGCAGCGCTCGAGGTCGCGGGCGAGCTTCCTCGCGCGCGACGCGGGCACGCGCTCGTCCCCGCCGTTGTTGAAGATCCAGACGGGGACGTCCTTCATTCCACAGAGCCCGCGCGGAATCGCCGTCGCGGTGACGGCGGCGACGGCGGCGACCTTCTCCGGATGGCGGATCGCGAGGTCGAGGGCGGCGGTGGCGCCGGTGGACAGGCCCGTCACGTAGACCCGGCTCGCGTCCACGCGGAACCGCGCTGCGACGTCGTCCACGAGCGCCGCGAGCGCGTCCGGCGTCCAGCGCCGATTCCTTTCCTCTTGCGGCGACACGACGACGAACGGAAAGTCGGGAAGCGTCTCCAGGATGCGGGGCAGGCCTTCGCGAGCGACGAGCGCGAGGTCGCTGCCGCGCTCGCCCGCGCCGTGAAGGAAGAGGATGACCGGCCAGTCGGAGCGGCTCCCGTACGCGGCGGGGAGATGGAGAAGGGAGCGCTGGCCCGCAGCCTCGTGCGCGGTCTGGCGGAGCGGCGAGGATGAGGGGGCCCGCGGGGCCGTCGCGCAGGCGCACGCGAGAGCGGTCGAGAGGGCGAGAGCGACCGCGCGCGAATCTGGCATGATTCCGGGCCGATCATGCCCGAACCGAAAGGGACGATCACGATCCGGCCCAACGGGCCCTATCGCGTGGAGGGAGAAGTTCCTCTCGAAGCGCCGGACGGAACGCCCTACGAGCTCAAGCCCGCCTACTCCCTCTGCCGGTGCGGCAAGTCCGCGAACAAGCCTTACTGCGACAAGACCCATCAGGAATGCGGGTTCGTCGGGGCCGAAGTCGCCGATCCGTCCCTTCCGGGCAGTTCCGCCGAGGCGATCGAGGAGACGTCGGTCATCCGCGTCGTGCGCGACGGACCGTACGAGGTGTTCGGCGCTCCGACCCTGACATATTCCGACGGGAGGATTTGTGAGCAACGCGCCTACTATCGGCTGTGTCGCTGCGGCGCTTCGAAGAGCAAGCCGTTCTGCGACGACTCTCACGTCCAGGCCGGCTTCCGCCATCCTTAGCGTCGCGGCGGGCATCGTCGCGTCCGTCGTCGTCGCTTTTCCCCTCGGCGCCGCCGAACGGAAGCCGCTCACCATCGAAGACATGTGGGCGGTGCAGCGGGTCGGCACGCCCGCGCTCTCGCCCGACGGAAAGACCGTCGCGTACACCGTCTCCGTCTACGACATGGAGGAGAACCGGGGCAACGGCGACGTCTGGATCGTCCCGCTCGCCGGCGGGACGCCCCGGAGGCTCACCACGAACAAGGCGTCGGACGGCGCGCCCGCCTGGAGCCCCGACGGAAAGCGGATCGCTTTCACGTCCAAGCGCGACGAGGACAAGGTCAACCAGCTCTACGTCATCTCGGTCGATGGAGGAGAGCCCGAGCGCGTGACTGAAATGCCGCTCGCGGTCTCGAACCCGACGTGGCTGCCGGACGGGAAACGCGTCGCCTTCGTGTCGCACGTCATCGCCGGCTCGGAATCACCGGCGGACACGAAGAAGGCGCTCGAGGCGCGCGAGAAGAACAAGGTGAAGGCGCGCGTCACCGAGAACCGCCTCTTCCGGTTCTGGGACCGGTGGCTCACCGACGACGAGTTCCCGCACATCTTCGTCGTCGACGTCGGCAGCCGGAAGGTGACGGACCTCCAGCCCGGCTCGAAGAGGCTCTTCAGTCTGCAGGAGGGAACCGGCAGCTTCGACGTCTCCCCCGACGGCGCGTGGATCGTGTTCGAGGCGAATTCGACGCCCGAGCCCTACCCGAAGCTGAACCGCGACGTGTTTCTCCTCCCGACCGCGGGGGGCGAGGTCCGGAACCTGACGGCCGCCAACGCCGCGGACGACACCGATCCGGTGTTCTCCCCCGACGGAAAGCGGATCGCGTACGGCGTCGAGGTGAAGGCCGACGGCTGGCCCGACCGCACCCGCCTGGCGGTGATGGACGTCGCGAGCGGACGCACGACGGTGCTCACCGAATCGTTCGACGTCTCCGCGGGAGGCTGGGCGTGGTCGCCGGACGGCCGGACGATCGTCTTCCACGCCGAATCGCGGGCGCGGACGAACCTCTATGCGCTGCCGGCGGCCGGAGGGGCTCCGAAGGAGATCCATCACGGCGGGACGACGGCCGGCGCCGAGGTGGCCCGCGACGGACAGGTCGTCTTTCAGCTCCATTCGATGACGCGGCCGCCGGAGCTCGCCGTGGTCCGCCTCGACGGGTCGGCACACCGCGCGCTCACGCACGTCAACGACGAGCTGGCCGCACGGATCGAGTGGGGGAAGGTCGAAGACCTGACGTTCCCCGGCGCGGACGGCGACGAGGTCCAGATGTTCGTCGTCTATCCGCCGGGATTCGACCCGAAGAAGAAATACCCGCTCGTCCACATGATCCACGGCGGGCCGGTGGGCACCTTCGGCGACGGCTTCAGCTTCCGGTGGAATCCGCAGGCGTTCGCGGCGCCCGGTTACATCGTGCCCATGGTCAACTTCCACGGCTCGTCGTCGTTCGGCCAGAAGTGGGTCGAGTCGATCCTCGGCGCCCACCCGGACAAGCCCTTCACCGACGTCATGAAGGCGACGGATTTCCTGATCGCGAAGGGGTCCGTGGACGGAGAGCGCATGGCGGCGACCGGCGGCTCCTACGGCGGGTTCATGGTGAACTGGATCGAAGGGCACACCGACCGATTCAAGGCGCTCGTCTCGCACGCCGGCGTTTACAGCCTGCTCGGCCAGTCCGCCTCCGACGCGTATTACGGCCGGCAGCACTCGTACGGCGGTTATCCGTTCACGAACCTGGAGAACATCGAGCGCTGGAGCCCCGACCGGTACGCGAAGAACTTCAACACGCCGATGCTCGTGATCCATGGCGAGCGCGACTTCCGGGTGCCGGTGACACAGGGACTCGCGCTCTACGGCGTGTTGACGACGAAGGGAGTGCCCGCGCGGCTCGTCTACTACCCCGACGAGAACCACTGGGTGCTGAAGGGGCAGAACTCGAAGCACTGGTACGGCGAAGTGCTCGGCTGGCTGGCGAGGTGGCTGGGGTCAGGCAGGTAGTTTGGCATTCTCGGATTGGGACAGCTTGGCGGTTTCGAAAAAAAACCAAAATACCTGTCTGACCCTCGCCCTCCCCAGAACTCGAAGCACTGGTACGGCGAGATGCTCGGGCTGGCTGGCGAGGTGGCTGAAGTAAGGCTTCGCGCGGTCCTCTTCGACTGGGATGGCACGCTGCTCGACTCGGCGGAGGCGTGCCGTCGCTCCTACGAGCGACTCTTCGGGTCGTTCGGGATCGCGTTCGACCGCGCTCTCTTCGACGCGAGCTACTCGCCGGACTGGTATCGGACGTACGAGAAGGTCGGCCTGCCCCGCGAGAAGTGGAGCGAGGCCGACGCGGCGTGGCTCGCCATCTACGCGTCGGAAGAGTGCGGTCTCGTGGCCGGGGCGCGGGAGGCGCTCGCGCTGCTCGCTCCGGAAAGTTTGTCGTCCGGCCTCGTGACCAGCGGCACCGCGGAGAGGGTCCGGCGCGAGATCTCGCGGCTCGGTCTCGCATTCGACGCCGTCGTCTGCACGGAAGAGGTCGGGAGGCGCAAGCCCGACCCCGCCGCGCTCCACCTCGGCCTCGAGCGTCTCGGCGTAGCGCCGCGCGAGGCCGCCTACGTCGGCGACAGTCCGGAGGACATCGAGATGGCGCGTGCCGCCGGCGTCTACTCGGTGGCGATCCCCGGCGCGTTTCCCAACCGTGAGCAGCTTCGGGCGGCGGGACCGGACCTCTTCTCGGAGGATCTACTGAACGCGGTCCGGGCTCTTCTCGGCGCCTGATAGAGCGCGCAGCGGGCGGAAGAACTCCCGAATGTCCTCCGCGAGGATCTCCGGCTCCTCGAGCGCCGCGAAGTGGCCACCCCGCGGCATCTCGGTCCACCGCCGGACGTCGTAGACGCGCTCGCCCCACTCGCGGGGCGGCCTGTCGATGTCGGCCGGAAAGATCGTGACGGCGGTCGGCACCCGAACGCGGTCGTCCGGACCCAGATCGCGCGGCTCGGCGTCGCGCTCGAAATACCGGCGGTTCGCCGAGTTGATCGTGCCCGTCGCCCAGTAGATCGTGAGGTTGGTCAGCAGCTCGTCCTTCGAGAAACGCCGCTCGACGTCGCCGCCGCAGTCGCTCCAACCCCGGAACTTCTCGACGATCCAGGCGGCGAGGCCCGCGGGGGAATCGGTCAGACCGTAGGCGAGGGTCTGGGGCTTAGTCGCCTGGATGTGGTCGTACGCGCCTTCCTTCTCCATCCACAGCCGCTCTTCCTCGAAGAAGCGACGCTCCGCGTCGGTGAAGATCCGCGCGCCCGGCCCGAGATATGGCCGAAGCACGTCGGAGACGTGGATGCCGGCGACGTGCTTCGGGTAATCCATCGCGAGGAACGCGACGACCCCCGACCCGATGTCTCCGCCCCGGGCCGCAAAGCGGCGGTAGCCGAGGACCTCGATCATCAGCCCGGCCAGGAGCCGGGCCATGCGCGTCTTGGTCATGCCGCGCTCGCGCGGCAGGTCGGAAAAACCGAAACCGGGCAGCGACGGGACGATCACGTCGAACGAGTCGCGCGCATCGCCGCCGTGCGCCGCCGGATCCGCCAGCAGGGGGACGATCTTCACCATCTCGAAGAACGTGCTCGGCCATCCGTGGACGACGAGGAGGGGCATCGGATCGGGTCCGCGTCCGCGCTCGTGGAGAAAGTGGAGCCTCAGGCCATCCACCGGCGCGCGGAAGTGGTGAAAGGAATTGAGGTACCGCTCCTGCGCGCGCCAGTCGAACCCGTTCCGCCAGTAGTCGAGCAGCTCCTTCAGGTACCCGAGGTTGGTCCCGTAGTCCCAGCCGCCGTCGGCGATCTCGTCGGGCCAGCGCGTGCGCGCGATGCGGTCGCGCAGGTCGGCGAGGACGTCATCCGGAATGGCAATCCGGAAGGGCTCGATCATGCGGTTCGGGCCATGTGGCAACCTGACCCCTGATGTGGCAAGTGGAGACCTGACCCCGTCATATCACCGTCACCATCAAAGGGTTCCGGGCCATGTGACAGCCTGACCCCTGATGTGGCAAGTGGAGACCTGACCCCGTCATTCGACCGGCAGGCCGAGCTGGGGCGGCGCCGGGGTCGCCGGCTCGTCGGCGTCGCCCTCGGCGACGAGGCCGTGCACCGACGCGCCGAGCAGCCGCACCGGGCGCCTTCCGGCCTCCGTCTTCTCCAGCAGCGCGACCGTCCGCGCGACGATCTCCTCCTCCGAGCCCGTCGGAGGCTTGCGCGTCTCGCTGCGGGTGATGGTCTCGAAGTTCGAATAGCGGAGCTTCAGGACGACCGTCCGCGCCAGGAGCCTTTTGCGCGAGAGGGCTGCCGCCGTGTTGCGTGCGAGCGCCTCGAGCTCGTGCCGGATCCGTTCGACGTCCAGCAGGTCGCGCGCGAACGTCTCCTCGCAGCCGATCGACTTTCTCTCGTGGTTCGGCTGCACGGGCCGGTCGTCGCGCCCCCACGCGAGCTCCCGCAGCCCGTCGGCCCAGCTGCCGACGGCGCCCCGCAGGACGTCGTCGGCGCACGTCCTCACGTCGACCAGGCGCTCGATCCCGGCCGCGCGGAGCTTGCGCGCCGTGACCGGGCCGACTCCCCACAGGGCGTCGACCGGCTGCCGCGCGAGGAAGCTCTCGACGCGCTCGGGCGAGATCACGGTGAGCCCGTCCGGCTTCTTCCAGCCCGAGGCGATCTTCGCGAGGAACTTGTTGGGCGCCACCCCTGCGGACGCCGTGAGCCGCGTCTCCTCGCGGATCCGCGCCTTGATGCGCCGCGCCACGTCCACGGCGAGCGGCTCGCCCCAGGCGTTCTCGGTGACGTCGAGGTACGCCTCGTCGAGCGAGAGCGGCTCCACGAGCGGCGTGACCTCGCGGAAGATCGTGAACACCTGGCGCGAGACCTCGCCGTACTTTCCGAAGTCGGGACGGACGATCACGAGCTCGGGACAGAGACGCACCGCGCGCGACATCGGGAGGGCAGACCGGACGCCGAACGTCCGCGCCTCGTAGCTGGCGGCGGCGACGACGCCGCGGCTTTCCGGGCTTCCGCCGACCGCGACCGGCCTTCCCCGAAGCGACGGGTCATCGCGCTGCTCGACGGACGCGTAGAACGCGTCCATGTCGACGTGCAGGATCTTCCGGAGCGCGCCGGAGCTCATTCGCCGTCTTTCCTCGCCCGCCCCAGCGCGGCCGGCCAGTTCACGACGAGCTCGAATCGCGTGATCGGGTCTTCTTTTTTCTCGAGCGGCTTGATGAAAAGAAAGCGCCTTCCGTCTCGGGTAACGTCGTAAAGGCGCGGAGCGTCCTCGGAACCGGCCGCCCGGTAGGTCCCGGCCAGGAGAACCCGCGGTGACGAGGCGCGGAACGCCGAAGACGCCTCCACACGGACGGCCATGAGACGGTCGCCCGTTCGATAGAAGAGCTCCTTGCCGTCCGCGGACCAGGCGGGCTCGGCGCCGCCGTCCGCGGAGATCCTCGTCTGACCGCCGGGCCCCGGGAACGGGCGCACGTAGACGTCGCGGTGCCCCGACGCGACCGAAACGTACGCGATCCACCGACCGTCCGGCGAGAAGAAAGGCGCGTACTCGTCGAACGGCGTGGCGAGCCAGGCACGCCGCTCCCGTTTGCCGTCGAAAGAGAGCACCCAGATGTCCGTGTTTTCGAATTTGCCCGGCGGGTTGCTCGCGTAGGCGAGGAGCCGTCCGTCGGGGGAGATGGACGTGGCGAAGTTCAGCTCCCCTTTGGTCGTGAGCGCTTCGATCGCGCCGCCGCCGTCGGCGGCTCTCCAGAAGATCGGAAGCCACTCCCCTTCCTCCCGGGAGAAGACGAGCCGGAGGCCGTCGGGGGTCCAGACGGGACTGAAGGAGGTACCGGGCTCCGGGACGAGCGGAGCAAGAGTGTTGCGGGCGAAGTCGTAGGTCCACACGTTGACCAGAGTCCCTTCGACGATCACGACAGCGAGCGTCCTGCCGTCGGGGGAGAGCCGCGGCGTGTAATACGACTGAGGCGGAAGCGGGATCGGCTCTTCCTGTCCTTCGCGGTCCACCCAGACGAGTGTGCCCTTCGGCCGCTCCGCGAGCCCGCCCGCCGCATAGGCGAGGAGCCGATCTCGGAAGGCCGCGAAGTGGGCGGTCTCGTCGGCCGTCGCGATCAGGACGTCTCGAAGGACCGTCACGGGCTTGCCCGTCAACTCCCAGCGCTTCGGGTCGACCGGGACGGACTGAACCGACCGTCCGCGCACGAACAGGATCCGGCCGGGCGGGACATATTGGGCGAACGAGCTTCCCTGGAGAATGGTTCGCCGGCGTCCGGTCTTGAGCGAGTGGATCGCGACGCTCGAGGTCTCGGGGTTCACCCCCTCTCGCGAACGCACGATCAGGAGAAGGTGCTCCCCGTCCGGAAGCGCCTGAGGCCACGCATGGGCGCGTTCACCACTTTTCGAATCGAGGGAGATGAACGATTCGGCGGTCCCCCCCGCGGCCGCCACACGCGAAATGCCGCCGTACACGAACGGAGGGAAGTAGATGTATCCGTCCGAGCCCCACGTCCCGCCCTGGGTCACCGGGGTGACGGTCGCGATCCTCAACGGCTGACCTCCGGTGACAGAGACCTTCTTGAGCTCGGCCGCAGTGAAGAAGGCGAGCCACTCCCCGTCCGGAGAGAAGAAAGGGTTGAACCCGTCCTCGCTCCCCGGGATCGGTACGACTTCGGGCCGATCGAGGGTTCGCATGTACAGCCGCGCGGCGCCGTTACTGCCGACCGCCCGAAAGACGAGGGAGGCGCCGTCGGGCGAGAACGCCATCGACGGCCGTCTTCCCCCCGTGTCGACGCGCGTGTCGGCGGGAAGGGGAAGGCTCGAACGAATCGAGGAGCGGTCGCCGCCGTCGGACGTAACCGTCGGGCCGCGCGTCGCGAGGAACGCCGCGACCGCGCCGACGAGAATCCCGGCGGCGACCCACAGGACGAGCACCTGCCGCGGGCGGCGCACCTCTCGTGGCCCGGGTTCGACCGGCGACGGCACGGGCTCCGCCGCCGCCTCCTCGATCTCGATGCGCGCGTCCGCGACGTCGTGGAGCCGACGTTTCGGGTCCTTCCTCAGGCAGCGGCGCAGGAGATCCCGGACGCGCGCTGGCGTTTCCGCCGGGAGCGCCGCCCAGTCCGGCTCGCTCTTGAGAACGGCCGCGAGCGAGTCGGAGACGGTCTCGCCCGGAAAGGCGCGCGTACCGGTCAGGCATTCGTACAGAACGCAGCCGAACGAGAAGACGTCGGTGCGCTTGTCGACCTGTCTCCCGCGCGCCTGCTCCGGGCTCATGTACGCCGCGGTGCCGAGGATCACGCCGGCGGCCGTCGGTCCCGAGGTGACGGTGGGAGAGAGCGAAGGATCGGCGTCGACGGTCGCCGGCTCGATCGCGCGCGCGAGCCCGAGATCGAGGATCTTGGCCGATCCGTCCGGGCGAACCATGATGTTCGCCGGCTTCAGGTCCCGGTGGATGACACCCGCGCCGTGCGCCGCCTCCAGCCCGGCGGCGATCTGCGCGCCGACGAACAGGGCTTCTTCGATCGAAAGAGGCCCCGTCGCGAGCCTCTGCGCCAGGCTCTCGCCGTCGACCAGTTCCATGACGAGCAGCGGGGCGCCTCCGGCCTCCTCGATCCCGTAGATCACGGCGACGTTGGGGTGGTTGAGCGCCGCGAGCAGCCTCGCCTCGCGGTCGAATCGCGCGAGGCGCTCCGCGTCCGACGCGAACCCCGGCGGCAGGGCCTTGATCGCGACGTCGCGCCGCAGCCGGACGTCGTGTGCGCGCCAGACCTCGCCCATCCCGCCGGCGCCGAGCGGCGCGAGGATTTCGTACACACCGTGTTTCGCGCCCGGAGCGAGGGTCATTTCGCGGCACCGGTGGGTGAACTCGATACCAGCCAGTTCGTCACGACGACGAGTTGACGCTCCGGTTCGGGCACCGGGACGGCGCGCGTCGCGTAGATCGTGCTTCCGTCCCGCGTGACGTCGTACTCGAACGGCCCGTCTTCCCGGCCGCCGGAGCGGAAATCGCCGGAAAAGAGCAGCCGTGGCACACCGGCCTCGAGGGACGGCTCCGTTCGGATCTCGACCGCCAGGAACTGCTTCTCGCGGCGGAATATGAGCTCGCTTCCGCCGCGCGTCCACACGGGCGCGTTTCCGCCGTCGCTCGAGATCTTGGTCCTTCCTCCGGCTCCCTGAAACGGCCGGACGTAGACCTCCTGCCGCCCCGACTCGTCGGACACGAACGCGACCCACTTGCCGTCGGGGGAGAAGGCCGCGGAGGTCTCGGCGTACGGGCTCTCGATCCAGGGCCGTCCCCTTTTCTCGCCTGGCGAAACGAGCCAGACGTCCCTCGAAGGCTGACCGCCGGTGAGCTGATTGACAACGATGTAGGCGATCGAGCGTCCGTCCGGAGACCAGGAGTTCGGAAACTCCGCCGCCTCCCTCCTCTCGGTCGGCGCGTTGGTCAGCCGCTCGGCCTGACCGGTTCCGTCCGCGTTCCGGACGAAGAGGGCGGGAGCGCCGACCGCGAAGCCCGAGTAGGCGAGCCGCCGGCCGTCGGGCGACCAGACGGGATTGAAGGAGCGGCCCGGCTCGGAGGCCAGGGGCGAAAGAACGTTGCGCTCGAGGTCGTAGACGAAGAGCTTGCAGCGCACGCCGTCGCACTTCATGAGCGCGAGCGCCTTCCCGTCCGGGGAGAGAGAAGGGTGCGAGTAGTACGCGGCGGGCAGCGGAAGCGGCTTCTCGGTCCCCTGTCGGTCCAGCCGAAACACGATCGAGGCCGGGTCCACAACCGGCGGACCCTCCGCGTAGACGAGCGTGCCGTCGGGTGCGAGGGCGAAGCTCGCGGATCCGTTGCCGGCGTCCACCGTGATGCGTTCGGCGACGGGGACCGCCGGGCCCGTGACCGAAAGCCGCGAGAGATCGAACGGCGCCCGGAACGCCGAGCCGCCTCGGATGAAGACGATCTGCCCGTCCGCGTACCGCGCGAAAGAGCTCCCTTCGATCACGACGGTCCGGCGAGCGGTCTTGGGATCCACGACCACGATCTGCGAGTTGGCGAAGTCCTGGAAGTCCTGTCCGACGACCATCGTCACGAGGATGCCCCGGCCTTCCGGCAGGATCTGCGGCCAGAGATGAGAGTGCTCGCGGCGCTTCTCGTCGAGGGTCGAGACCGTGTCGAAACGGCCGCCGGCTTCCGAGATGCGGGACAGCGGACCGTTCGCGGTCAGCGTGAAGACGATGTTCCCATCGGCGCCCCACGCCGCCCCCGCGGTGACGGGCGCCACCAGGGAAAGCCGGATCGGCTCGCCTCCCGAAACAGGCACCTTCTTCAGCTCGTTCCTCGTGAAGAACCCGAGCCACTCGCCGTTGGGCGAAAAGAACGGCGCGAAGCCTCCTTCCGTCCCGGCGATCGGCTCGGCCGCCGGCGCCTCGAGTCCACGGCGATACAACCGGGCGACGCCCTGGCTCGTCGCCCGGAACACGACCGTGCGTCCGTCGGGGGAGACGGCGATCCCCGGGCGGTTCTCGAAGGTCAACTCCGTGTCGGGCGGAAGCGGAAGAAGGGCGCGAACCGGCGCCGCCGCGGCCCGCGGCGGCGGGCCGAAGAGGCGTCCGGTCGAGTAGGCCGCGACGATCCCGAGCAAGGCGCCGCCGAGCGCCCACAGCAGGGGGACGCCTCGCTTCACCAGTCGGACGGGGGCCGCCCCGGCAGCCTCCGAAGCGGGTGAAGTGAGCGCCTCCTGGATTTCCAGGCGAGCGTCGCCGATGTCGCGAAGGCGTGCCTTCCGGTCCTTCTCGAGGCAGCGGCGCAGGAGCCTGCGGGCGGCGGCGGGGGTCTCTCCGGGCAGAGCGACCCAGTCCGGCTCGGCGCGCAGAATCGCGGCGAGCGTGTCGGAAATGGTCTCTCCGGGAAACGCGCGCTTTCCGGTCAGGCACTCGTAGAGCACGCATCCGAACGAGAAGACATCCGTCCGCTTGTCGAGCGCCTTGCCCCGCGCCTGCTCCGGGCTCATGTACGCGGCGGTGCCGAGGATGACGCCCGGTTCCGTGCCCCCCGAGGTGATCGTCGGAGAAAGCGAGGGATCCGCCGAGGACGGCGCCTCGACTCCGCGGGCGAGTCCGAGGTCGAGGATCTTGACCGAGCCGTCGGGCCGGATCTTCACGTTCGCGGGCTTCAGGTCGCGATGGATCACCCCGGAGTCGTGAGCCGCTTCGAGCCCGGTCGCGATCTGCTCGCAGACCGCGAGTGCGTCGTCCACCGGTAGCGGGCCGCGCGCGAGCCGTTCGGCGAGAGTGTCCCCCTCGACGAGCTCCAGAACGAGGAGCCGGGATTCCCCGGAATCCTCCAGCCCGTAGATCGCCGCGATGTTGGGATGATTCAGGGCCGCCAGGAGCCTCGCCTCGCGTTCGAGGCGGGCGAGCCGCTCCGGGTCCCGCGACATGCTCTCGGGCAACGCCTTGATGGCGACGTCCCGGCGCAGCCTCGTGTCGTGCGCGCGGTAGACCTCTCCCATACCGCCCGCGCCGATCGGGGCGAGGATCTCGTAGGAGCCCAGGCGAGTTCCGGGAGCGATTGCCATCGGGGATGCCGCGGCAAGATCATAGGTCGAGCCGATAATTCCGACGCCGATGAACCTGTGGAAGAGCCTCCGTGGGCTGCCGCCAGGCGTCTGGGTGATTTCGGGGGCGCTGCTGGTCAACCGCGCGGGATCGATGATCCTGGCGTTCCTCGTCCTCTACGCGACTCGGGATCTCGGGCTTTCGGCCGAGCAGGCCGGTCTGGCCATGACGGGCTTCGGCTTCGGCACGCTGCTGGCAGCGCCGCTCGCCGGCCGTCTCGCAGACCGGTTCCCTCCGCTCTCGATCATGCAGGCGTCGCTCGTCGGCGGAGGTCTCGTGGCGGCCCTCCTTCCGGCGGCGCGGAGCCTGGTTCCCTTCGTCGGCGGGGTCTTCCTCTGGGCGGCGGTCTCCGAAGCCTACCGCCCTCCGAGCCTCGCGATCATCGGCGAGATCACGTCACCGGAGCAGTTGAAGCCGGCTTTCTCGATCGTCCGCCTTGCCGTCAACCTCGGGCTCTCGATCGGACCGGTGATCGGAGGATTCCTGGCGGAAGGATCCTTCCCGGCGATCTTCGTGGCGGACGGCGCGACGTCCATCCTCGCGGGGATCGTGCTGATCGTCCTCGCCCGGCGGATGGGGCTTCCGGCGCGAGCCGTTCACTCCGCGGACTCGACGGGCCCTCCGCGCGCCGCCCTGCGGGACCGAGGTTTCCTCTTCTTCATCGTCGCGATGGTCCCGGTCCTCGCGGTCATCTTTCAGTGCCTGAGCGGCATGTCGCTCTACGTCGTCCGGGACCTCGGCGTGCCGACCTCCGGCTACGGTCTCCTGCTCGCGATCAACACCGTCCTGATCGTTTTCCTGGACCTTCCCATCAATGCGGCGACCGCGGTGTGGCCGCACCGCCGCTCTCTTCTTCTCGGGAGCGTTCTCGTCGCCGTCGGCTTCGGGGCGCTCGCCTTCGCCCGAACGGCGGGCGCCGTCGCCGCGACGATCGTCGTATGGACGTTCGGCGAGATCTTCGTTTTCGGGGCGTTGAACGCCCTGGCGGTGGAGCTCGCGCCGCCGGCCCGCCGAGGCGAGTACATGGGCCTCTTTCAGATGGCCTTCAGCTCGGCCTTCCTGATCGGGCCGGCGCTCGGCGTCCTCGTGCTCGAGAGGCTCGGACCCTCGGCACTGTGGGGCGGCTGTTTCGTCGTCGCGATCCTTTCGGGCGCGTTGCTCGCGCGCGTGCACCCGCGAGCCGCCGGCCACGCGACCTGACCGGACCGGCCCCGCTTCGCCGGGCGCCCGGGTGAGTGAGATGCATCAGGCGGCCGTAGCCGGCCGAACGCTACCCTCGTCCGTAACCGAATTGA
>DATIBN010000038.1:0-4840 GCA_035457525.1 Thermoanaerobaculia bacterium | reverse complement strand
GCGGAAGAAAAAGCCCGGACGACCGACCGCATCTTCAACTTCGGGGCGGGGCCCGCGGTGCTGCCGGAGCCCGTGCTCGAGGAGGCGCGGCGTGACCTCCTCGCGCTGCCCGGCACGGGGATGTCGATCCTCGAGATCAGTCACCGCTCGAAGACGTTCGAAGAGATCCTGGGCGCCGCGGACGCGGACATCCGGAGGCTCGCCTCGATCCCGTCGAACTATCGCGTGCTCTTCCTCCAGGGGGGCGCGTCGCTCCAGTTCTCGATGGTCCCGATGAACTTCCTCGATCCCGAGCGGGGCGCCGACTACATCGTCACGGGCTCGTGGTCGAAGAAGGCCGTGAAGGAGGCGCAGAAGGTGGGGACGGTGTCGATCGCCGCCTCGACCGAGGAGGAAGGCTTCTCGAGGATCCCCGAGCAGTCCGAGCTGCGGCTCGACCCCGAGGCGTCCTACGTGCACTTCACGACGAACAACACCATCTTCGGGACCGAGTGGCACCGCGAGCCGGAGGTCGGGATGGTGCCGATCGTGGCGGACGCGTCCTCGGACATCTTCAGCCGCCCGATCGACGTCACGAAGTACGCGCTCATCTATGCCGGCGCGCAGAAGAACCTGGGGCCGGCCGGCGTGACGCTCGTCATCCTGCGGGAGGACCTGCTCGAACGGATCCCGAAGGGACTCCCGACGATGCTCGACTACAACGTGCACGCGCAGAACAACTCGCTCTACAACACTCCGCCCGTGTTCGCGATCTACCTCGTCCGGCTCGTCGCGAAGTGGATGCTCGCGGAGGGTGGGCTCGAAGCGATCGGGCGTCGCAACGCCGAGAAGGCGAAAGTTCTCTACGACACGCTCGATTCCTCCGGGGGCTTCTATCGCCCCCACGCGAAGCCGGGAAGCCGGTCGAACATGAACGTCACGTTCCGACTGCCGTCGGAGGACCTCGAAAAGCAGTTCCTCGCGGAGGCCGGGAAGCTCGGCATGTCGGGCTTGAAGGGACACCGTTCGGTCGGCGGCATCCGCGCGTCGATCTACAACGCTTTTCCGCCGGCGGGCGTCGAGGCGCTCGCCCGGTTCCTGAAGGACTTCGCGGCGAAGAACGGATAGCTAGACGATCAGGCTGGTCCGCTCGGCGCGGATCTGCGGCGAGTAGGCGCGCCACGCGCGCGCCAGCCTCTGCATCCCTTCGGCCATCGTGTCGGGCTCGTGCACGAACGGCAGGCGGAGGCGGTCCGTCCCGGAGCTGTCGGGAGACGCGAGCGGTCCGGGCACGACGGCGACGCCGTGCCGCAGAGCCACCTGGGCGAACCCGGTCGCGTCGCCGTGCGGAAGCTTGACCCACAGCGTCAAGCCGCCGGCCGGCGGAGTCCACGACCACGACGGAAGAAGAGACTTGAGGAGTCGCGTCATGCGCCCGTACTTCGCGCGGACTTCGCGCCGGCGCGCCCGGCGAATGGCCTCGATCCGCGCCAGGAGCTCGACCGCGGCAAGCTGGGACAGGATCGAGGACCCCAGGTCGGTCAGGATCTTCAGACGCGTGAGCCGCGCGAGGATCGGCTCCGGCGCCCGGATCCAGCCGATGCGCAGGCCTCCCCACAGGACCTTCGACAGCGACCCGACGGTCACGACGGGTCCCTCGCGCGAGAACGCGGCGATCGGAGGCGGCGGCTCAAGGCCGAGCGTCAGGTCGGCCAGCGTGTCGTCCTCGACGATCGGCACGCCGGTTTCCTCCGCGATCCGGGCGATCGCGCGGCGCGTCGCTTCCGGCACGAGCAATCCCGTGGGGTTGTGGAAAGTCGGAACGAGATAAACGAGCCGCGGCGACGCTCGCTTCACGACGTCGCGCAGCACTTCGGCGGAGACGCCGCGATCGCCCACCGGAACCGGCACGAGGTGCGCCCCCGCGTTGGTGAACAGGTCCATCGCGCCGAGGTACGTCGGAGACTCCAGAGCGACGGCGTCCCCCCTCTGCAGAAAGAGCGAGGCGACGAGTCCGATCGCCTGCTGAGCCCCGCTCGTCACGAGGACCTGGTCCTCCCGCGTCGGCAGCCCGCGGGCGTCCAGTCTCTTCGCGATCCCGCGTCGGAGCTCGGGAAGGCCCGCCGGCAGGTACCCGTGGCCGCGCGCGAGCCGCGCGATGCCCTCCTTGAGCGAGACGATCTCGTCGGGAATCGCGCCGCTCCCGGAGAGATGCGCGCCGAGAAACTCGATCGTGCCGCCGGACCCTTCGATCAGGCTGCGATACACGGGATGACGACGGAAGGATGGCGGCTCGGCGACCCGTTCCGAACGACGCGGCGCCGAGCGCACCGTCGTCCCGCTGCCCTGCCGGCTTTCGAGCCATCCCTCCTGGCGCAGGATTTCGTACGCCGACACGACCGTCGTGCGGGAAACGGCGAGCAATCGCGCGAGGTTGCGTTCCGCGGGGACGCGCGAGCCCGGGGCGAGGTCGCCGCGCAGGACCGCCGAACGCATTCCGTTGGCCAGGCGGCGATAGACGGGGCCGGACCCCTGCGACCACGCGCCGAGGGCGTGAACGAAATCGAGCTCCGCGGCCGGCCGGGTCTTCACGGGTCAGTCCACTTCTTCCAAAGTGGCTATTGATCCTATCAGAACTGCGACGGATGCTCCTCACGTTGCCGAGGCGCAATGAGAATTGGACTTCTCGATTGGCCATGGGGTCACAACCGTCGCGGATCCGGCCGAAGCCGGATCGGGGAGGCCGCATGACTCTTCCCGGGCACGCTTTCTTCGGGGGCCGGATCGTTCCCTATTCCGAGGCGCGCGTCGGAGTCCTGACCCACGGCCTGAACTACGGCACGGGGGTCTTCAGCGGGATGCGCGGCTACTGGAACGACGAAGAGCAGGAAGTGTTCGTCTTCCGTCCCGCGGATCACTACCGGAGGTTTCTCGAGAGCGCGAAGATGCTCGGAATGGAGCTTCCCTGGAGCGCGCGGGAGCTCGCGGAAACCGCGACCGAGCTCGTGCGGACCGAGGGCTACCGGGAGGATTGCTACCTTCGGTCGCTCGCCTTCTACGGTGACGAGACCGTCGGCGTCCGGCTCCACGACCTGACCCCGCAGGTCTCGATCGTGGCGATCCCGTACGGGCGCTACATCGAGAAAGAGGAGGGCGCGCACGCGACCATCTCCTCCTGGAGACGCGTGGACGACAACGCCATCCCGGCGCGCGGAAAGATCGTCGGCGCGTACGTCAACTCCGCGCTCGCGAAGTCGGAGGCGATGCGGGCCGGCTTCGACGACGCGATCGTGCTCACCAACGACGGTCACGTCTCGGAAGGGTCGGCCGCGAACTTCATGCTCGTTCGCAACGGCGTCGTCATCACCCCGCCGATCACGGACAACATCCTCGAGGGCATCACCCGCCGGACCGTCATGGAGCTCCTCGACAAGGAAATGGGCGTGAAGGTCGTCGAGCGGTCCGTGGACCGGAGCGAGATCTACGTCGCGGACGAGGCTCTGTTCGTGGGGACCGGCGTCCAGATCGTGGCGATCACCCGAGTCGACCACCGTCCCGTCGGAACCGGACGGATCGGTCCCATCGCCTCCGCGCTGCGGGAACTGTACTTCCGCGTCGTGCGCGGGCAGCACCCCTCGTACCGGCACTGGTGCGCCGGCGTCTATGGACCGGCCGCCGAGCCCGAGAAGGCTGCTCCGAAGAGGAGGGTCGACTCCAGCCGCCTCGCGATCTGAGCGGATCGTGAGAATCGAGACCCTCGCGGTCCACGCCGGGGGGGAGCGCGACCCGGTCTCCCACTCGGTTGCGCCGCCCCTCCATCTCTCGACGAACTACGAGCTCGGCGCCGGGTCGGAGATGCTCGGCGGCTACATCTACGTCCGGTACAGCAACCCGACGCAGGAACGCCTCGAGTCGGCCCTCGCCGCACTCGAAGGGGGCGAGACCGCGGCGGTCTTCGGTTCGGGCGTCGCGGCGGGGGCGGCCGCCCTGCAGGCGCTCCCCGCCGGCTCCCACGTCATATTCCCGGACGACGTCTACTACCAGTTCTACACGATGGCGAGCGAGTACCTGCCGCGGTGGGGCATGGAGTCGACGATCGTGGACATGTCCGACATCGAGCGGG
Organism: Thermoanaerobaculia bacterium; assembly: GCA_035457525.1. Lineage (GTDB taxonomy): Bacteria > Acidobacteriota > Thermoanaerobaculia > UBA5066 > Gp7-AA6 > Gp7-AA6. The sequence goes on along the minus strand of DATIBN010000038.1, from coordinate 738 downwards.
TGCGCGCGGCCGTCCGGCCGAACACACGGCTCATCTGGGCCGAAACGCCGTCGAACCCGCTGCTGAAGATCGTGGACCTGGCCGGAGTCGCGGCGGTCGCGCGCGAGGCCGGAGCGTCGGCGCTCGTGGACAGCACCTTCGCGACCCCGGTTCTCCAGCGGCCGCTCGAGCTCGGCTTCGACGTCGTCCTCCACTCCACCACGAAGTACATGGGCGGTCACGGCGACGTGCAGGGCGGCGCGCTCGTCTTCGCGCGCCGGGGTCCGCTCTTCGACGCGGTCCGCCGCATCCGCGACGTCCAGGGCTCGGTCGCGTCGCCTTTCAACTCGTGGCTCGTGCTGCGCGGTCTGCGGTCGCTGCCCTGCCGGATGGACCGACACACGACGAACGCCGGGGCCGTCGCGACTTATCTCGCGAGCCACCCCGACGTCGAGGCGGTCCACTACCCCGGTCTCTCCTCCCATCCCGGGCACGAGGTCGCGAAGCGTCAGATGAAAGGGTTCGGGGGGATGCTGTCTTTCCGTCTGAAAGCCGGAGCGGACGCCGCGATCGCCGTGACGACCCGCACGAAGCTTTTCGTGAACGCGACGAGCCTCGGAGGACCCGAGAGCCTGATCGAGCATCGTTCCTCGAGCGAGGGGCCGCATTCGACGACCCCGAAAAATCTCCTCCGTCTCTCCGTCGGACTCGAGAACGCCGAAGACCTCATCGAGGACCTGGGGCAGGCGCTGGCTTAGA
>DATIBN010000037.1:0-7493 GCA_035457525.1 Thermoanaerobaculia bacterium | reverse complement strand
GCGAAGCAGTCGGCCGCCGACGTACCCGGTGGCACCCGTGAGCAGGACGAGGCCCCGGGATTCGGGAGACCGGTTCAGGCGCCCTCGCCGTAAGGGCTGTCGATCACGTAGAGCCAGGACCCGTCGGGCTGCCGCCGGACGACGTCGGCAGTCCGCCCGCTCGACTCGTACGGCTCCCCGCGCCGCTCGCCCTCGAGCCTCCACGACGAGACGAGGAGGGCCAGGTCGCCGGACCGCAGGGCGCGCCCGATCTCGATCTCGAACTTCCGCCGCACAGCGACGAAAGCGGCGAGCACCTCACGGATCGCCATACGGCCCGTCACCGACGCGCCGGTCTGCGCGGCGAAGGTCGCCTCCGGCTCGTAGAGAGAGAGGAGCCCATCGAGGTCGCCGGCAACGAAGTACTCCGCCCACAGCCGGTGGACGTCCTCGGGAGTGCGCGCGGCGGGGAACTTCGGGCTCTTCACTGCTGGGGCAAAAGGCCGAAGAGCGGCAGCGTGACGACCGTCTGGACCCCCGGAGGAGCCTGCACGATGAACGGGATCGCGTTGATGACGCACCCGACGGTGGCGCGGTCGCCGTGAAAACCCCCTTCGACCGTCAGGTTGACGGGGGGGTCGCCCTGGATCTCGATGCGGTCGAATCCCGACTCGCCGACCGCCATCGTGAGGTCGAGCTCCACCTTCGTGGCTCCCGCGGCGCGCACCCGCGCGATCTGGTGCAGGCCGAGGACCCGGCCGGGCGCGACGCCGTCGGTCTCTTTCGCGGCGAGCACCGGCTCGATCGTCTCCGAGATCTCCTCGATGGGGAAGCCGACCCCGGCGGCGATCATGGCGGCCGACTCGGTCAGGCCGACGTGGCCGAGCTTCCGCGCGGCGACACCGGATTCGAACTCTTCCTTCGAGAGTCCGGCGCCGACTTTCGCGCGGAGAGGCCCGCGACGCTTGGCGGCGTCCACGACGCGAGTGACCTTCACTTTTTCGACCGTGACGCACGCGCTCGCCGCGGCGAGCGCCAGCCGGTCCATCACGAGGCCGGGGTTGACGCCCGTGCCGAGCACCGCGACGCCGTGACGCTTCGCCTTCTCGTCGATCCGCCGGGCGAGGTCCGCGTGATGGAGGCCCGGATAGGACAGCTCCTCGCACGTCGACACGACGTGAAAGCCGGCCTCGACGGCCTCTTCGATCTGCGCCGCCACGGACTCCAGGCGCGAGCCGGTGCAGAGGAGGACGACGTCACGCTTACCGCGGCCCGGAGCGGTCCGGGAATAGAGAGCACTCGCGGACGGCGCGACGGGAACCGCGGAGGCGCCCCCGACGAGATCTCCGAGCGGCCGGCCCGCCTTGTCCGGCGCCGGGTCCGCAGCGCCGAGGATCTCGACGCCGTTCCGGCCCAGGACCGCTCGAGCGACCTCGACCCCGATGGGCCCCAGCCCCACGAGCGCCACGCGCGCGATTGTGCGGTCGTCCAAACTCGACCTCCCGGCGAAGTGCGAACCTTATGCGCGGACGCGCTGCGAACGCAATCGCGCGTCGGGAACCCCGCGAAGCAGCAGGATCGCACCGAGCATGAAGAAGACGAGCGACGCGACGGCGGCGCGGTAGCCGATGCCCTCGCCGAACCTCGCGAAGAGGTGGTCGGCGACGAAGGCCCAGACGAGCGGTCCCGCGATCGCCGCGGCGCGCGCGGAGAGGACGAGGAGCCCGAAGAATCGTCCGGCCTCGGCGTCCGGGACGAGCGTCAGGAGAAGCGGCCGCTCGACCGACCAGATCCCCCCGAAGACGAACCCGAGAAGCGCGCCCCCCACCCAGAACGCGGGGAGGTTCGGCGCGAGAGCGATCGCCGCCAGCCCCGCGACCCAGCCCCACAGAACGACGAGAAGAGTCCGGCGCGGCCCCATCCGGTCGCTCGCGAGGCCCGCGAGGAACGATCCGATGACGGCGGGCACGGTCAGGGCGACGAAGAGGCGCGTCTCCTCCCCCTTGGCGAGGCCGAGCACCTTCACCGCGTAAATCGCCATGAACGCGATCGCGGTGCCGAGCGCGTCCTGGTAGAGGTACGACGCGAAGAGGAAACGCCGGAGCCCCGGGTACTTGCGCGTCTCCCGGAACGCCTCGGCGATCTTCCCGGCGATCTCCCGGAAGCGCACGCGCGGCCGCTCCGCGCGCGGCCGCGGCACGTGGTCCTTGCAGAAGAGGAAAAGCGGCAGAGAGAACGCAAGGAAGAGGAGAGCCGTCGGCAGGAAGGTCGCGGGCCGGCCCGCCGGGCCGCCGAGGCTCCAGCTCCCCGAGACGAACGGCGCGACCAGGAGCACTCCGGCGATCGAGCCGACGTAGCCGAGGGCCGTCCCGAGGCCGGAGAGCCGGCCGTGCTCCCTCTCGGGCACGAGCTCCGGCATCATCGCGTTGTAGAAGGGGAGGGCGAGCTGGTACGCGACGTCGGCGACCGCGAACGTCGCCAGGAGCACGAGGAGAGCCGTCGCGGGCTCGAGCGGCGCGCTCGCCAGCGAGCCGAGGAGCGCCGTGGCGGCCACGCACGCGAGGGTCAGTCCGACGACCCAGGGCTTGCGCCGCCGGGAGACGTCCGAGCGGGCCCCGAAGTACGGGGCGGCGAAGAGCACCACGAGCGAGGAGGCGCTCGTCGCCGCCGAGAACATCGTGGCGGAGGCGCCCCGCTCCGTCACGATCCAGACGGGGAAGTAGAGCGTGGCGATGTTCATCGAGAAGATCGTGTTCGAGAAGTCGTAGAGCGCCCAGCTGGCGCGCTCGAGGGCCGACGCGCTCGCGCGGACGAGGAGCTCGCCCGAAGGCGTGACTTCGACGCGGGGATGACTCATTTCGGCAGGAATACGATAGTGCCCTCGTGGACTGTGGCGGGTGCAGGCCCGTGGGCCTGTCCCCGCGCCGTTCTCAGGGAGAGATCCCTCGGGCTTCGCCCTCGGGATGACTCGGGGAGGGCGCTTCGCCCTCGGGATGACAGGCTCAAGGAGGTCGTGATGCGTCGGATTCTGCCGGCACTTCTCCTTTTGGCTTCCGGTTTGGCCCGGGCGGCGGAGGCGCCGAAGGTCACGCTCGCCCTCGTGGGCGGCCGCATCGTGGACGGTTACGAGGGGCGGCCGATCGACGACGGCGTCATTCTCGTCGCGGGGGAGCGCATCGTCGCTCTGGGCCCGCGCTCGTCCGTCCCGGTCCCGCCGGGAGTACCGACGATCGATACGCGCGGGATGACCGTGCTGCCGGGCTTGGCCGACATGCACGTCCACCTGATGATCCTGGGGCACGGAGACTACGAGCACTGGGACACGACGTACCGGCCGAGGTTCCGCGACGAGATCATGCCGGCCGCCGCGCGCCAGCTCCTCGAGAGCGGCGTCACGTTCGCCCGGGAGCTCGGGGCGCCACTCGAGGACTCGATCCACGTCAAGAAGCGCATCGACAAGGGGGAGATCCCGGGGCCCCGGCTCTTCGTCTCGGGGCCGTTCATCCAGCACAAGCCGTACGCCGAGTACGAGAAGGAATTCCGCTGGGGCGTCACGGGCGCCGCGGACGCGCGGGCGAAGGTCCAGAAGCTCGTGGACGCCGGCGTGGACGTCATCAAGCTCATCGACCAGGACCAGATGACCGAGGAAGAGGTGAAGGCCGTCGTCGAGACCGCGCACAAGGGGGGCAAGCCGGTCGTCGCGCACGCCCACCGGGAGGACGAGATCCGCCTCGGTTTGAAGTACGGGATCGACAGCTTCGAGCACACCGGGCTCGCGACCGAGCCGGGCTATCCGGACGACGTGCTCGCCGGGCTCCGCAAGCGCAACCAGACCCTCTTCTGGTGCCCGACGATCGCTCCGCTCTATCTCTCCGAGTACACGGCCGACTCCTTCCCGGAGCGGCTGAACGATCCGCGCTGGCAGGAGGGCGTCGCGCCCGACATCGTTGCCGACATCCGGAAGTCGCTCGAGAACCTGCCGGGGCTGCCCTACTTCGCGCTCGTCCGGCGGCGGATCCCGACTCTCGCCAACAAGTTCCGGCAGCTTCGCGAGACCGGGGTCACGATGCTCGTCGGCACGGATTCGGGCATCCCGGGGAACTTCCACAGCGACTCGACCTGGCGGGAGCTCGCGACCTGGGTGAAGCTCGGGATGACGCCGATGCAGGCGATTGCGGGAGCAACCCGATGGCCCGCCGTGTTCTTGAAGAGGGAGAAGGACATCGGGACGCTCGCGCCGGGACGCTACGCGGATATCGTGGCCGTCCGGGGCGATGCGCTCACGACGATCGAGCTCCTCCAGAACCCGGCGGTGGTCGTCAAGAACGGCGTCCGGGTCCGGTAGGCGTTTTGCAGCCCGTCGAGGCGGGAGGAGGATGACATGGAGGAACAGCGTCGGGTGGAGGAAACGGAACCTTCGGTGGTGGATGAAATGCGCGAGCTCGGGCAGTCGCTCGGAGCCCTGGGCCGCACCGCGTTCAAAGGGGGGCGGGTCATCTCCGTCGAGCTCCTGAAGTCCATCCGGGGCGTGGTGGACCGCGCGCGCGACGAGATCGAGCGGATGGCGGGCGAAAAGAAGTGACGCTGCCGCGGCCGGTTGCGGCCCTGGGGCTGCTCGTCGTCGTGCTCTTCGTCGGCTGCGCGTCGAGCTCGAAGGACCCGTTCCTCGGGGCGAAGTCCCTGGAGGCCACGGTCGTCGAGCGCCAGTACGACCCTCCCGGGTCGGGAGGCGCGAGCTACGCGGGTACGGGCAACTACTACCTGGTCTTCGAGGGGAGAGAAGGCGATGCGACCGCGCGCTACCGTTTTCCCGTGACGCGCCAGCAGTACATCCGGTTCCAGGAGGGGGCGCACGTCCACCTGGTCATCATCGACGGCAACCTGAGAGACATCCGGCCGCTCCGATGAGCTCGAAGGAAGTGCGTCGGCGGGTCATCGAGCCGGAGGTCGTGCCGCGCGATTCTCCGGATCCGTGGATCGAGAAGCTCGCGTGGATCATGGACAGCTCGATTCCCTTCGGGCGATGGCGGATCGGCCTCGACGGCATCATCGGGCTCGTCCCGGGGCTCGGAGACCTGATCGGCGCGGCGATCTCGGCGATCATCGTCGTCGCCGGAGTCCAGGCGCGGCTGCCGCGCTCGGCGATCGCGCGCATGGTCGCCAACGTCGGGATCGAGGCGGCCATCGGGATCGTCCCGTTCCTCGGGGACCTCTTCGACATGGCTTTCAAGGCGAACACCCGCAACGTCGAGATCTTCCGTCAGGCGTTGAAGGGGGAGCGCAGCCGGAAGAAGGACTCGCTCTTCGTCACGGGCGTCGTGCTGGCGATCGTCGCGATCATCGCGATCCCGGTGATCGCGATCGTGCTGCTGGTCAATCAGCTTTCATAGCGCTCCAGGACCGCTCACCCTGACCCTCTCCCCGCGAGTGGGGAGAGGGAAACCGTCGGCAGCTGATACCTTTTCGGCAACCGATGCCCACGAGATTTCTCCCGAAGACCCTCACGGTCTTCGGCGACTACACGCGGCGGCAGTTTCTCGCGGACCTGCAGGCCGGCGTCATCGTGGGCATCGTGGCGATCCCCCTCGCGATCGCCTTCGCAATCGCGTCCGGAGTGGCGCCCGAGAAGGGTCTCGTCACGGCGGTGATCGGCGGTTTCCTCGTCTCTCTCCTGGGAGGCAGCCGCGTCCAGATCGGCGGGCCGACCGGAGCCTTCATCGTGATCGTCGCGGGCGTCGTGCAGAAGTACGGTGTCGAGAAGCTGGCGATCTGCACCCTTCTCGCCGGAGCGATCCTGATCGTTCTCGGGCTCGCGCGTTTCGGGGGGGCGATCAAGTTCATCCCCTATCCCGTCGTCGTCGGCTTCACGAGCGGCATCGCGGTGATCATCTTCTCGTCTCAGATCAAGGACCTGCTCGGCCTTCCGCTCGGTGAGGTCCCCGGCCCCTTTCTCGAGAAGTGGGCCACGATCGCGCCGGCGATCCCGCGCGCCTCTCCGGCCGCGATCGCCGTTTCCGCCGCCTCGCTCCTGATCCTCGGCGTCTGGCCGCGGCTCTCGCGAAAAGTCCCGGCGCCCATCGTGGCGATCACCGCGGCCACCGCCGCGGTAGCCCTCCTCGGGATTCCCGTCGAGACGATCGGCTCGCGCTTCGGGGACGTCTCGTTCGGGATCCCGACGCCGCGCTTCCCGGCGATCGACCTCGCCTCCGTTCGGGAGCTCTTCTCGCCGGCGGTGACGATCGCGCTGCTCGCGGGGATCGAGTCGCTTCTTTCGGCGGTCGTCGCGGACGGGATGATCGGCAGCCGGCACAAGTCGAACGTGGAGCTCGTGGGTCAGGGGGTCGCCAACGTCGGCTCCGCTCTCTTCGGCGGGATACCGGCCACGGGGGCCATCGCGAGGACGGCGACGAACGTGAAGAACGGGGGGCGGACGCCGGTCGCCGGCATCGCGCACTCGCTCACCATCCTCGTGCTCCTGCTCTTCCTGGGCCGGTGGGTCCGGTACGTCCCTCTCGCGGCGCTCTCGGCGATCCTCGTCGTCGTCGCGTACCACATGAGCGAGTGGCAGTCGTTCGCCCACATCTTCCGCACGCCGCGCAGCGACGTGCTCGTCCTGCTGACGACCTTTTTCCTGACCGTGCTCGTGGACCTCACGGTCGCCGTGCAGGCCGGCGTGGTGCTCGCCGCGTTCCTCTTCATGAAGCGCATGGCGGACGTCACGAACGTCGGGATGGTGACGCGCGAGCTGGTCGAGGCGCCGGACGGAATGATGAACGCCGACGCCGAGGGGGTCGCGCGACGCCGGATTCCGGCGGGCGTCGAGGTCTACGAGGTGAACGGCCCGTTCTTCTTCGGCGCGGCCGACAAGATCAAGGACGTCCTCCGCTTCGTCGCGAAGAAGCCGCGGGTCTTCATCCTCCGCATGCGCAACGTGCCGGCGATGGACGCCTCGGGGATCCGGGTGCTCGACGACCTCTTCGAGGACTTCCACCGCCACGGGATCCGGTTCCTGATCTCCGGCATCCACGCGCAGCCGCTCCACGCGCTGGAGCGGGCGGGCCGGCTCGACCGCTACGGCCGGGAGAACTTCGTCGCGTCGCTCGACGAGGCGCTCGGCCGCGCCGGCGACATCATCGGGTCGAGCCCGCCGCCGCCATCGAGCTGAGCGGCACGGCCGTCGAGCCCGGCGCGTAATCGGGATCGATCCTCCGCATCCGCCCGTGGATGTCGCGGGCGAGGGTGTCGTGGCCCGACCGCTTCGCCTGCTCCGCGATCCGCTCGAGGCGGAAGAGACCCTCTCCCCAGGCGTCGAAGCGCGGATTGTTGGAGAGATCGTCGGCGAGCTTCAGCAACGTCTCGGCCGCGGTCTTTTCGGTCGGGGCGAGCTCCGCCTCGAGCTGGCGCACGAAGGGAGCGACGAACCGCTCGATCCACCGCGAGTCGTACCCCGCCGCCTGCCGCGCCTCTTCGTAGGCCGCCCGCGCGCGCTTCGCGGCAGCCTCCGCCTCGTCGCG
>DATIBN010000036.1:0-5048 GCA_035457525.1 Thermoanaerobaculia bacterium | reverse complement strand
GCGCGGAAGGTCGACGGCCGCGACTTCGTCACGGGGCAGCATCGGTACACGTCCGACCTCGTCCGCCCCGGGATGATGCACGGCAAGGTCCTCCGGCCTCCCGCCTTCGAGGCGACGCTCGTCTCGCTCGACTCCGGACGCGCGCAGAAGATGCCGGGCGTCCGCATCGTGCGCGACGGCGATTTCGTCGGCGTCGCCGCGGCGGATCTCTCGAGCGCGGAGCGCGCGCTCGAGGCGCTCGGTGCGAAGTGGACCGAGCCGTCTTCGTCCGTCTCGAGCGCGAACCTCTTCGAGGAGCTCAAGAAGACTGCGACCGACGGAGACCTCGACCAAGAGCGTGGCCTGCTGCCCCCCGCCCGCGGCTCGCAGCACGCGGTCGGCTCCGTCGAGCGGGGAATGGCCGACGCCGAGGTCACGCTCGAGAAGAAGTACACCGTCGAGTACATCGCCCACGCTCCGCTCGAGCCGCGCGCCGCGGTGGCGGAGTGGAGCGAGGGACGCCTCACCGTCTGGACCGGAACCCAGCGTCCCTTCGACGTGCGCGATCGGCTCGCGGAGACGTTCCATCTCCCGCCCGAGAAGGTGCGCGTGATCGTCCCGGACACCGGGTCCGCGTACGGCGGAAAGCACGCGCCGGACGCGGCGATCGAGGCCGCGCGGCTGGCGAAGGCCGCCGGGAAGCCCGTCAAGCTGGTCTGGACGCGCGAGGAGGAGTTCACCTGGGCCTACTTCCGTCCCGCGGGAGTCATCGAGGTGAAGAGCGGCGCACGTCGGGACGGCACGGTCGTCGCGTGGGAGTTCCACAACTACAACTCGGGACCGGCGGCGATCCGGACTCCTTACGAGATCGCGAACCAGAAGATCGAGTTCCACCCGGCTCGTTCCCCTCTCCGGCAGGGGTCCTACCGCGGCCTCGCGGCGGTCGCCAACCACTTCGCGCGCGAGAGCCACATGGACGAGCTCGCGCATGCGGTCTCCATGGATCCGCTGCAGTTCCGCCGGAAGAACCTGACCGATCCGCGCCTCGTCGCCGTGTTCGACGCCGCGGCGGAACGCTTCGGGTGGGGAAAGACCGCGGGGGCGGGCCGCGGCCACGGCATCGCCGGGGGATTCGAGAAGGGGGGCTACGTCGCTACCTGCGCGGACGTCGAGGCCGGCAACGGCGCCCGCGGGGTGCGCATCCGTCGGGTCGTCGTGGCGTTCGACTGCGGCGCCGTCGTGAACCCGGACGGCGTTCGGAACCAGATCGAGGGTGCGATGGTTCAGGGGATCGGCGGCGCGCTCTTCGAGGCGGTGCGCTTCGAGAAGGGGCGGATCCTGAACCCGCACTTCTCGCAGTACCGCGTTCCGCGGTTCCCCGACCTCCCGGAGATCGACGTCGTGGTCGTGGACCGCCGGGACCTGCCCTCCGCCGGCGCCGGCGAGACGCCGATGGTCGGGCTCGCTCCCGCGGTCGCCGGCGCGATCTTCGCGGCGACGGGCGTGCGCCTGCGCGGCCTGCCGCTCGTCCCCGAAGGACTGCCCGCCCGATAAGATCGCTTCTTCCAAGGAGGTTTCGATGGCGGGAAAGAAGATCCTGATGCTGGTGGGAGATTTCGTCGAGGACTACGAGGTCATGGTCCCGTTCCAGGCGCTTCTCATGGTCGGACACACGGTCCACGCGGTGTGCCCGGGCAAGAAATCCGGGGAGAAGGTCCGCACCGCGGTCCACGACTTCGAGGGAGACCAACCTACTCCGAAAAACCGGGCCACAACTTCGCGCTCAATTTCGACTTCGACGCCGTGCGCGAGTCGGACTACGACGCGCTCGTGATCCCGGGCGGCCGCGCGCCCGAGTACCTGCGGTTGAACTCGAGGATCCTCGAGATCGTGAAGCACTTCGCGGCGCGGGAGAAGCCGATCGCGTCCATCTGCCACGGCGCGCAGATCCTCGCGGCGGCGGGCGTCCTCTCCGGAAGGCGCTGCTCCTCGTACCCGGCCGTCGGACCCGAAGTCTCGCGGGCCGGCGGGACCTGGGCGGACATCCCGGTGGACCAGGCGGTGACGGATCGAAACCTCGTGACGGCGCCCGCGTGGCCCGCGCACCCGGTGTGGCTCGCGCAGTTCCTGGAGGTGCTCGGCACGCGCGTCGAGCACGCGGCGGCGGTGGGGGTCGGATAGGGGTCAGCCGGCTTCGTCGAGCCCGGCGAGGAGCTTTCGGGGAGCGACCGCCCGGTAGCTCTCCCGGATCCACCCCTTGAGGATGTCGACGGGCGGGTGGTCTTTCGCCTCGAACGTTGCGCTCACCCAGCCCGACTTCCCGAGGCCGTAGCCCGTCGGCTTCGCGAACGGCAGATCGAGCGCGTCCTGTCCGGATTCGGGCAGCTTGACCGAGAGACCCATCGGGCCGCCCGGCACGGGATCCGTGCCCAGGAACACGAAGACTTTGCCCTTCACCTTCGCGACGCGCTCGCCCCAGGGAAAGTCCTCGGTCGCTTCCGGCAGGGAGAGAGCGTATTCCCGGAGTGCTCGGGACACTATCTCGAGGCGGAAGCGTCCTGCAGAAGAACGGCGGGACCGAGCTGCGGAAGCCGACCGGCGTCTCTTCTCTTCCGGCATGCCGAGGCCTCAGTATAGGTCGCCACGGCTGTGGCAAGTGGAGACCTGACCCTCAATGTGGCAAGTGGAGACCTGACCCCCGATGTGGCAAGTGGAGACCTGACCCCAAATGGAAGCGGTGATCTTCATCGGCGTCCAGGGCTGCGGCAAGTCCACCTTCTACAAGGAGCGTTTCTTCGCCAGCCACGTCCGGGTGAGCCGCGACGTGGTGAAGACGAAGGGGCGCGAGCGCGCCCTCGTTGCGGCCTGCCTCGCGGCGAAGCAGCCGTTCGTCCTCGACAACACGAACGCGCTCGCGAGCCAGCGCGCGGAGGTGATCGGGCCGGCGCGCGCCGCGGGATTCCGAGTCGTCGCGGTCTATTTCCGGTGCGGGCTGCGCCAGGCGCTCGGACGGAACCGCCGCCGCGCAGAGGGCGCCGTAGTTCCCGTCCCGGGCGTGATCGCCACCTTCAAGAAGCTCCAGCCCCCGTCGTGGTCCGAAGGCTTCGACGAGATCCAGGTGGTGTCGTCCGACGAGGCGGGCGAGACGTCGGTGGAGCCATGGACGAAAGAGCAGGGTGATCCGGCGCGGCCGGAATGAGACAATGGTCCGAACCCGAACGAAACAAGGAGAAACGAAAGCCATGAGAACCGCTGCCCGCTCGATCCTCGCGTTGCTCGCCCTCGCACTCGTCTGCGCCCCGGCGTTCGCCGGAGGAAAAGATCTCGAAGCAACACCCCAGGCAAAGGCCTATCGCGTGCTCTTGAAAACCGTCGAGACGGGCGACTACGAGGGCTATAAGAAGGCCATGGTCGCCGAGGCCGCCAAGATGATCGACGAGCAGACGAAGGAAATGGGGATGACGCCGCAGAAGGCCATGGAGTTCCTGAAGGCGATGGCGCCGTCCGACATCAAGCTCACCGACCTCAAGGTCGAAGGGAAGAAGGCGACGTTGTCCGCGACCGGTAAGTCGGACGGCGAGACCAACTGGGGTACCGTCGAGCTCCAGGAAGAGAACGGCGCGTGGAAGGTCGGCAAGCAGAGCTGGACCAACAAGAAATAGTCACCGTCGCAGGGACAGGCTTCAGCCTGCACCCGCCGCACTTCACGAGAATCGAGGCCCGTTCCGGAATCCAATAGGCCTTCCGGAGCGTTCTTCTTCCGATGAAGGACGAAGGAGGTCTCTCTTGAAACTGCGGGTCTTGGCGGCTTTCGTGGCCGGTTTGGCCGTCGCGGGCCTCGGACTCGCGTCTCCGCCCGGGCGGGAGTCGGCGATCTTCGCCGGCGGCTGCTTCTGGTGCGAGGAGACGGCGTTCGAAGGGCTCCCCGGCGTGGTTTCCGTGACGTCCGGGTACATCGGGGGTCACAAGACGAACCCGACTTATGAGGAGGTGTCCGCGGGGGGAACCGGCCACGCCGAGGCCGTCGAGGTCATCTACGACCCGAAGGTGATCACCTACCCGAAGCTTCTCGACGTCTTCTGGCGCAACGTGGATCCGTTCCAGGCGAACGGTCAGTTCTGCGACCACGGGACCCAGTACCGTTCGGCCATCTTCTACCGGGGAGACTCCCAGCGGCAGGCCGCCGAGGAGTCGAAGAGAAAGCTCGAGGAAGAGCCGCGGTTCCGCGGAAAGATCGTCACGCAGATCGTCCCGGCGACGACGTTCTACCCGGCCGAGGACTACCACCAGGACTTCTACAAGAAGAGTCCCATCCGCTATCACACCTACCGCGCCGGTTGCGGCCGCGACGCCCGGTTGAAGGCGATCTGGGGCCAGCCGGTATCTGGAGGCCACAAGTGAAGATCGCAGTTCTCGCAATGGTTGCGGCCGTCGCCGTCGGCACCGTCGCGCAGGGGCAGAGCAGCTCCGCCGCGAAGGCGAAGGGCTGGGTCGCGTCCAACTTCCGCAAGCCCCCCGCCGAGGAGTTGAAGAAGCGGCTGACGCCGCTCCAGTACCACGTCACCCAGAAGGAGGGGACCGAGCGCGCCTTCGCCAACGAGTACTGGAACAACCACGAGAAGGGGATCTACGTCGATGTCGTCTCGGGCGAGCCGCTCTTCTCGTCGCTCGACAAGTACGAGTCGGGCACCGGCTGGCCGAGCTTCACGAAGCCGCTCGAGAAGTCGAACGTCAAGACGGCGACCGACTTCAAGCTCGGGATTCCGCGCACGGAGGTGCGCTCGGTTCACGCGGACTCGCACCTCGGCCACGTCTTCGACGACGGGCCGCCTCCGACGGGTCTGCGCTACTGCATGAACTCGGCGGCGATGCGCTTCATCCCGGTGGACCGGCTGGCCGCCGAGGGCTACGCGCAGTACCTGCCGCTGTTCCAGAAGAAGTAAACCCCCTCAGCCTGCCCTCTCCCCCGCGTGCGGGGGAGAGGGGATTGGGTTCTCCCTCTTCCCGCTTGCGAGCAGAGGGAATTGAGCGGTCTCCCTCTCCCCGCTTGCGGGGAGAGGGTTGGGGTG
>DATIBN010000035.1:0-5463 GCA_035457525.1 Thermoanaerobaculia bacterium | reverse complement strand
CAGGGCTGACCCCATCCTTGATTATTCGGACAGTGTCGTTGGCTTCGGTATGATCCCTCCCCAATGAAAGGCCTCATCCTGTCGGGCGGCAAGGGCACCCGTCTGCGCCCGCTGACGTACACGCGCTCGAAGCAGCTCGTGCCGGTGGCGAACAAGCCCGTGCTCTTCTACGGGGTCGAGGCGATCGTGGCCGCCGGCATCAACGAGATCGGCGTGGTCGTCGGCGAGACGAAGGACGAGATCCGGGAGGCGCTCGGCGACGGCTCCCGGTTCGGCGCGCACATCACGTACATCGAGCAGGAGGCTCCGCTCGGGCTGGCGCACGCGGTGCTGATCTCGGAGTCGTACCTGAGGGGCGAGCCCTTCGTCATGTACCTCGGCGACAACCTGATCGCCGACGGGATCACGTCGCTCGTGGATGAATATCGGAGGCTCGGGTGCAACTCCGAGATCCTGCTCGCCCGCGTCCCGAACCCGGAGCAGTTCGGCGTGGCCGAGCTCGCCGACGGAAAGGTCGTGCGGCTGACCGAGAAGCCGAAGGAGCCGCGCTCGAACCTCGCGCTCGTCGGCGTGTACATGTTCGACGACTCGATCTGGGAAGCTGTCAAGGCGATCCGGCCGAGCGCCCGCCGTGAGCTCGAGATCACCGACGCGATCCAGTGGCTGATCGACAACGGGCGCACCGTCCACCCGCACCTCGTCTCCGGCTGGTGGAAGGACACGGGCAAGGTCGAGGACATGCTCGAGGCCAACCGCATCATCCTCGACACCTTCACGGCCAGCGGCTCCGAAGGGGTGGACGAGGGGTCGCGCGTCGAGGGGAAGGTCGCGATCGAGCCGGGCGCCAGGATCTTCGCGAGCACGATCCGGGGCCCCGCGATCATCGGCGCAGGCGCGGAGATCCGCAGCGCTTTCGTCGGGCCGTACACGTCCATCGGGCCCGGCTGCCGGATCGAGAGGTGCGAGATCGAGAACTCGATCGTTCTCGAAGGCTCCTCGCTCGAACGCATCCCGGGGCGGATCGCGGACTCCCTGATCGGCAAGAACGTGCGGATCCACCCGGGCGCCGAGAGACCCCGGGTCCATCGTTTCCTCGTCAGCGACAACTCCGAGATCGGGATCCTGTGAAAGTCCTCGTCACCGGGGGCTGCGGCTTCATCGGCTCCAACTTCATCCGCCATCTCTTCGAGACCCGCGGCGCGGCCGTCTCCGTTGTCAACCTCGACAAGCTCACGTACGCCGCGAACCCGGCGAACCTGGCGGACGTGGCGCACCGCACGAACTACCGGTTCATCAAGGGCGACATCGCCGACCCCGACGTCGTGCGGGTCGCTATGGAAGGCTGCGACGCCGTCGTCAACTTCGCGGCGGAGACGCACGTCGACCGGTCGCTCCTGGGGGACGCGTCGTTCATCGAGACCGACGTGCGCGGCGTCTTCGTCCTGCTCGAAGAGGCGCGGCGCCGGGGCGGGCTCACGAAGTTCATTCAGATCTCGACGGACGAGGTCTACGGCTCGATCGCGAGCGGGTCCTTCGACGAAGAATCGACGTTGAACCCCCGCAACCCGTACGCCGCGTCGAAGGCGGGGGGCGACCGTCTGGCCTACTCGTACTGGGCGTCCTACGCGCTGCCGGTCGTCATCACGCGCGCTTCCAACAACTACGGCCCCTATCAGTACCCGGAGAAGCTCATTCCGCTCTTCGTGACGAACGCGCTCGACGACCACCCGCTGCCGCTGTACGGTGACGGGCGCAACGTGCGGGACTGGCTGTACGTCAAGGACCATGCGGCCGCAATCGAGTTCCTGCTCGACGCGGGGGAACCCGGCGAGACCTACAACGTCGCGGGAGGCAACGAAGCGGAGAACCTGGCGATCACGAAGAAGGTGCTCGCCCACCTCGGCAAGCCGGAGAGCCTGATCCGCTTCGTGGACGACCGGCCCGGCCACGACCGCCGCTATTCGCTCGACGCGGGCAAGCTCGCCCGCCTCGGGTTCTCGAGCGCGACGCCGTTCGAGCAGGGCCTCGCGGAGACGGTCCGCTGGTACGCCGAGCACGAGGACTGGTGGCGCCCCATCAAGGAGAAGGACGCGGCGTACCGGGAGTACTACCGCGCCCAGTATGGCGACCGCCTGGCGACCTCCTCGGCGACGGCGAAACCCCCCGGTTAGGTTCTCACCGTGACGGATGCCGCCGTCGCCCCCGTCGAGGCGCAGCCGGCCCTGCTCGCGTCGCCGCGGCCCATGGCGGGGGAGCGGCCGCGCGTCCTTGTGACCGGCGCGTCGGGCATGCTCGGCTCGGACCTCTCGCCGGTGCTCGCCGGCGCCGGGTACGAGGTCTTCCCGCGGCCCCGGGCCGACCTCGACGTCACCGACGAGCGGGAGGTCGCGGCCGCGTTCCGCGACGTGGATCCCCACGTGGTCGTCAACTGCGCGGCGTTCACGAAGGTCGACGCGTGCGAGACGGACCCGGAGGCGTGGACCGTCAACGTGCGCGGGGTCAAGCTCCTCGCGCGGGAGTGCCGGCGGCGCGCCACCCGCCTCGTGCAGATCTCCACGGACTTCGTCTTCGACGGGGAGAAGCACGAGCCGTACGGCGAGGCGGACGAAACGGCGCCGCTTTCGACGTACGGTCGCACCAAGCGGGCGGGGGAGGAGGCCGCGCTCGAATGCCCGGCGGCCCTCGTCGTTCGCGCCTCGTGGCTGTTCGGGCGCGGCGGATGGAACTTCGTCGAGGCGATCCTGACACAGGTGGACGACGGCCGGCGCGAGCTGTCGGTCGTCGACGACCAGCGCGGCCGGCCGACCGCGACGACCGACCTCTCCGAGGCGATCGTCGCGCTCCTCGCGGCCGGCGCCGCGGGCATCTACCACTTCGCCAACGCCGGCGACGTCACCTGGTACGACTTCGCTCTCGAGATCCTGCTTCTCTCGGGTCGCGGCGACGTGAACGTCCGTCGAACGACCTCGGCCGAGCTCGCGCGGCCTGCCCCGCGGCCGGCGTATTCCGTGCTCGACACGTCGAAGTACCAGAGCCTGACGGGAAGGGCGATCCGGCACTTTCGCGAGCCGCTCGTCGAGTACCTCGCGGGCCGCGCGAGGCCGGAGGCGTGACCTTCAGCGCGGGCGAGTGGCAGCGCAAGGCGATCCACGCCGGAACGGGTCTCTTCGCGCTCGCGCTCCGATGGCTCGACTGGAAGCAGGCCGCCGTCCTCGCGCTCGCCGCCCTCCTCTTCAACCTGTTCGTGATGCCGAAAGTGGGTCGCGGCATCTACCGCGACTCGCAACGGCGCCTGGACCCCGGGATCGTCTCGTACGCGGCGATGGTCCTCGTCCTGATCGTCCTTCTGCGAGACCGCTACCTGACGGTCGCCGCCGCGGTCTGGGCGATGATGGCGTTCGGCGATCCGGCCGCGGCGATCGCCGGCGAGCGCGTCGGCGGGCCGGGCCTGCCGTGGAACCGCGAAAAGCGGTGGATCGGGCTCGCCGCGAACTGGGCCGCTGGCGCCACCGCGTCCATCCTCGTGTTCTGGTTCGTCTCCGCCCGGCCGCTCGAACCCGTCGCGGTCGTGCTTCTCGTGGTCGGCGCGGCCGTGTACGCGTTCCTGGAGTCCGTCCGCGCCGGGCTGGACGACAACCTCGTCGCCGCCCTGCCCACGGCGCTCGTTCTCGTCCAGCTCGGGCGCTGGCCGGAGGCGCCGCTCGCTCCGTTTCATGCGGGAGGCTCGCGCGCGCTCGTCGTCGCGATCGTGGTGAACCTCGCCGCCGGCCTCGTCACCTGGCGCGCCGGGATCGTGTCGCGCTCCGGCGCGCTCGCGGGGGCGCTCGTCGGCTTCCTCGTCCTCGCCTACGGCGGCTGGTCCGCCTACGCGCTTCTCTGGACGTTCTTCCTCGCCGGAACGGCGGCGACGAAGTGGGGCTACGCCGTCAAGGAAGACGCGGGCGTCGCGCAGGCGGACCGCGGCCGCCGCGGCGGGGCGCACGTCGCGGCGAACTGCATCGTTCCGGTGGCGCTGCTCGTTCTCGGCTCGCCGGCGGCGGCCTTCGCCGGAGCGCTCGCCGCGGCGCTGGCCGACACGCTCGCCACGGAGGTCGGGACCCTCTTCGGGCGCGATCCGAGATCTCCCGTGACGTTCGACCCCGTCCCGGCCGGAACGCCCGGAGGCGTGTCCTTGTCCGGATCGGGCGCGGCGCTCGCCGGGGCGTGCGTCATGGCCCTCCTCTCGTGGCTCTTCGGCTGGCTGCCGCGAGGCGCGATCCTCGCCGTGATCGCCGGGGGATTCCTGGCGGCGTTCGCGGAAAGCGTCCTCGCGGACCTGCGGCGCCGCTCGGGCGGTAGGCTCGATCACGAGTTCGCGAACGCGTTCAATACGTTCGCGGGAGCTCTCATCGCGCTCGGGCTCGCCCGGCAGTGAAGCGCTGGATCCGGCTCGCGCGGCCGTTCACGCTGCTTCCGCCGCTCCTCGGGATCCTCTCGGGAGCGGTCTGCGCGTTCGGGTCGGCCCACAACCCGGATCCCGCGCGGCGGATCACGTGGCCGATCGTGCTGACCGTCGTCATCGGCTCTCTCTGCGCCTCCGCGATGAACGCCGCTTCGAACATCGTCAACCAGATCGCGGACCTCGAGATCGACCGGCGGAACAAGCCGGAACGCCCTCTCGTCCGGGGCGAAGTGTCGATCGCCGGCGCGTGGGGGGTCGCGGCGGCGCTCTACGTGCTCGCGATCCTGCCGACCTGGCTGGTCGTGCCGTACCCGTACCACTCCTTTACCCAGCGGATGCAGGCGCCCGTCCACCTGCACGCGGCCTTCTTCATCTACGTGCTCGGCGCGCTCGCGACGTTCGTCTATTCCTTCCGCGCCCTCGGCCGATCGAAGCGCCACTGGTTCTGGGCCAACTTCACGATCGCGGTGACGCGGGGCGGACTGCTCAAGGTGGCAGGGTGGTCGTTCGTCGCGTCGGTCGCCCTGTCGGAACCCTGGGCGATCGGGAGCGTCTTCGCGCTGTTCCTGCTGGGCGCGACCTCGACGAAAGACTTTTCCGACATGGCCGGTGACCGCGAGCACGGCGTCGTGACGCTTCCGATCCGGTTCGGCGTGGCGCGAGCGGCGCGGATGATGGCGCCCTTCTTCGTCCTGCCGTGGCTGCTGATTCCGGTCTTCGCGTGGCTGCCGGACCCGGACCGGACGGCGGGCTATCTCCTCACAGGCAACCGGACCCTTCTCACCGTGCTCGGGTTCGCGCTCGCCGGCTGGGGCGCGTACGCGGCGAGCCTGGTGCTCCGGAACCCGGACGAGCTCGCGCGCACCGAAAACCATCCCGCGTGGACGCACATGTACCTGCTGCTCATGAGCGCGCAGGTCGGGTTCGCGATCGCGTATCTCCTCTAGCGAACCCATGTGGCAAGTGGAGACCTGACCCCCGATGTGGCAAGTGGAGACCTGACCCCATTTACAATGAGGCGT
>DATIBN010000034.1:0-27543 GCA_035457525.1 Thermoanaerobaculia bacterium | reverse complement strand
TCGATCCGCGAGGCGCGCCGGCTGTGGCAGGCGTGCGCCCGGCCGAACGTCATGGTCAAGATCCCGGGGACCGCCGCCGGGATTCCCGCCATCCGGCAGTGCGTCTCGGAAGGCATCAACATCAACATCACCCTGCTCTTCTCGGTCGCCCGCCACCGCGAGGTGATGGAGGCGTATCTCTCCGCAGTCGAGGAGCGGATCGCGGCGGGGCGCCCGGTCGAGAGCCTGCACTCCGTCGCGAGCTTCTTCGTGAGCCGCGTCGACACGAACGTGGACAAGAAGCTGGACCGGATCGCGAAGGAAGACCCGCAGGGGAGCCGCGGGAAACTGGCCCGCGAGCTGCGCGGCAAGGCCGCGATCGCGAACGCCCGATTCGCCTATCGCGCGTTCGAGGAAGTCTTCCGGGCGGAGCGGTTCCGTGCGCTCGATGGTAAGGGCGCGCGGCTCCAGCGCCCGCTCTGGGCCTCGACGTCCACGAAGGACCCGGCGTATCCGGACCTGTACTACGTCGAGGCTCTCGTCGCGCCGCACACGGTGGACACCATGCCGCCCGAGACGTTCGAGGCGTACCGGGATCACGGCGACCCGAAGGTGCGGATCTCCGACGGCCTGGACGAGGCGAAGACCGTGTTCCTGCGGCTCGCCGAGCTCGGGATCGACGAGGCGACGGTTTCGCGCGAGCTCGAGGAAGAGGGCGTGAAGAAGTTCTCCGACTCGTACGACGGGCTGTTGAAGGTCCTCGCCGAGAAAGAGAAGGCGATGAGGGTCGCCTGAAGCTCGCGCTCTCGGCGTCCGAAAAACCCTGGCGGGAGGCGCTCCGGCGGCTCGAGCGGGAGCGGGCGGTCGAGCGCGTCTGGTCCGGCGACCCGACGCTCTGGAAGGACGACCCGTCCCATCGTTCGATCATCGGCAACGCGCTCGGATGGCTGACGATCGCCGACCGGATGTGGGCGACGCTTCCCGGCCTCGAGGAGCTCGCGGCGCGGTTCTCCGCCGAAGCGGACCGGGTCCTGGTGCTCGGCATGGGAGGCTCGTCGCTCGCGCCGCTCGTCTTCGCTTCCTCCTTTGGGCGGCGCCCCGGATGGCCCCGGCTCGACGTCCTCGATTCGACCCATCCCGACAGTGTCCGCGCGGCCGCCGAGGCGACGCCGCCGGCGCGCACGGTGTACGTCGTTTCGTCGAAGTCGGGCACCACGCTCGAACCGAACCTCTTCTTCGACTGGTTCTACGCTTTCGCCGAGAAGGACCTGGGCCAGCGCGCCGGAGAGCGGTTCGTCGTGATCACCGATCCCGGCACCCCGCTCGAGAAACTCGCGCAGAGCCGCGGCGTCGAGGTGACGGTGCTCGCGGACGCGGCGATCGGCGGCCGGTACTCGGCGCTCTCTCCGTTCGGGATCGTGCCGGCGGCGCTCGCCGGAATCGACGTCCGCGAGCTGCTCCGGCGCGCCCGGGATGCGGCCGCCGCCTGCCGCGCCGGTGATCCCGGTGAGAACCCGGGAGCATCGCTCGGTGCGGCGATCGGAGCGCTCGCGCTCGACGGCCGGGACAAGCTCACGTTCTCCGTCGGGTCTCCGGTGGATCGCTTCGGCATGTGGCTCGAGCAGCTGATCGCGGAGTCGACCGGCAAGGAGGGGAAGGGGATCCTCCCCGTGGAGGGGGAGCCTCTCGGCACCCCGGAGGTCTACGGCAACGACCGGGTCTTCGTCCGGATCGCGCCGCCGGGATCGGAGGATCCCGACGGAAGGCTCGCGGCGCTCGAGGCCGCCGGGCATCCGACGGCCACGCTTCCCGTTTCGGACGCGCTCGATCTCGGCGCGGAAATGTTCCGCTGGGAGTTCGCGACCGCGATCGCCGGCGTGCTGCTCGAGATCGACCCCTTCGATCAGCCGAACGTGCAGGAGGCGAAGGACCGGACGAACGAAATCCTCTCGGCGAAGGGGGAAGATGCGCCGCCCCCGCCCGGACCCGACCCTCGGCGCGTGTCGGAGCTCGTCGATTCGATCCGGCCCGGAGACTACTTCGCCATCACCGCGTACCTGCCGCCGACACAGGAGAACGAGGACCGGCTCGCGCGGATCCGGCTGCCGGTGCGCGATGCGAAACGCGTGGCCACGACGGTCGGTTTCGGCCCGCGCTTCCTCCACTCGACCGGCCAGCTCCACAAGGGCGGTCCGGACACGGGCGTCTTCCTGCAGGTCACGGTGGCGCCGTCGGCCGATCTCCCGATCCCGGGAAGGCCGTGGGGCTTCGAACGGATGATCGCTGCTCAGGCGGCCGGCGACCTCGCCGCCCTCTCCGCCCGGGGCCGCCGCGTGCTGTCGGCGCACCTGCGCGATCCGGCGGTCGGGCTCGAGGCGCTCGCGGCGAAAGTGACGGCAGCAGTCGGCGCGGCGAGATAGGAGGAGCGCGGATGAGGCTCGGCTTCGTGGGGCTCGGGCGCATGGGCGGGAACATGGTCCGGCGTCTTCTCGCGGACGGCCACGAGATCGTCGCGTGGGCTCGAAGCGAGAAGTCCGTGAAGGAGGCCGCGGCCCAGGGCGCGGTCGCGGCGACCTCGCTCGAAGACGTTGCCGCCAGGCTGACGCCGCCGCGCGTCGTCTGGCTGATGATCCCCGCGGGGGATCCGGTCGAGAAGTCGATCGCCGGTTTGCGGCCGCTCCTCTCCCCGGGCGACGTCATCGTGGACGGCGGCAACTCCCGCTTCTCCGACTCGGCCCGCCGCGCGGCCGAGCTCGAGAAGGACCGGATCGGGTTCCTCGACGCTGGGACGTCCGGAGGAGTCTGGGGCCTCAAGTACGGCTACTGCCTGATGGTGGGCGGCCTGTCCGACCACTTCCGGGTCGTGGAGCCGGCGTTCAAAACGCTGGCGCCGCCCGACGGATACGCGCACGTGGGTGCGCCGGGCGCCGGCCACTTCGTGAAGATGGTGCACAACGCGATCGAGTACGCGATGCTCCAGGGGTACGGTGAAGGTCTCGAGCTCCTGCAGGCGTCGGGCTACGACCTCGACCTCCTGCAGATCTCGAAGCTCTGGACGCACGCCTCGGTCGTCCGCTCCTGGCTTCTCGACCTGCTCGTGCGGGCGCTCGAGGCCGATCCGAAGCTCGCGACCGTGAAGGGATTCGTGGAGGACTCGGGAGAGGGACGCTGGACGCTCCACGAGGCGATCGAGCGCGCCGTCCCCATGCCCGCGCTCGCCGACTCGCTCTTCGCCCGGTTCTACTCGCGGCAACCCGAATCGTTCTCGGCGAAGGTGATCGCCGCCCTCCGAAACCAGTTCGGCGGCCACGCGGTGACCAAGGAATGAAGACCGAAGAAGAACTTCGACCCCCCGCGACCCTCATCATCTTCGGAGCGTCGGGGGACCTCACGAAGCGGCTGCTCGCGCCGGCGATCTGCCACCTCTCCCGCGACGGCGCCATATCGCCGGACTTCGCGGTCGTCGGCCTCGCGCGGACGCCCTACAGCGACGCCGAGTTTCGAAGCCGGCTGGAGGAGGGAACGCACGAGTTCACGCCGCGTGAACAGGGGAGGCCGGGCGAACTTCCCGCGATCGTCCGGTACCTCACGGGGGACTTCGGAGATCCGGACCTCTACCGCCGGCTGCGCCAGGTGCTGGAGGAAATCGAGTCAAAGCGCCAGGGCCATCGCAACCGGATCTTCTACCTCGCGACCCCGCCGGAGGCTGACTCGGAGATCGTTCGGCTGCTCGGGGAGCACGGTCTCGCGAAGCCCGAGGAGGGCTGGGCGAGGGTCGTCGTCGAGAAGCCCTTCGGCCACGACCTCGAGTCGGCGCGACAGCTGAACGAGGGCCTGCGGAGAGTCTTCGACGAACGGCAGATCTACCGGATCGACCACTACCTCGCCAAGGAAACGGTCCAGAACATCTTCGTGCTCCGGTTCGCGAACGGGATTTTCGAGCCCCTCTGGAACTCACGCTACGTGGATCACGTCCAGATCGCGGTCGCGGAGACCCTGGGCGTGGGTCACCGCGCCGGCTACTACGAACAAGCCGGAATCCTGCGCGACATGTTCCAGAACCACCTGCTCCAGCTCCTCTGCCTGACCGCGATGGAGCCGCCCGTGAAGTTCGAGGCCGACGCCGTGCGGGCCGAGAAGGTCAAGGTGCTCCAGTCCATCCGCCCGTTTCCGGAGGACGGGGCGCAGGCGTGGGCGGTTCGTGGGCAGTACGGCCCCGGCGTCGTCGAAGGCAAGAAGGTCCCGGGCTACCGCGAGGAGCCGAACGTGGCCCCGGACTCCAAGACCCCGACATATGCCGCGGTCAAGTTCGTCATCGACAACTGGCGCTGGGCCGGAGTTCCGTTCTACGTCCGCTCCGGAAAGCGGATGGCGACCCGGATCTCGGAGATCGCCATCGAGTTCCGCGGCGTCCCGCACCACTACTTCCGGCACCACGACGGGCAGCTCCCGCCGAACGTCCTGCGACTGCGCATCCAGCCGGAGGAAGCGGTCGCGCTCAAGTTCGAGGCGAAGATCCCCGGGACGGTCGGAGAGGTCGAGTCGGTCTACATGGAGTTTCCGTACTCGAACGTGGGAGCGGGATCGCACGGCGGATACGAGCGTCTCTTGGTCGACGTGACGCACGGGGACCAGACGCTCTTCATCCGCGGGGACGAGGCGGAGGAGGCGTGGCGGGTTCTCCACCCTCTGCTCGAGGCGTGGGAGACGCAGCCGCCGCCCGAGCTCCCGAACTACGCCGCCGGCACCTTGGGGCCCGAGTCGGCCGACCGGTTCATCGAGGCGGACGGGCGCCGCTGGCGCACGCTCGGGAAGTGAGGGAGGAGCTCCCGCCCGAAGGCCCCCCGCGCTTCGAGATCCGCGTCCTTCCCGACGCGTCCGAGGCCGCGGAGGCGGCCGCGCGGGAGCTCGTCGCCGCCTTCTCCGACTCGCTCGCCGACCACGGGAGGTTCCGGGTCACTTTCTCGGGAGGCTCGACGCCGAAGCTCCTCTTCGACCGGCTCGCAGGGGACACGTTCCGGCCGCTCGTCGACTGGACCCGCGCCCGCGTCTTCTTCGTGGACGAGCGCTGTGTGCCTCCCGGGGACGGCCGATCGAACTATCGCCTCGCGAAAGAGCACCTCCTCGATCCGCTGCGGGTCCCGCCGGAAAACGTGTTCCGGATGCGCGGCGAGGAAGATCCACACCGCGCGGCCGCGGAGTATGACGCGGCGCTCGAGCGGGAGTTCGAGCCGGACGGCCCGCCTCGCTTCGATTACGTGCTGCTGGGTCTCGGGACCGACGGCCACACCGCGTCGCTCTTCCCGGGAACGGAGGCTCTCGAGGAGACGAGCCGCCGCGCCGTCGAAAACTACGTTCCCAAGCTTGCCGAGTGGCGGCTGACGCTCACGCTGCCCGTCCTGAACGCCGCAAGGCGCGTCGTCTTTCTCGTGGTGGGAGCAGAGAAGCGCGACGCAGTCGCCGCCGTGGTCCGAGCGGAGCGAAGTCGCGCCGATTTCCCCGCCTCCCTCGTGCGACCCGATCGCGGCTCTCTGATCTGGGTTCTCGACGAGGACGCGGCCGCCAGGCTCTAGCGGCCCGAGGCGGCCTCCAGAACCTCGAGCCTCCGCTTCAGGGTCTGGACCTCCCGGTCCTTCTCCCGGACGATCTGGTAGAGCGCCTGAATCGCGGCGAAGGCCACGCCGTCCGAGTCCACGGTCCCGATCGAACGATCGCTTTCACCCAGCCGGAACGCGTCGTAGAAATCCTGCGCCATGGGGCCGACGTGCCGGACGTCCCGTCCCTCGGACTTGTAGCTCCAGGACGTGATGGGGAGGTTCGCCAGCCGCTCGAGGATCTCGCGGTCGTCGATCGGTTCCACGTCCTGCTTCGCCTGGCGATCCGAATTGTTCGTCCACACCCCCCCGTTCGTGAGGTGGGCCCCGGTCGACGTTGCGATGAAGTCTCCGGCCGCTATCGAAACGGCGTCCGTCCCCTGCCCGAGCCATATGCCTCCGGTCGCGCGAACGATGAACTGATCGGCGGCAGTGGAGGAGATCGTCGCCCCGAGCGAGTCCCCCCAGATGAAGACGCCCGGGTGATTGGCTCGGGTCAAGGTCCCGGCGGCGAAGGAGTTGTTGCCCATGGCGATGTTGCCGTTTCCACCCGCCACAATCGAGTTCGCCCCGTGGGCCTGGTTCGCGTCTCCTCCGGCGACGGTCGCGGCGATTCCGCTGGCGATGTTGAAGTTTCCGCCCGAGACCGTGGAAACCGCGCCGCTCGCGATACACGTCTGTCCGCCTCCCACGGTCGCGCCGGAGCGATCGGACGTCGTTCCGAAGTTGTCGCCGGCGCGGTTACCGATGCCGCCGGCGACGGTTCCGAAGTCGTCCGTGACCATGTTCGGCCCCAGAAACGGCTGAAAGTTGGCGCCTCCTCCGCCGATCGTCCCGCCGGCCACCCCGGGATTGACGAAGTTGAGTTGGTATCCGCCGACGACGCTGGGAACCGAGCCCGGGACGAGCGCCAGGGCGCGTGCGTTTCCGACCCGGAAAAGGAGAGGGGTGTTGTCGGTCGTGCCCACGAAGTTCGTCAGCTCGGACGTGCCGGAGTTGCCGACCAGCTTCCAGGCGTCGTCGCTCGAAGAGGCGATCGTCAGCGCGTTCCCGGAGGGCGTGATGCTGACGTTGGAACCGGCCTGCAGGGAGACCTCGCCGGTGATTCCGTTGACGGAGTTCACGATCGGTATTGCCGCGTAGTATCCATTGACGTCGACGACCAGGTGAGTGTCGAAACCGGCCACGAGGACGTCGATCGATCCATTCGTGCCGGCCGGTACGACGATCGCGTTCGCGATCGCGCCGTTGCCGGCGAAGTTCCAGTTCAGAACCGACGTCCCCGACGGGGGAGTGCCCGTCGGGAAGACGCGGATGTCTCCGGGTTCTCCGGTCGTCTCGGTGACGGCGAAGTTCAGGGAGTAGGCCTCGGCGCCGGCGGGAATCCCCGGACAATGCGGCGCCGAGTTGACGTCGAAGGTCCGGATCGCGTTGGCCGCCATGATCGGCGGTCCGTAGGCGTCCGTGAATCCCTGAGAAGGCCGCGTGTCCACGACGCGACAGGGTGCGATTGCGAAGAAGGGAAGGGGTCCCGTCGGCACCGTCGCGATGGAAGACGTTCGGAGGCCTGGAGTCTCGGGGGCGGCTCGAACCCCGCGCTCCGCTTGCGGGAACCAGTACGGCGGAGCGCTCCAGTTGACGATCGGCTGATCGAGACCCGCCAATGGAGCGGCGAGACAGACGAAGACCAGGGGCGCGGAAATGCGTCGGAAGGAAGGCATGGTACCTCCGGGTGGTAGGAGATTGTGGAGTGCCGTCTTGTGCCGGGAACAGGTCGGCGCCGCAACGCCACGACCGCGAAACAATCGAGACGTTCAGGCCCCCTCGGCCGCCGCCTTCTGCGCCTTGGACTGCGCGATGATCTTTTCCTGGACCGAGTGCGGGACCTCGGAGTAGTGGTCGAACTCGAGGTGGAACGATCCGCGGCCCTGCGTGATCGATCGCAGCTGCGCACCGTACGTCAGCATCTCGGACATGGGAACCTGCGCGCGGATCACCGTCTCCTCGTCACCGGCCTCCATCCCCTCCACCTTCCCGCGCCGTGAGGAGAGGTCGCCCATCAGGTCGCCCACGTACTCGTTGGGCGCGTTCACCTCGACGTTCATGACCGGCTCGAGGATCGTCGGCCTCGCCTTCTCCATCGCGTCCTTGTAGGCGAGCGCCCCGGCGATCTTGAACGCGAGTTCCGACGAGTCGACGTCGTGGTACTGGCCGTCGATCAGGATCACGCGGAAGTCCACCATCGGGTATCCCGCGAGGAAGCCCTTTTTCCGGACGTCCTGGATTCCCTTCTCGACCGCCGGGATGTAGTTGCGCGGGATCGCGCCGCCGTAGATCTCGTCGACGAACTCGAAGTCGGCCCCGCGCGGCAGCGGCTCGACCTTGATCTTGCAGTCCGCGAACTGGCCGTGACCTCCGGTCTGCTTCTTGTGGCGGCCGTGTGCCTCCGCGCGGCGCGTGATCGTCTCCCGGTAGGGCACCTTGGGCGGGTGGAGGATGACCTCGACGCCGTACCGCTTCCTGAGCCTCGCTACGGCGATCTCGACGTGGAGCTGCGAGGCGCCGGCGAGGTGAAACTCCTTCGTCTCCTCGTCGCGCTGGAAGCGGAGCGAGGGATCTTCCTCGATGAGCTTGTGGAGCGCGGTCGAGATCTTGTCCTCGTCCCCCTTCGCCTTCGGCTCGATCGCGTACGCGATCGCGGGCTCGGGCACCACGAGCTTGGGCAGAACGACGGGGTGGTCCTTCGTCGTGATCGAATCCCCGGTCTCGGTCTCCTTCAGCTTCGCCACGGCCACGATGTCGCCGGCGCGCGCTTCCGGGACGTTCACGTGCTCCTTGCCCTGGGGGAGGAAGAGCCCGGAGAAGCGCTCCGGCACGTTCTTCGTCGCGTTGAAATACGTGCCGTCCGACTGGAAGTGGCCCGAGTAGACGCGGACGTACGAGATCCTCCCGGCGAACGGGTCCGACACCGTCTTGAACACCTGTGCGACGGCGTGTCCCTTCTCGTCGCACACCACCTCCACCGGCTTGCCGTCCTTTCCGGTCCCCTCGACTTTTCTCCCCTCGGGGGAGGGAAGGAGAGTCGCGCATGCGTCGAGGACGCGCCGTGCTCCGATCCCGAGGGAGGACGACGTGCAGAGGACGGGGAAGATCTTCCGGGCCGCAATCTCCTTCTGAAGGCCGGGCAGGAGCTCGCTCTCCTCGAGGGTGCCCTGCGCGAAGAACTTCTCCATGAGCGTGTCGTCGCCCTCGGCGACCATCTCGACCAACTTCTCGTGCTCTTCACGCGCACGCGCGACGAGCTCCTCGGGGATGGGCCCGTCCTTGCGCTGCCCGTTCTCGACCAGGTGCGCCTCCATTCTCGCGAGGTCGACGGTCCCGTGGAATGCTTTCTCCTCGCCGACCGGGATCTGGAGCGGGACGACTCCGCGGCCGTACTTCTTTCGCAGCGCTTCGATCGCCCGGTCGAAGGACGCGCGGTCCCGGTCCATCCGGTTGACGACGAAGAGGACGGGCCGTCCGAACGCCGCGGCGAACCTCCAGACCTTGTCGGTCTGGACCTCGACCCCGGAGACGGCGTCGAGGACGATCAGCGCCGAGTCCGCCGCCGCCACGGCCGCGTGCGCCTCGGGGGAGAAGATCCCGTAGCCCGGCGCGTCGAGGAAGTTGATCCGGACGTCCTGGTGAATCGCGTGCGCGACGCCGAGGTTGATCGAGATCTGGCGTTCGATCTCTTCCCCGTCGAAATCGGTCGGGCAGGTGCCCTCGTCGATCCGGCCGGGCCGGGTGGTGGCGCCCGCCGCGTGAAGCATCGCGGCGACCAGGGTCGTTTTTCCGACGGTGTTGTGGCCCACGACGGCGACGTTTCGCAGCGCGGGCGCGGAAAAGATTTTCATAGGCGGGCGATTATATTTCGGTAGCCGGGGGCGGGAAGCGGGTGTTCCTCAACAGGCTCGCTGAACGAGAACCACCGTGAAAAGGAGAACGGCGACGATCAGGATCCCCAGGATGAGGAGGGTCGCCACGACCGCCTTGCGGCTGGAATACCTCGCCGTTTCCTCGTCGTCGCGCATGCCTCGTCGCGCCCCCGGCCGCCGCCTTCCGGCTATGGGCTTCCGCCCGTGACCGCCCTCTCCTGCCTCGCACTCGGCATCGCGTTCGTCGTCGCGGTGGCCCTGCTCGTTCTCGCGGGCGTCCTGCTCGGCTGGATCGTCCCGACTCTCATCGAGCGCTCCCGAGCGGCTCGAGACGCTGCGCGCCAGAATAAACGTTGAACGTCGCGTTGCGCAGGAAGCCGACCAGGGTGATCCCGCTCTCGCGCGCGAGATCGACGGCGAGCGACGACGGGGCCGAGACGGCCGCGACGATCGGGATCCCCCCGGCCAGCGCTTTCTGCACGATCTCGAACGATGCGCGGCCGGAGACGACGAGCACGGACCGCGAGAGCGGGAGCCGCCCGGAGAGAAAGAGCGCACCGATCGCCTTGTCGACCGCGTTGTGGCGCCCGACGTCCTCGCGGATCGCCTCGGGCTCCCCCTCGAGAGTGAAAATCCCCGCCGCGTGGAGGCCCCCCGTCTCGCGAAACGCGTCCTGTCCGGCGCGGAGTCGTTCGGGCAGGGCCGCGAGCACCGCCGGCGACAGCGAGGCGTCCGACGCGATGGGCGGGAACGAGCCGCGCGTCGCCTCGATCGAGCCTTTCCCGCAGAGACCGCAGGACGACGTCGTGAGGAGGATCCGCCGCGCGCGGTCCAGCGCGCCGGCCGCGGGCGCCGTCGTCCGGACGACGACGACGTTGCCCTCCTCTTCGGCAGAGCGCACCTCCCGGCAATGCTCGATGCGGAGGATCTCCTCTCTCTTGGAGACCACGCCCTCGGTCGCCAGGAAGCCGGCCGCGAGCTCGAAGTCGTGGCCCGGGGTCCGCATCGTGACCGCGAGGGTCTCCGCGCCCACCCGGATCTCGAGCGGCTCTTCGACGCTGACCGGATCGAGCTCGGTCCGCGCGCCGGCGCCGTCCACGCGCTCGACGCGATAGCGCCGGACGATTTCCGCCTCGTCGTTCACGCCGGGCTCACGGCGCAAAGATACGCTCGGCCCGGGGGATTGCGCTTCCGCGGTTGACCGGCTCCAAGCCGGCGTCTAGAATGCGGCCTTCTTCCGCCATGTCTCTTTTTCCGCGGCGCCGGACCCTTGACGCCGGGGGAAAGGGGTAAAGTCGAACCACATGGCAGATCGGGGTGCGGCCGGACCGCGAATCTCGAAGCTCGGCCGCTACGAAGTCGTCAGCGAGCTGGGCAAAGGCGCCATGGGGATCGTCTACCTGGCCAAGGACCCCGCCATCGGCCGCCTGGTCGCGATCAAGACCATCCGGATCACGAGCGACGGCGACGAGGAGGACACCCAGGAGTTCCGCGAGCGCTTCGCCCGTGAGGCTCAGACCGCCGGGATCCTGTCCCACCCCAACATCGTCACCATCCACGACATCGGGGAGGACCCCGAAACCCAGATGTCCTACATCGCGATGGAGTACATCGAGGGGAAGAACTTGAAGCAGCTCCTGGGGGAGAAGACGAAGTTCCCCTTCGAGCAGGTCTCGGAGATCGTCGCCGAGGTCGCCGAGGCTCTCGATTACGCGCACCGGAAGGGGATCATCCATCGCGACGTCAAGCCGGCCAACATCATCATCACGACCGACGGCAAGGTGAAGATCACCGACTTCGGCATCGCGAAGATCGCCTCTTCCAACCTGACCACGACCGGCCAGTTTCTGGGCACCCCCAACTACATGTCGCCGGAGCAGGTGTCGGGCTCTCCCGTGGACGGCCGGAGCGACCTCTTCTCGCTCGGCGTGGTGCTCTACGAACTGCTGACGAGCCGCAAGCCTTTCCAGGGGGACAACCTCACCGCGATCTCCTACAAGATCGTCCACGAAGACTTCACCCCGCCCGCGACGGTCCTGCCCGACGTGCCCGTCGACTTCAACGACATCGTGTCGCGCGCCATGGCGAAAGATCCGTGGAACCGGTACCAGCGCGGAAAGGACATGGCGATCGCGCTCTATCAGCTGAAGGCGCAGCTCGAAGAGCGGAAGTCCCAGGAGGACCTGGGCACGATGGTCTCGGCCGCCGCCGAGAACGTTCCCACGCTGCGGCTGGCGAACCTGAAGAAGATCGCGGAGAGCGGGGCGCCCGACCCGCAGGAAACGCCGGCCGCTCTGCCGGCGGTGACTCCGGATCCGGGCGCGGGCACGAGGCCGATGTCCCCCGAGAGCTCGGGCTCGTTCTCGGAGAGCGGATCGCGGCGCACGACCGTGGCGGCCGTCCCCGCTTCGGCGCTCGAGCCCACCGTCGCCACTTCCACGAGCCCCGGCCGGCCCGCTCCGACGCTTCCCGTCCAGCCGATCACCGGCAAGGGGAAAGCACCCGGCGCGAAGCGCTCGCCGATGGTGCCCATCGCGATCGCGGCGGTTCTTGCCCTGCTGGCGATCGGCGGATATTTCGCGCTGCGACCCGGGTCCACGGAAGGGCCGGCGGCCGCGGCGTCGGTGGACACCGCGCCCCAGAACGCCGACGCCGTGGCGCTGCAGAAGTCTCTCGAGGAGGGCCGGCGCCTCTTCGACGAGGGGAAGTACGAGGAGAGCCTCGTCGCGCTGCGAACGGTTCTCGGCCGCGACCCCGGCAACACGCAGGCCCAGGAGCTCGCCGGCCAGGCGGAGAATGCGATCAAGGTTCGAACCGAGGCGGTCGGGCGCGAGGCCCAGGTCGCGAGCGCGATCGATCTCGCGCGGCAGTCCTTCCAGGCGAAGAAGTGGGAGGAGGCCCGCGATCGCGCCGACGCCGTTCTCGTGCTCGACGCGTCGAACGCCGAGGCCACGAAGCTGCGCCAGGACGCGGTCTCGCAGATCGAGAAGGCGGCGGCCGAAAAGAAGAAGGTCGAGGCGCAACTCGCGAAGATCCGCGCGATGCCGAAGCCCGAGACGCAGGGCGCCGTCAACGCGCAGCCGATGGGTCCGGTCGCTCCGGCGTCGGCGCCGGCGGCCGCCACGAACGCGACGCTGCGTCTCCTCTTCGACTCGCCGATCTCGGAGGGTCACGTGATGGTGGCCGTCAACGACCAGATCCTTCTGCGCCGCCCCTACAACTTCAAGAAGAAGGCGGGGCTCTTCAAGAGCGTGGAGGGGACGGGGACCGTGTCGGCGAGCATCCCGGTCCCCACCGGACCGGTCACCGTGAAGGTGTGGCTCTCGGGGCCCGGCATCTCGCCCGCGTTCGGGACCGCGACCGCGAGCATGCTGCCCGCCGAGACCCGGACGCTCAAGCTCGACTACGCCGGCGGAAACCTCGGCGTCCGCGTCCAGTAGCGAAGACGTTCTTCCTCTCCCTCCGGGAGAGCGCCGGGGTGAGGGGATCGGCCGAGCCGCACTGCCCGCCCGTCTTTGCAGAAATCCTCCGAATCAGGTAAAACTCGCGGTCCTTTCGGGGCGTAGCGCAGCCTGGTAGCGCACTCGGTTCGGGACCGAGTGGTCGGAGGTTCAAATCCTCTCGCCCCGACCAGTTTTCCAGCGGGTCGCGCTGTCACGACCGCCCCGGCGGCGGCTGTCGCACTTCGGGCGGCTTCGCCTGAGTAATCGAGCGCCCGCACGGGCTCCGGCTGTCAAACAGACGGTCTGCGTCGTTGGCGGCCGAACTCAGGGCCGGGGCGCCTCGCTCGGAGAACACGTTCGCTGGCCGCGCTCACCCTCCGCTTGCCCTTTGAGCCGCGAGAGTTCGGCATCGAGGCTGCGGATGCGGCGGGACATCTCTTCGAGCATCCGGTAAGCCGTGGAAGGATCGTCGTGCACGCGCTTCAGGAAGCCGCGTTTGTTGAGGGTGAGAACTCGTGTCGTTCCGCAGGCTCGCACCGTGGCGGAACGAGGCTGTCGTTCGAAGATCGCCATCTCGCCGAAGATGTCGCCGGCGCCGAGCTTCCCGACCACGGCCTCCAGCCCATTTTCGTTACGCACGACCTCCGCGCGGCCCTCCTCGATCACGAACATCCGGTCGCCGTGGTCCCCTTGACGGCAGATCACGTCTCCGTGGGCGTATTCCTTTCCCAGCGCTCCCTCATGCATGAGCCCTTTCCTTCTTCTCGCGCGCCGGCCGGCGCCGATTCCCAGAATGCTCTCCCACAGAAACCGCCCCAGAAATCTCGGATCGAGGGTCCGGCCGAATATCTCCCGATACGGCGCGCTGCCCGTGAACATGTCCCAGAGCACGATGCTCATGCGGCGCCGCGCGCCCGGGCTCTTCTGTTCCTTTGCGGACATGTTCATCACGCCCTGGAGCAGAGGAGCCAGTGCCTTGATCCGGTGAACGACGAAGAAGATCAGCTTGCCGAAACGGTTGTCGGCGGCGATGTCGCGGTACACGGGCCAGTAGTGCTTCCGGAAATGCCCGGCCGACACGCCGTGGAAGATCGCCGTCTTCGAGGCTGCTTTCGCCGTGCGGTAGGCGCCCCCGATCCCGTCTTTGTACAAGCGGGTCACGCCGCAGTCGCCGACCAACACGAGCCGGTCCATGAAAGGCACGGTCGCCTCCCGGATGTTGATCCTCGGCAGGCAATGGCAAGGTCCCTGAGCCACCTCCCAGGATTCGGGGAAGCACCGCTTGACGGCTTCACTCTGAAAGAACCCGTGAATGAGCCCCTGGTCGATTTTCTGGCCCAACAGACATACCGTCAGGTAGTTGCCCTTGGGGATGATGGCGGCGCAGTCGAGGCGCGGCAGGTGGAGGAGGAAGATGTGCATCGCGCTGCCGAAGTACCGGGTGATCGCTTCTTCCCCGAGGCCGATCTCGGTGACGTACGCCTGGCTTGTCCCGGGCTCCCGAGGCAGGCCCAGCTTCTCGTAGATCTGCCACCCGGATGATTTGACTCCCGTGGCGCCGACGAGAAGATCGTAGGTCTCGGTCGAGTCCTTGAGACGCACGACGGGCCGCCCCTCGTCCCACCCGACGTCCGCGACACGCGCGGGCACGACCCGCGCTCCGACATCCCGCGCGAGATTCAGCAGATAGCCGTCGAGACCGCCCCACTTCAGCTCCCTGGCGTCCCGGGGTCCGCCGCCCCGATGGACTGTGGCGATCGTTTTCTCCTTCAGCGGTGTGTCGATTCGGACGCTATCGGTATCGGTGTGAAGAACGTACGACTCGATTCCCCTCTGAACGACGGTCGCCGGGAGATCCATCCCTTCCGCGGCGAGCATCTGGACCAGGGATTCCGAGACGACGCCCCCGCACATGTTGCAACCGGCCGGGCCCGCTTTGGTGAAGTCGCGCGGCTCGTAGACGTCGACGTGGAGGTCCAGATCCATCCGTCGGGCGAAGGTGAGCAGGAAGTATGCGGACAGGGATCCAGCAGGTCCGCCGCCGATGACGGCGACCCGTGAACCCTCCTCCAGCCTGGCGGCCATCGAGATGTCCGCGGGCTCAACGATCTCCCGCGGTTACCGAGGCAGGATTGACCAATCCGCCAGCCTGCCGCAATGATTCAAATGAATCATCGGGGCGTCGGGCCACAGTACGGTCTTCGCTTCAAGCATGCGGTCGCGCGTCCGGACGCGGACAGTCCTGGTGAGCCGGCCGCTGCAGGTGAGTTGAGGATCGCCTTCTCTCCTAGAACGACGTTGAGGGTTATCCTGTTGAGGCTTCCGTGACCCCTGCGAATAGCTCACGGCTGACTCTTCCCCCTGGGATCCGCTTGGGCCCCTACGAAATCGTGGCGCTTCTAGGCAAGGGCGGAATGGGGGAGGTCTACCGCGCGCGCGACGAGCGGCTGGGCCGCGATGTCGCGATCAAGGTTCTACCAAAGGAGTTCGCGCGCGAGCCGGAGCGGCTGCGACGGTTCGAAAAAGAAGCCCGGTCAGCGTCCGCACTATCGGATCCTCACATCGTCATGGTCTTCGATGTGGGAGAAGCAAACGGGATCCGTTTCTTCGCGTCGGAACTCGTCGAGGGATCCAACCTCCGGCAGCTCCTGGAGAGTGGTTCGCTCTCTCGCGAGAAAGCGCTGGATGTCGCCGAGCAGATCGCTTCGGGGCTGGCGGCGGCCCACGAGAAGGGGATCGTTCACCGCGACTTGAAGCCGGAAAACATTCTCATCACGAAGTCGGGGCTGGCGAAGATCGGAGACTTTGGCCTGGCCAAGCTCGTCGAGTCGAGCATCTCCGACGGTCCCACAATCGGTGGGCATCAGACGTCTGCCGGGATGGTTCTCGGAACCGTAGCCTACATGTCGCCGGAACAAGTGCGTGGACAGCCCGTCGATCGCCGCTCCGACATCTTCTCGTTCGGAGCGCTTCTCTACGAGATGTTGACCGGGAGAAAAGCATTCCAGGGCGACACGGCTGCCGAAACTATGGCCCGGATCCTGCGTGACGAGCCCGAGCCGCTCGAACAGGTGACGCCGGACGTTTCCGCCCCGGTCCGGGCAATCGTCGAGCGGTGCCTCGCGAAGGAGCCCACCGGGCGCTACGACGGCGCACACGATCTCGCCCGGGACCTCGCAAGCTCCCGGGCGCAGCCGGTCGTCGTCTGTGTGCCTGCCCCCGTGTGTGTGACGAAAGCACCGTCGCGGTGGCTCGTCGCGGTCGGCACAGTCGCCCTCGTCGCGGTCCTTGCCATCCTCGCGGCTCTGCTTACCGTTCGACAGGATCGGCCCCGGCCCGGCCAGGTGGAGGAGGCGCGGGGCCTCCTCGAGAAGCTTACCGGGCAAAGGAGGCCCGTGGCTCTCCCCCCGGCGGGCTCTTCGACTCGGCCGCCAGCGGCGGAGTCGAGCTCGATTGCCGTCCTGCCGTTCGTCAACATGACCTCCGACGCGAACCAGGAGTACTTCTCCGACGGGCTCTCGGAGGAGCTCCTGAACTCGCTCGCCCACGTCCCGCAGCTGCGCGTCATCAGCAGGACCTCGTCGTTCCAGTTCAAGGGCAAGAACGAGGACATCCGGACGATCGCAAGGAAGCTCAACGTGGGGCGCGTTCTGGAGGGGAGCGTACGCAAGTCCGGCAAGCGCGTCCGGATCACCGCACAGCTCGTGAGCGCGGCCACGGGCGCCCATCAGTGGTCGCAGACATACGACCGTGACATGGACGACATCTTCCATGTTCAGGAGGAAATCGCAGGCGAGGTCGTGAAGGCTCTCCAGGTCATTCTCGTCGACGGAACGCTTCCGAAGCGGCCCACACCGCGCAGCACGGAGGCCTACACGCTCCTCCTGAAGGGTCGTTACTTCGCGGATCGCCGCACGAAGGACGACCTGGCGAAGTCAGTCGAACACCTGAGACGCGCCATCGAACTCGACCCGAGGTACGCCGTCGCCTGGGCGGCGCTGGCGCGAGCCTACGCCACTCAGGCTGCCAGCGCGTTCGCTCCCGTCGACGAGAGCGTCGCCAACGCCCGCAAGGCTGCAGAGAAGGCGCTCGACCTGGATCCGAATCTGGCCGCCGGACATGCCATGCTGGGTTGGATCAAGGCGAGCTACGAATGGGAGTGGGAAGCGGCGGACCTTGAATTCAAGCGTGCCCTCGAACTCGACCCGGGCAGCTCGGGCATCCTCGCCAACGCGGGCCTGATAGCCCATAGCCTCGGACGGTTCGAGGAGTCAATCGAGCTGTATCGGCGGGCCATCGCCCGCAATCCCCTCCAGGGGGGTCAGTACGCCAACCTCGCTATCTCCCTGCTGTACGCGGGCCGCCTGGATGAGGCGGAGGCCGCATGCCGCCAGGCTATCGACATTCGCCCGGAAGCCGTCACCCAGAAGTACCTGCTCGGCCAGATCCTGCTGGCAAGAGGCAAGCTGGAGGCGGCGCGCCAGGCGGTTGCACAGGAGCCGGACGAAGGGTGGCGACTGGTTGGTCAGGCGCTCGTCTACCACGGGCTGGGTCGTCCGGCGGAGTCCGACGCTGCCGTCAAGGCACTGACGACCGAATTCTCGGCCGACATGCCTTTCCAGATCGCGGAGGTGCGGGCGTATCGAGGCGAGATCGACCTCGCGTTCGAATGGCTCGAGCGCGCCCGGGCGCTCCGCGACACCGGCTTTCTCGAGATGAAGGGCGATCCGCTGCTCCGGAATCTCGAGAGCGACCCGCGCTACCGGGCGTTCCTGCGAAAGATACGGCTGCCGGAATGACGCTCAGTTCAAGAGCGGCCTCGAAAGGCTCATTCACGCGTTCTTTCAGAGTGAAGCCCTGAAGCGACATTAACGACGGAGAGACGAACCCGGTGCAGCCCTCGTCGTGTTGATGTTCATGTGATGGCCCACGCTGAATTCCACCGCACGGACCACACTAGCTGGCTCCGCGCCGCCGTGCTCGGGGCCAACGACGGCCTCATCTCGACCAGCAGCCTTGTCGTTGGCGTCGCCGCCGCCCAAGCCGGTCGTGAGCCGGTCCTCCTGGCTGGTCTGGCCGGGCTGGTCGCCGGCGCTCTCTCCATGGCCGCCGGCGAGTACGTCTCGGTCAGCTCGCAGGCCGACACCGAGAAGGCCGACCTTTCCCGCGAGCGTCGCGAGCTCGCCTCGGACCCGGTGCACGAGCGGGCCGAACTGGCCGGGATCTACGAGTCCCGCGGGCTGACCCCCGAGCTCGCCGACCAGGTGGCCGGACAGCTCATGGCCCATGACGCCCTTGGGGCTCACGCCCGCGATGAACTCGGGATATCCGAGACATCCCGGGCCCGGCCACTCCAAGCCGCCCTGGCCTCGGCTGCCGCTTTTGCGGTTGGAGCGACCCCACCGGTCCTCCTCGTCTGGTTCATTCCGATGTCCCGCGTGAACTCATTGGTGGTCGGAAGCTCGCTCGTTCTGCTGGCGGTTCTCGGGGCCATGGCCGCGCGCCTGGGCGGTGCCCCTCTGCTCCGGGGGATCGTACGCGTCACCTTCTGGGGAGCCGTGGCAATGGGCTGCAGCGCGCTGGTTGGCCGCCTTTTCGGCACGGTCGTTTGAGGTCCTCGTTGCCCGCTCGACCGACGGCGGGGACACCGGAACGACGAGGCAGTTGAGGTCAAATCCTCTCGCCGCGACCAATTCTTTCCGACGCAATCGCGGGCGGCCGTGCTGATCTTCCTCGATTTCGACGGGGTGCTCCGGAGAAAGGACGCGCCGTTCGACCGGTTCGAGAGGCCCCTGCTCCGGACCTTTGAAGCCGCCGTGCGGCGCATCCCGGAGGCCCGGATCGTCATCACCTCGACCTGGCGCGAGGTCGTGGACTTCGTTGGTCTTCGCAAGCTCTTCTCACTCGACGTGGCGGAGAGGATCGTGGGCGTGACGCCTATCCTTCCCGGCGGGAGGTACCGGGAAGTCCAGGCGTACCTGGCGGAGCACAGCGCGGAGACCATTGCCTGGGTCGGCATCGACGACGACCCGGTCAGCTATCCCCGCGGCGCGCCGGTCATCCTCGTAGACCCCGCCCGAGGCTTCGGGCCGGAAGAAGGCCGGAGGCTGGAGGAGATGGCGCGCGCGTTCCGGAAGCCCCGGGCTTAGATCACGGAACTTTTCCGCTTGACTTGCGCCTATCTTGCGCCTACCATCGTCCCGTCAAGGCCGATGGGCCGGCTCCGGATGGCCACGGAGCGGCCGCGGTGGTCCCTCGGCCTTAAATTATTCGGAAATTCTGACGTATAGCCTAAAGAAGATTGGCCGGGCCAGCGAAGAGGCGCGGCGACTGCCGCCTTAAGATATTCGGAAAACAAGAAGAATCTCCTTAGGAAGAATGGGAAGGCGATGAATCTCACCAAGAGACAGAAGGAAATTCTGGATTTCATCCGCGAGTATCGCGAGGCGAACGGGATTTCGCC
Organism: Thermoanaerobaculia bacterium; assembly: GCA_035457525.1. GTDB lineage: Bacteria > Acidobacteriota > Thermoanaerobaculia > UBA5066 > Gp7-AA6 > Gp7-AA6. The sequence goes on along the minus strand of DATIBN010000034.1, from coordinate 8,147 downwards.
GACCCAGCGGGAGATCCGGGAGCGCTTCGAGCTTTCTTCCTTCGGGACCGTGCAGAAGCACCTGAAGCGCCTGGAGGAGAAGGGGGCGCTCTCGCGCGAATGGAACCGCAGCCGTGGCATCTCGCCGGCCGAGCCGAAGAGCCCGGCCCGGGAGGTCCCGCTGCTCGGCGCAGTGGCCGCCGGGCGGCCGATCGAGCCCTTCCCCGACGAGGAGACGATCGAGGTCCCCTCGTCGCTCCTGGGCCGCGGCGATCATTTCGTGCTGCGTGTTCGCGGGGATTCGATGGTCGAGGACGGCATCCGGGACGGTGACTATGTCGTCGTTTCCAAGCGCTCGGCCGCTCAGAACGGCCAGACGGTGGTCGCGCTCATCCGGGGCGAGGCGACGTTGAAGCGCTATTACGCAGAGGGCTCGCGCGTGAGGCTCCAGCCCGCCAATGCCGCCATGAAGCCCCTGATGGTCGAAGCGCGGGACGTCACGGTCCAGGGTGTGGTGACGGGACTCATTCGAAATTACGGAGCCTAGGGCCGATCGGGACGGGCCTCGCCTCCTGCTAAAATCTCTCTTCTACTGGCGACGTACCCAAGTGGTTAAGGGAGAGGTCTGCAAAACCTTTATTCGGCGGTTCGAATCCGCCCGTCGCCTCCAGTTAGACGCCTGCCGGTAGACCCTCCTTCGACGCCGGAGTGGCGGAATTTGGGTAGACGCACGGGACTTAAAATCCCGAGGGCCGAAAGGCCCGTGCCGGTTCGACTCCGGCCTCCGGCACCAGCCATTCGATCGAGGACACGATGAGCGGGCTCGCGACCGAGACACTTTCGGACTTCCAGCGGCGGGTCGGATACGAGTTCCGCGACCCGACCCTGCTCGAGCGCGCGCTCACGCACAAGTCGTTCACCAACGAGCACCGCGAGGCCCGCTCGCCGAACAACGAGCGGCTGGAGTTCCTGGGGGACGCCGTCCTCGGGTTCGTGGTCGGGGAGCTCATCTACCGCTTCTTCCCGGATCTCCAGGAGGGGGCTCTCTCGAAGATCAAGGCGCACCTGGTCTCGTCCTCGACGCTCGCCACGAAAGCCCGCGACCTCGGGATCGGCCGGTTCCTCCGGATGGGTACGGGCGAGGCCCGCTCCGGCGGTGCCGAGAAGCTGTCACTGGTGGCCGACGCGTTCGAGGCGCTCATCGCCGCGATCTATCTCGACGGCGGACTCGCGGCCGCGGCGGACTTCGTCAACCGCATGTTCGGCCCGGAGATCTCGGGGATCGACGTCGGCGACCTCTCCTTCCACGACTACAAGACGGCACTCCAGGAGACGGCGCAGGGTCTCGGCCTGCCCCTGCCGGACTACCGCGTCGTGGACGAGTTCGGCCCGGACCACGAGAAAGCCTTCGTCGTCGAGCTGTCGTGGGACGGAGCCCCGTTCGCGTACGGCCGGGGCTCGTCGAAGCGCGAGGCGCAGAGGAAGGCGGCGAAGGAGGCGTTGAAGAAGCTGGGGCGGTTACCGGCCTGAGACGCTAGGGCGCTTTCGCCAGCCTCTCCAGGAATCGCTCCGCGTTCTCGAAGCCCACGAGACGGAGATCCTGGCGCTCCTTCCCCGATCCGTCGAGAAAGATCACCGTCGGCACCCCGAGGATCCCGAACCGCTCGGCGAGCGCCACCGCCTCGGGCGAACCGATCTTCGTCATGTCGGCCTTCAGCAGGGCGCGGCGCGAGAGCGCTTCCGCGACCCGGGGGTCGGAGAAGGTCTTCTTCTCGAGCTCGAGGCACGGCAGGCACCAGTCCGCGGAGAAGTCAATGACGGCGGGGCGCCCGGCGCCCACCACCTCTGCCGCGTAGGGCTGCCAGCCCTTCAGCTCGCGCGGTACGAAGAAGATCGCGATCGCGATGAGCACCACCGCGGCACCGGCCTTGATCGGCCAGCGCAGGCCCAGGCGCGTGACGAGGATGGCGACGGCGCCGATCACGAGCACCAGCGGCAGCAGCCACTTTCCGAGCGGCGGCGGCACCACGCTCCGCAGGAAATAGGCGGCCATCGCGAGCAGGATCCATCCGAAGATCTTCTTGACCCCCTCCATCCACTCGCCGGCGCGGGGGAGCCGCGCGAGTCGTCCCGAGTACGCCGCGAGAAAGAGGTAGGGCAGCCCCAGTCCCAGGGAGAGCACGAAGAAGAACAGAAAGCCGAGAAAGGGGTCCTGCCGGGCCGCAACAAACGCGAGCAGACCGACGATGAAGCCGCCGATGCAGGGGGCCGCGACGACGCCGACGAAGAGACCCATCCCGTACGCGCCGGCGACTCCGGCCCGCGCGCCCGCCCGGTTCATGAGCGCGGTCGGCATGCGGATCTCCCAGACCCCGAACATCGAGAGGGCCATCGCGACGAGAGCGGCCGCAATCGCCGTCAGGACCCAGGGGTTCTGGAGCATCGAACCGAACAGGCGGCCGGAGAGCGCCGCGACGACGCCGAGGATCGAATACATCGTCGCCATGCCGAGGACGTAGATCGCGGCGAGCGCGAAGAGGCGGCCTTTCGAGCCGGAGGACTGGCGCCCGAAGTACCCGACCGTCAGCGGAATGACGGGGTAGACGCAGGGCGTCAGGTTGAGAGCGAGGCCGCCCGCGAAGATCGAGAGGAGGACGAGCAGGAGCCCGCGGCGCTCGAGCATGTCCCCGAAGTCCTTCGAGGCCCCGGCGGCAGGCGTTCCCCCGTCCTTCGGCCCCTCGGAGAGGGGGACCGCGGCGAGCGCATCCCCGGCGGCGGGGGGCACGCCGATGGCCGCCGCGCCCGCCATCCGGAAGGCCACCGACGCGGGGGCGAGACAGGTCGTGTCGTTGCAGGCCTGGAAATCGACCCGGCCGGAAATCGTCGGCGCCGCGCCCTCCAGCTCGAGCGGGATCTCGATCGTGAAGGAGCCCTCGTAGACCGAAAGGGGCTTCGGCGAGAACGAGAACTTCTTCATGACGCCGTCGGGGTACCGCGGTTCCCCGAAGCGGACGCCCCTGGCGGGATCCGCGTGCGCCTCCGTCGCGATCAGGTACTCCTCCGACGGCTTGTGGCTGTTGACGTGCCACCCGCTCTTGAGCGTGGCGCGGAGCTCCAGGACGCCGTTGTCAACGGCGGGCCGGACCGTGAGAAGCGTGGCGGGGTCGGGCGACTGCGCCGCGAGTCGCGTGGCCATCCCCGCCGCGACGAAGGCCGCGACGAGCCACCTCATGGCGTGGCGGTGCGCTCCTGGAGTCGGGCGATGAGCTCGTTCACACGCCCGATGTGGGGCGAGGTCGGGTGGTCCTTCTGGAACTTGCGGAAGAGCGCGAGCGCTTCCGCCGGCTTGTTCTCGGCCAGCGGGATCTGCGCGCGGAAAAGCTCGGCGCGCTCACGGCGTTGACGGTCTTTGGTCGTCGTGAGCAGCTGCTGGATCGTCTTCTTCGACGCGGCGGGCTGGCCGAGGTCGAGCTCGACGGCCGCGAGCAGCTCGAGGGTGTCCTCGCGCTGCGTCGGGGTGAGCCCGGGAACCGCGACGGCGCGCCTCAGGCGTGGGAGCGCGGCCTCCGGATCGGAGCGGTGATAGAGCTCGTTGCCCGAGTCGAACGCGTCCTTCGCCGACAACTTCGCGACGTTCTGGGAGTCGATCTCCTTCACCCACTTCCGATAGCCCGTGAGAGCGGCGTTGGCGTGGCGGAAGAACTCGGCCTGGTTCATGAACCCCTGCATGAGGAACACCAGGCGACCCTGCGGCGTCGTGATGAGCACCGACGGCGCCTCCTGGATCGAATAGCGCGCCGCGATCGCCTGTCCCTCCCGGGAGTCGAGGTCGATCTTCACCGGGATGGCGGAGACGAGGAGCGCCTCGAGGTCGAACGCGGGGTAGAGGAGCGCGTCCATGCGATCGCAGTTGCCGCACTCCTGTTTCGTGAATTCGAAGAAGACGAACTTTCCGTCCCGCAAGGCCCGGTCGTGGGCCTCGTCGGTGGTGGTGGCCCAGATGACGTTGCCGGGGCCCATCGGCTCCGACGTCGCCGGCAGGGCGGGCGCCGGCGCGGCCGTTGCCGGCCCGGGCGTGGCGGAGGGCGCGGGCTGCGGGGGGGCTGCCCCCAGGGCCGTGACGAGGATCGCGGGGAGAACAGAAATCAATCGAACCTCCGAATTCGGTGCTGCCTGCGAAACGGGATGGGCGGCGCGTGAATTCCCCGCCGCGGCGGGGAACGTGGTGCCCAGGGACGGAATTGAACCGCCGACACAGGGATTTTCAGTCCCTTGCTCTACCAACTGAGCTACCTGGGCGTGGCCGGCCGGGGCGCGGAGTGTAGCGAAAAGGAGCTTGGAGGGTCAACGCGCGGTCCGGCGCCGACCCAATAAGATTACGCGCCGTGATCCTCAAAGTGGCGAAGCTCGGCGCGCCGGAGCTGAGGGTGCGCTCGCGCGAGGTCGATCCGAAAGCGATCTCCCGCGGCGACTACGAGGCGTTCCTCACGGACCTCGAGCACACGATGCACGAGTACGACGGGACCGGGATCGCGGCGCCCCAGGTGTTCACGCCGCTGCGGGTGTTTCTCTACGAGGTCAATCCCGAGACGCGCAAGCGCAAGGAGAAGAGCGTCCCGCTGACCGCGCTCTTCAACGCGTCCTACGAGCCCGTCGGCTCCGGGAAAGAGGAGGACTCCGAAGGCTGCCTCTCGGTGCCGTTTCTCTGGGGAGGGGTCGTGCCCCGTTGGGAGACGATCCGCGTCACCGCGCTCGATCGCGCCGGAAAGCGAACGGCGTTCGAAGCGTCGGGCTATCACGCGCGGGTCCTGCAGCACGAGATCGATCACTTGGACGGGCTCGTGTACCTGGACCGCATGCCGGACATGAAGTCGCTGGCGTATACGGTGAAGTTCGGCTGACCGTCGCGCTCGCATCGCTCGGGTCGTGCATCCGCACCGGCACGCGGCTCGTCAGCCGGCCTCGACCGCGTGCCTCGGCCCTCGCTCGCTCGCGCTCCCGCGGCGCGCGGCTCCTCCTTCGATTACCTCAGGAGACTCCGCGCGCCGCGACGAAACCTTGTGAAAGGTTTCACAAGCGCCCTTTCCCTGTGACAGAATCCTCGCTCCATGCCTCTCTTCGGGAAAGGCAAAGCGCTGCCGGCGCACGACTCGAGCGCGGCGGGCGGCCCGGCCGACTTCCTCACGACGCGCCTCGACACCATGGTCGCCTGGGCCCGGTCGAACTCCCTCTGGCCGCTGCCGTTCGCAACCGCCTGCTGCGGCATCGAGTTCATGTCGGTTGTGTCGTCCCACTATGACCTCTCCCGGTTCGGCGCGGAGGTCGTGCGCTTCTCTCCCCGGCAGGCCGACCTCCTGATCGTCGCCGGCACCGTCGTCGACAAGCTCGGCCCCACGCTGCGGAAGATCTACGACCAGATGCCCGAGCCGAAGTGGGTCATCTCGATGGGCGTCTGCGCGTCCTCCGGCGGCTTCTATCGCGCCTATCACGTGACGCAGGGCATCGACGAGATCGTGCCGGTGGACGTCTACGTTCCAGGCTGCCCGCCGACGCCCGAGCAGCTCATGTACGGCATCCTCGAGTTGCAGCGGAAGATCCGCGCGGGCGAGAAGTCGCGGGACCGCCGGTCGGCGGCCTCGGGCGAGGGAAGCCGTTTCGTGTGGTCGCCGGGAGAGCGGACTCCGCCGAGCGGAAAACCCTCTTGAGCACGGTCGAAGCGCCCCCGAGGACGCTGTCCCCGGCGGCGGAGCGCCTCCGGGGAAGGTTCGACGGGTCCCCGCTCGCGGACCGCGTCGAGGTCCGGGACCTGGACCTTCCGACGGTCGAGGTCGCCCCCGACGACTGGCCCGCGGTCGCAAGATTCCTCCGGGACGATCCGGAGTGCCGCTACGACCTGTTCCTCGACCTCGCCGGCGTGGACAACGCGAAGCGCCCTGGAAGGCCGACCCGGTTCGAGGCGGTCTTCCACCTTCACTCGGTTTCCCGGGACGAGCACGTCCGTGCGAAGGTCCTCCTTCCCGACGGCGCGGAGCCGCGACTTCCGTCGGTCGTCGAGGTCTGGCCGGCCGCCAACTGGTTCGAGCGCGAGGCGTACGACCTCTTCGGCTTCGACTTCCCGGGACATCCCAACCAGCGGCGGCTCCTGTGCCACGACGCCTTCGTCGGTCATGCGCTGCGCAAGGACTACTCCCCCGGGCAGCGGTGGTTCTTCGCGGAGGAAGACCTGCGCATGCCGGCGTGGGCGTTCGACACGGAGGAGAAGGCCGGCCACTTCGAGACGCAGACGATCTCGATCGGCCCGTCGCACCCCGCGACGCACGGCATCGTCCACCTCGTCGCGCGTCTGAACGGCGAGAGGATCACGCGCGCCGAGACGCAGATCGGATACATGCACCGCTGCTTCGAGAAGATGTCCGAGACGCACACCTGGAACCAGGTGATCCCGTACTGCGACCGCCTGAACTACGTGTCGGCGATGATCAACGGCGTCGGGTACGTGCGCACGGTCGAGAAGATGCTCGGCGTGGACATCCCGGAGCGGGGCCGCCTCGCCCGCACGATCCTGTCCGAGTTCTCCCGGATCATGGACCACTGCGTGAACATCGGCACGAACATGGTGGACATCGGGGGGCTGACCAACTTCTGGTACCTGTACCAGCCTCGCGAATCGATCTACGGCCTGCTCGAGGCGTGCTGCGGCGCCCGACTGACGGTCTCGTACGTGCGCGTCGGCGGGCTCGCGATCGACGTGCCCGAAGACTTCGTCGCCCGCAGCCGCGCGCTCCTCGAATCGATCCCGAAGTTCGTGGACGACGTCGAGCGGCTCGTCACCCGGAACCGGATCGTGCGGAACCGCCTGGGCGGTACGGGCGTCGTCTCGAAGGAGCAGGCGATCGCTTGGGGCTTCACCGGCCCGATGCTGCGGGCGAGCGGGGTCGCGTACGACGTGCGGCGCTCGCGCCCCTACGACTTCTACGACCGCTTCGACTGGGACGTCGCCATGGCGACCGACGGCGACAACTTCGCGCGGTACCTGGTTCGCCTCGAGGAGATCCGCCAGTCGCTCAAGATCATCCGGCAGGCGCTCGACGTCTTTCCGGCGTCGGGTCCGGTCAACTCGGACGACTGGCACGTCGTGCTGCCGCCCAAGGACGCCGTGTACCACGACATGGAATCGCTCATCTTCCACTTCAAGCTGATCATGGAGGGGATCCGGGTTCCGTCGGGCGAGCGATACGAGTGGATCGAGGGCGCCAACGGCGAGCTCGGCTTCTACGCGATCTCGGAAGGGGGAGCCGGACCCTACCGCCTGAAGCCCCGCCCTCCGTGCTTCCCGATGATGGCGGCGTTCGAGCACATGATCGTCGGGAGCACCGTCTCCGACGCGATCGCGACGCTCGGGACGCTGAACGTCATCGCGGGAGAGCTCGAGCGATGAGCGGCGTCATCGACGTCGGCGCCCGCGTGTCGCGCAAGCTCACGCTGTCCGAGCGGCTCTACCTTCCCGGCATCCTCCAGGGGATGGCGGTGACCATGCGGCACTTCCTGCGCAACCTCTTCGCGATCCGGCGCCTGCCGACGATCCTCTACCCCGAGAGAAAGCGCGACTACTCCGACCGGTTCCGCGGAAAGCACATCCTGACGACCCGCGACGACGGCACTTTGAAGTGCGTCGCGTGCTACATGTGCGCGGAGGCGTGCCCGGCCGAGTGCATCACGATCGTCGCCGGCGAGCACCCGAAGATCGCATACGAGAAGTACCCGGTCGTCTTCGACATCGACATGATGCGGTGCGTGTTCTGCGGCTTCTGCGTCGACGCCTGCCCGAAGGACGCGATCTGGATGACGCGCCGCTACGACATGGCGTTCTTCACGCGCGAGGACGCGGTGTTCTCGATCGACCGCCTCCGCGAGACCCCGGAGGAGATCCAGAAGTTCGGCTACGGATACCGCCCCTACTATCCGGGGGACGGCACGACGCCTCCCACCGACGCGGCGATGCTGCCGGTCGTTCCCGGCAGCGGCGAGCGCGACCGCCTACGCAGGGAGGGAGTCCCGCTGCCGGATCGGGACCGGGGTCCGGGGCCGCTGAACGCCCCCTCGCCGGCGTCCCGCTCCTTCCCCGCCTGAGGGCTTCCTTCATGAGGGCGCCGAGTCCGCGCCGGCTC
>DATIBN010000033.1:0-85575 GCA_035457525.1 Thermoanaerobaculia bacterium | reverse complement strand
GCTCGGCGACGTACCCGGGAGGATCGCTTCCGAGGAGGCGGACGAGCCGCGCCCGCCACTCCTCCGCCTCCTCCCACGAATACGCGTTCTCGAGCGAGAGCATCGGCGTCGAATGCTCGACTGTCGAGAACCCCTCCGCGGGGAGGCCTCCGACGCGCCGCGTCGGCGAATCCGCAGTCGCGAGCGCGGGGTGGTTTCTTTCGATCGCGGCGAGCTCCGCCATCAGACGGTCGAACTCCGCGTCCGTGACCTCCGGGCGGGCTTCGACGTAGTAGAGCCGCTCGTGTCGGAGGATCTCTCTCCGGAGCTCCTCCGCCCGCCGCGCCGGATCGAAATCGGCCGGCGCGCGGTCGGCCGAACCTCTTTCCAGAGCGGCCTTTTTCATCGGGGCGCCATGCTACAGTCTGCGCGATGTCGCGGGCAAAGGGCAGAAGCTCGCTTCTCGCTCTCGCCGGAAACGCGCTCCGACTCGTTCTCGCGACGGCTGCGCCGGCGTCTCTCTTCGCGGCGCCGCTCACCCGCCCGATCGCCTCGTACCAGATTTCCTGCCGGCTCGATGCGGAAAAGAAGACGGTCGAGGGAACGGAGCTCCTGACGTGGACGAACACCACGACGAAACCGGCGTCGACCCTCCAGTTCCACCTCTACCTGAATGCGTTTCGAAACACCCTCTCGACCTTCTGGCGCGAGTCGGGAGGAGAGCACCGCGGCAATCGCCTCCCGGAGTCGTGGGGATCGATCGAGGTCACCCGGATGATGCTCGCCGACGGAAGCGACCTGCTCCCGGCCCTGACCTACATCGCGCCGGACGACGGCAACCCGCACGACCGCACGGTCGCGGAGGTCCAGCTCCCCCGGCCCGTGACACCCGGGGAGACGATCTCGGTCTCCATCGACTTCCGCTCGCGGCTGCCCCGGGTGTCGACGCGCACCGGTTGGAAGGACGATTTCTTTCTCGTCGCGCAGTGGTTTCCGAAGATCGGCGTCTTCCAGGAGAACGGATGGAACTGCCACCAGTTCCACGCCACCACCGAGTACTTCGCGGACTTCGGCGACTATGACGTGTCGATCGACGTGCCGGCGCGCTACCGGGGGAAGGTCGGAGCCACCGGCGTCCAGGTCGAGGAGCGCGACCTGCCCGGCGAGCGCGTGCTCTACCGCTTCCGGCAGGAAAGCGTTCACGACTTCGCGTGGACCGCCGACCCGGACTACATCGTGCGGCACGACCTCTTCCGCGAGCCGGGCGTCGCCGACACCCAGATCCACCTCTTCCTCCAGCCGGAGCATCGCGCACAGGAGGGGCGCTACCTGAAGGCAACGAAGACCGCGATCGCCGGCTACGGGCGGATTCTCGGACCCTATCCGTACGCCACGATCACCGTCGTCGATCCCCCCTGGGGCGCGCGCGGCGCCGGCGGAATGGAGTACCCGACCTTCATCACGGGGGGCGCGTACCGGATCGCCCCGAGCAAGGCGCACTCCCCCGAGAGCGTCACGGTCCACGAGTTCGGTCACCAGTACTTCTACGGGATGATCGCGACGAACGAGTTCGAGGAGCCCTGGCTCGACGAAGGCTTCAACCAGTACATGGAGGGCCGGGTGCTCGAGCCGGTCTATGGCCCGGACTACCCGGTCGTCTCGGTCTTCGGGTGGCGGGTCGCCGTCAACGTCCCGATGAAACTCCCTCTCGACACGAACCGGCGGTACTTTCCGGTGGCGACCTGGGACGTGCTCGCGACCCCGGCGTGGAAGTTCCGGAACCGGACGAGCTACGGCGCCCACGTCTACTCGAAGACGGCCCTCGTCATGTCCACGCTCGAGCGCCTCATGGGAACTCCCGCGATGAACCGCTCGCTGCGGCTTTATGCGGACCGCTGGAAGTTCCGGCACCCGACGACGCGCGACTGGATGGCGGCCGTCAACGACGCGACCGGACGGGACTGGACGTGGTTCTTCGATCGCACGTTTTTTTCGTCGGGAACGGTCGACTACGCCGTCGAGGAGGCCGTGTCCGAGAAGGCGGCGCCCCCGAAGGGCCTCTTCGAGGCGGGCGCGACACTTCAGGAAAGCGTCCCGACGTCGCTCGGCCGCGCCCGTGGGTGGAACAGCCACGTCACCGTCGCGCGGCGCGGCGACGTTGCGATGCCGGTCGAGATCCTCCTTCGATTCGAAGGGGGGAAGGTTCACCGGGCGACCTGGGACGGCGAGTCTCCCTGGAAGAAGTTCCACGTGACGAACGGCCCGAAGCTGACCGAGGCGATCGTCGACCCGAACGAGAAGATCCTGCTCGATCTCGACCGGACGAACAACGGGCGACTCGTGACGCCCGACGGCCGGGCGGCCTCGCGCTGGACGGCGCGGGCGGTCTTCTGGATGCAAAACCTCATGGACTTCCTGACGCTCGCATGGTGAAGGCTCGCGTCTCGGCGGCCGGGTGCTTCTGGCGGGGAGTGAAGCTCTCACTCTCCAAGCCCTACCTCGCCGCTTCGGTCTGGCTCATGCAGCTGCTCCTCGCTTCGGTCCTCGTACTGCCCGTTTCGAACGCCCTCCACTCGATCCTGGACGTCTCCTCGAGCGGCTCACGCATGGTCGCCGACCCGGACTACGGCTGGTGGGAGACGGTGCGGCGGACCCGTCCCGACCTCCTCGGCAAGATTCCGGAACACGTCGAGAAGGCGCTCGGCGCCGAGGGAGTCACGTCGAGCGCGCTGGCGGAGCTGCAGGGCGTGGGCGCGACGGCGATCTCCCTCGCGCTTCTGGCGATCGTCCTCCACGCGTTCGCCCTGGGCGGTATCTTCGGCGCGCTCCGGGAGCCGAAGGCCTCGCTCGTCGTTTTCGGGCGAGAGGGGATGCGACGGCTGCCGGCGTTCCTCGCCTTCACTCTCGCGGCGCTCGCGGCCGTGCTCGCGGCCTACCGCTGGATCTACCTCGCGACCGGAGAGGCCTGGAAGGACCGCGTGAACGACTTCTCGACCGAAGGGCAGGTGATCGCGCTCACCGCCGCACGCCTCCTCGCCTTCCTGCTCGTGGCCGCGGCGATCAAGCTCGTGGCGGACTCGGTGCGGGCGATCTGGGTGGCCCGCCCCGATCTGCCCGCGGTCTCGAGGCTGTTCGCGGGCTTCGCGTCGGCGTTCTCGCGCCCGGCGCGGCTCTTCGGAGTCCTCGCTTTTTACGTGCTCTGTGGCGCAGCGCTCTACGGGATCTGGATCGTCGTCGATCCGTCCGCCGGAGGCGAGGCGCGGTTCGCCCTGGTGCCGCTCATCCTCTCCCAGCAGGTGTTCGTGTTCCTGCGGTCGCTCCTCAAGGTCGGCTACTACGCCGGTGTTTCCGAGGCGCTGACGCGCGTGCCCCCGCCCGAATACTCGTACGTGCCCGCGCCGGCCGCGGATCTTCCTCTCTCACTCGATCGCGGTGTCGACGAAATCGGCTTCGATCACCCGCCCGGTGCGATCTAGCCGCACGCGATAGACGAACGGCTGCCGCCGGAAGCGCATCCCGCGCTCCCGCTCCCAGGGACCCGTGAACCACGGCAGGAAGCGCAGGTCCTGGAACGAGATCGCTGTCGTGCCGCCCGGTTCCGGGCGCGCGGTCGCCAGCGGGAAGCGGGCGAAATCGAGGAACGTCCGGACATCCGGAACGCGCTCCGCGGCCGCGAGCATCGGAGAGTGCGGCGGCTTCGCATAGCGCTGGATGCGTGCCTGCGCGGGGGGCGGGTAGTAGTCCCGCAGGCTCGACAGGACTTCGGATAGGCGCGTCGGCGGGCGCGGAGACGGGTTACCCCGGGCGAACGGGCCGATGTCGAAGAACGCGGCGTGCAGCTCGTCCGGCCGGTCCGTCAGGCCCAGCCATCGGAAGGGCGACAGGAACTGCGGCAGCACGGCCACCTTCGCATCCGGCGGCACCTGGTCCAACTGCTTCCAGATGGTCAGAGCCCGCGCGTGCAGGAACCCGCACGCCGCGATGTACGCGAAGAGCACGATCGCCCCGATGGCCGAGAGAAGGCGTCCCTTCGAGCGGAAGATCGTGGTCGCGAGGAGCGACACCGAAACGATGCCCGTGAAGTACGGGTCGAGGATGAAGACCCAGTCGAGCGCGAACCGGTGACGCGAGAAGGGAATCGCGAACATGATCCCGAACGACGTGATCCAGTCGAAGAGGATGTGGCTCGCGATGCCCACCGCCGCGAACAGGGACAGGACGGCGAGCTGCGCGTGGCGGGCGTACCGGTAGAGGACTTTCGCCGCCACCGCGAGCAGGACGGCGAAGACCGGCAGGAGCAGAAGCGTGTGGGTCCACCCGCGATGACCGCGGACGTACTCGATTCGCGTGTTCAGGAAGAACATGTCCACGTCGGGGAGCATCGCGCCGACGAGGCCGAGGACGAGGGCCGCTCGCGCGGTCGGACGGTCGGTGAGGGTGCGCGCCAGGACCGAACCGGCGATTCCGTGCGAAACCGTGTCCATCCGCGCGGATAATAGCCATTCGACGGCAACCGACCACATGGCGTCGCAATCGCTGGAAGGAAAAGTGGCGCTCGTCACGGGCGCCTCGTCCGGACTGGGGCGCGCCTTCTCGCTCGCTCTCGCGGCCGCCGGCGCAAAGGTCTTTCTCGTCGCGCGGCGCGAAGAGAGACTGCGCGAGGTCGTCGAGCAGATCGCCGCGGCCGGAGGGGAAGCCGCGTATCACGTCGCGGACCTCCGGGTGATCCCGTCGCTCTTCGACCTCGTGGACGTTCTCCTCGCGCGCTTCAAACGACTCGACGTCCTGGTCAACAACGCGGGTCTCGGCTACCGCGCCCCTCTTCCGGAGCTCGCGCGCGGCGAGGTCCTCGAGATGCTCGAGACGGACCTCCACGCTCCGATATTCCTCTGCCAGGCGGCGGTGGGCGCCCTCGTGAAGAGCGCGCCGTCGGACATCGTGAACATCTCCTCCATGGCGGGCCTCGAGGGCTTCGCCGGAGGGACGGTTTACTGCGCCGCGAAGGCCGGCCTCGTCGGCTTCACCCGCTCGCTTGCCCAGGAGCTGAAACCCTCGAACGTCCGGGTCACCGCCATCTGTGCGGGTTCGATCGACACGCCGTTTTTCGACCGGTTCCGCCCCACCCTGGAGCCGGAGAGAAGGCTCGCAATCGAGGACGCCGTGAGGGCGCTCCTGTACGTCCTCACGTCCCCGCCCAACGTCCTGCACGGGGAGATCGTGATCCGGCCGAGGGTGGTCTAGGGGTCCGTCCGGGCACGGGGGATGCACTCCCGTCCGGCGATGCGAGCCGACTCGGGAAAGACGGTTTCGGTCTGGATGGACACGGCCGAGCTGCCGCGTCCGCCGGCCCTCGAGAAAGACCTGACCGTCGACGTCTGCGTCGTGGGCGCCGGGATCGCCGGCCTGACGACCGCCTACCGGCTGAGCGGGGAGGGTCGCTCCGTCGTCGTCGTGGACGACGGGCCGCTGGCCGGCGGCGAGACGGCCCGCACGACGGCGCACCTTTCGAACGCCCTCGACGACCGCTACGGGTGGATCGAGCAGGTGCACGGCGAAAAGGGTGCGCGGCTGACGGCCGAGAGCCACACCGCTGCGATCGACGCGATCGAGCGCTGGACCCGGGAGGAAGGGATCGACTGCGGCTTCGAGCGGCTGGACGGCTATCTCTTCAACCCCCCGGAGGAAGAGGAGGGGGTTGACCTCGCCCGCGAGCGCGACGCGGCGCGCCGGGCGGGACTCGCCGACGTCGAGATCGTGGCCCGCGCCCCCCTGTCTCTCTTCGACACGGGACCCGCGCTCCGTTTTCCGCGGCAGGGTCAGTTCCACCCGCTGCTCTACCTGCGCGGGATCGCCGCCGCCATCGAGCGGCGCGGCGGAAGGCTCGCGAAGGCGCACGCCGCGAAGATCGAAGGGGGCGCGCACCCCTCCGTCGAGACCGCCGACGGGCGCGTCGTCCGGGCGGGTTCGGTCGTCGTCGCGACCAACTCGCCGGTGAACCTCCGGCTCGCCATCCACACGAAACAGGCGCCCTACCGCACCTACGTCATCGGAGTGCGCGTTCCGCACGGCGTCGCGCCGCGCGCGCTGCTGTGGGACACGCTCGAGCCGTATCACTACCTGCGCTCGCAGCCGCTCGGAGACGGCGGGGACGAGCTGCTGATCGTCGGTGGCGAAGACCACAAGACCGGGCAGGAGGACCCGGGAGAGCGTCACTCGCGGCTGGAGGGGTGGGCGCGCACCCGCTTCCCTTCAATGGGCGACGTGATCTACCGGTGGTCCGGGCAGGTGATGGAGACGGTCGACGGCCTGGCGTTCATCGGGGCGAGCCCCGACGGTGTGCAGAACGTCTACGTGGCGACGGGCGACTCCGGCATGGGAATGACACACGGGACGATCGCGGGCATCCTCATCGGCGACCTCGTTCTCGGCCGCGAGAACCCGTGGGCCGAGATCTACGATCCTTCGCGCATCTCCCTCCGGGCGGCGGCCAACTTCGCGAAGGAGAACGTCAACGTCGCGCTGCAATACGCCGACTATGCGCTTCCCGCGGAAGCGGAGGGGCCGCAGGAGATCCCCGCCGGCGAAGGCGCGGTGCTCGTCGAGGGCGTCAAGCGGATCGCCGCGTATCGGGATCCGTCCGGCGCCGTGCACCGGCACTCGGCGGTGTGCGTCCACCTCGGCTGCGTCGTCGCCTGGAACCCGCTCGAGAAGAGCTGGGATTGTCCCTGCCACGGGTCGCGCTTCGATCCGTACGGGCGGGTCGTGAACGGCCCGGCGAACCGCGATCTCGATCCCGACTGACGCTCCGCCCCGGTGTCCCCCGGTCCGCGCCCTATAATTCTTCGAGATGCGTTCTGTCCTCCTCGTGGACAACGGGACCCTGTTCCGCGACGTCGCTCGGTCGGTGCTTCGCCGGACGAACTGCCAGGTGCTCACGGCGTCCACCGGGGCCGAGGCGCTTTCCGTGGCCCGCCGCGCGAAGCCCGACCTCGTGTTCCTGGACGCCGGGATGCCGGGGATGACGGGCGCGGACATCTGCCGCGTGTTGAAGGCCGAAAAGCAGTTCTCGCACCGGCCGATCGTTCTCGTCGGGGAGGGTGAGAAGGAGAGGGCCGAGGGGGAGCGCGCCGGAGCCGACGAATTCCTGTCCCGCAGCTACTCGGAGGAGGAGTTTTTCGAGACGCTGCGCCGCCATCTGAACGTCTTCGCGCGGGATGCCGCGCGTGCCGCCGCCGGATGGTCGATCACTTTCTGGAGAGACGGGGTCCAGCACCAGGGCACCATCCGCGACCTCTCCCGCGGCGGCTTCTTCGTGAGGACCGCGAACGAGCAGCCGATCGGAGCCCGACTCGAAATCTCGTTCGAGCTTCCGATTGAAAGCTCGAACCGGTCGGTCGTCGGCGAGGCGATCGTCGTGCGGCTCGGGGCCCAGCCGGACGAGGGGCTCGGCTGCCGCTTCTTTCAGCTCTCGTCGGCATCGCGGACGAACCTCGAGGAGTGCCTGAAGATCCTGGCCCCCGGCGAGCTCGCGGCTTCCTAGGCCGGGGTGGCCTGACCCAGATCCACGAGCTCGATGCCGGCTTCCCGAGCGACGGCGAGAGACTTCTCGTCGCGGTAGAACTCTCCGAAATAGACGCGCCGGATACCGGAGTTCGCGATCAGCTTGAAGCACGGCCAGCACGGGCTCGCCGTCGTGTAGAGCTCGGCGCCCGCGATCGCCACGCCATTGCGCGCGGCGTGGATGATGGCGTTCGCCTCGGCGTGAACGGTCGAGACGCAGTGCCCCTCCTCGATCACGCATCCCACGTCCTCGCAGTGCGGGAGCCCGCGGATCGACCCGTTGTATCCGGTGGAGAGAATCGTGCGGTCGCGCGCGATGACGGCTCCGACTTTCTTCCGCGGACACGTCGAGCGCGTCGAGACCTGTCGCGCGATGTTCATGAAGTACGTGTGCCAGTCGACCCGCTCCGCCATCGCGGCGGATTATGCCCCGTGTGTCACAATCGCGAGCCATGACTTCGCGGCGTCGTGTCGTGGTGACGGGCCTGGGGGCGGTGACCTCCATCGGCACGACCGCGCCCGAGTTCTGGAAGAACCTCCTCGCCGGAACGTGCGGGATCCGGCCGGTTTCGCTCTTCGACGCGTCGGGCTACCGGACCCGGACCGCCGCGGAGGTCGGCGACATTCCGGACGGTTTCCTGTCCGCCGCGGAGAAGCGACGCATGTCGCGGGCCGACCGGATGGGTCTCGCGGCCGCGGCGGAGGCGCTCGCCCAGTCGGGCCTCGACCCCGCGCGCGAGGACCCCACCCGGATCGGAGTGATCCTGGGGGGCGGCACGTCCGGCCTCCTCGATTCGGAACAGGTGTACGAGAAGTGGCTGCACGGCCGGAAGGGGCGGCCCTCCCGGGTCCTGAACCACCTCCCCGACGCCATCACGGACCGCGTCGCGCAGCGCTTCGGCCTCGAGGGGATCAAGTCCACCATCACCACCGCCTGCTCTTCCGCCGCGAACGCGATGGGTTACGCCTTCGACGCCATCGTCGCGGGCCTCGCCGACGCCGTCGTCACCGGCGGATCCGACGTGCTGGCCCGCCTGACCTACGGAGGGTTCAACTCGCTGCGCTCGGTGGATCCCGACCCCTGTCGTCCGTTCGACCGCGAGCGGCGAGGTCTGTCGATCGGCGAGGCCGCGGGGATCCTCGTGTTCGAGGACGAGGAGTACGCGCGGCGCCGGGGCGCCGAGATCCTCGGCGAGTTTCTGGGGTACGGGGTCACCTCGGATGCGTTCCACATGACGGCGCCCGACCCGTCCGGCGCCGCCGGAGGCCGGACGATCCGCGCCGCCCTGGAGTCGGCCCGCGTCGACGGTTCCGCGATCGACTACGTGAATGCCCACGGGACCGCCACTCCGCAGAACGACTCCGCCGAGACCGCGGCCTTGAAGTCGGCGCTCGGAGATCGCGCGCGCGAGATCCCGATCTCGTCCATCAAGTCCATGATCGGTCACTGCCTCTGCGCGTCCGGCGCCATCGAGGCGGTCGCCACGGTCCTGACGGTGCGCGAGGGACGGATCCCTCCCACGATCCACTACGAGCATCCCGATCCGGCCTGCGACCTCGACTACGTCCCCAACGAGGCACGCGAGCAGCCGGTCCGCGTCGCGCTGTCGAACTCCTTCGCGTTCGGGGGGAACAGCTCGGTCGTCGTCATCGGAAGGCATGAGTAGCCCCCGGATACGTTGAGCTCCCCCGTCATCACCGGCGCCGGCGCCGTCTCCGCGCTCGGTCGCACCTCGCACGAGTTCTACCGGCGCCTCGTGGCCGGCGAGACCGCGATCCGCCCGTTCACCCCGGAGGAGCGCGGCACGCTCCAGGCGACCCACGTCGCGCGCTATGACTCGTTCACTCCCCAGCCGGAGATCCCGGCCATGAAGGCGCGCCGCTTCGATCGCGGGAGCCAGTTCGCGATCCTGGCGTGCGCGCAGGCGGTCGCGGAGTCCGGGTACGACGTCGCGTCCGCGCCCGAGTCGATCGGCATCGCGCTCGGGACCGGGTCCGCCGGCGCCGGAGCGCTCACCGAGTTCCTGAAGGTTTTGCTCCTCGAGTCGCCGGAGGCCGCCCCCCCCTTTCACTTCCCCAACACCGTCGCGAACGCGCCGGCCTCCCAGGTGTCGATCGAGCTGAAGCTCCACGGACCGAACGTGACGATCACCCAGAAGGACCCGTCCGGGCTGAACGCGCTCCTTTTCGCCTCGCTCGCGCTCTCCTCGGGGCGCGCGCGCGCCATGCTCGCCGGTGCCGTCGACGAGTGGAATGCCGTGTACGCGATGGGCTTCGACCGGGTGGGCGCTCTCCGCGGAGAGAAACGCGCTTCCGGAATCGTGCAGGGCGAGGGGGGCTTCGCGGTGCTCCTCGAGAAGGAGGAGGACGCGAACGCGCGCAACGCGCGTCCACTCGCGCGGCTCGCCGGCCTGGGGACGGCCGGGGTGCCGACGGAGCCCTACCGCTTCGCCCCCGACCGGGCCGCGATCGCCCGCGCGATGCGTAACGCGCTCGCCTCGGCGGGAGCCGAGCCCCGCGACGTGCAGCTGTGGTTCCCTTCGGCGAACGGCGTCGAAGAGATGGACCGCGCGGAGGAGGCCGTGACCTGCGACCTCTTCGGCGGAACGCCGCCTCGCGCGATCTTCGTCAAGCAGGCGATCGGCGAGATGGCGGCGGCCGGCGGCGCGCAGATCGTGGCGGCGTGCCGCGCGCTCGCCGACCCCGAGGGCCCCTTCCCGCTCGACGCTCGCCCGCGTCGGGCCCTCGTGAATTCGTTCGGCGCCGGCGGAAACTTCTTCTCCGCGGTGTTCGAGTCCCTCCCGTGAGCTCGATCCGCGAACGCGCCCCCTTGAAGGGCTTCACGATCGAAATCCCGGTGAGGTTCGCCGAGTGCGACTCGTACGGAGTGGTGTGGCACGGCCACTATGCGCTCTACCTCGAAGAGGTCCGCGACAGGCTGACCGGGCGGTTCGGGTTCACGCCCGCGAAGGCGCTCGCGCTCGGATATCGCGTTCCCGTGACGCGCATGGAGATCCGCTATCGCGCGCCCGCCCGGCCCGACGAGGTCATCCGCGCGACCGCGAGGCTGCGCCCGCCCGAGACCGCCCGCCTCATGGTCGACTACGAGCTGCGAAACGCGGGAATGGCGCTCCTCGCTTCGGCGGAAACCGAGCAGGTCGTCCTGCGCTCCGACGGCGAGCTCCTTCTGTCGCTGCCCGCGGCGCTCAAGCGGCTCGTCGCGCAGATCCTCGAGTTCCAGGACGCGGCCCCCTCGCTATAATCCCGCGGATGTCGGACGCCCCCGTCTCTCCGCGACGCCGCTCGATCGGCTTCCTGGTGCGCTTCGTCGTGCTCCTCGTCGTCTTCTACCTGATCGTGGCGTCCCGCCCCGTCAACGACGCCGTCATCGTCCCGTTCACCGCAGGCATCGCGTCGGTCTCCGGGAAGGTGCTGAACCTCCTCGGCGAGCGCACGGAGGTCGTCGGGACCGAGCTTCGATCCTCCTCGTTCGGCGTCAACATCGAGAACGGGTGCAACGGCGTCGAGACCGCGCTGCTCTTCGGGGCGGCGGTGCTCGCCTTTCCGGCGCGCTGGTCCCACCGGCTGCTCGGGCTCCTCGCCGGGTTCCTCGCGATCCAGGTGTTGAACCTCTTCCGCGTGATCACGCTCTTCTGGATCGGGCTGCACCGTCCGGCCCTCTTCAACTCCTCCCACACCGTCATCTGGCAGTCCGTGGTCGTGCTCTTCGGGGTCGTCCTGTTTCTCATCTGGGCATCGCGGGAAAAGCGGCTGTCGACCGAGACCGCGCCGTCGCCCGAGCGTCCCCGGAGGGGCTGAACGGCGCCGCGGGCGGGCTCCGAGGGCGCCGGACCTCCCCTGTTGAGCGCCCGCGCCGGGCTGCGCGGGCTCCTCGGGTTCCTCCTCTCCCTCGCCTTCTGGTTCGGTTTCTCGGGACCATACGAGAAAACCGTCGCCGTCGCCGCGCAGGCGCTCACCAACGTGTTCGAGTCGCCCGACGTGACGCGCCTGGATGCCGTGAAGGGAGAGTTCCGACTGGACCGGAGGGACTTCCCCCCCGGCTCGGCGCGGCCGGGCCTCTCCGCGGCCGACATCCACTTCAACTTCGTTCTGCTCGCGGCGCTGTTCGCCATCGACCGGCGCCCTCTCGCCGCCCGGCACGTCACGCGATTCCTCGGTGGTGCCGGGCTCCTCTGGGTCGTGCACGTGCTCGCGCTCGTCTTCCAGGTGCAATCCGTGTACGCGACGAGCCTCGGCGCGTGGAGCGAGGCGCACTACGGCCGCGTGGCGAGCAACTTCTGGGCGACGGGCTGGCACTTCTACCTGATCGCCGGGCGATTCGCCGCGCCCTTCGCGCTGTGGTGGTTCTTCCGAGCCCGGGAGGTCGAGGGGGAGCCGGCGACGGAATCCCGCCGGCCGGGTCGAAAGAAGAAGCGGAAAAGCTAGAGGTCCAACCTCACCCTGGACCCTCTCCCCGCGAGCGGGGGGAGGGAAATCACTCCGTCAGTAGCGGCGCGTCCGCTCCCGCCGCAGATACCGATAGTCGGGTATCTGGTACTCCTTCAGCTTCGCGATCAGCGAACCGCGCGAGATGTTGAGCACGTGAGCGCCGCGGCTCTGGTTCCCCTCGACTCGGCGCATCGCACGATCGATCACTTCGCGCTCGACCGTCTCGACGATCACCTTGAGGTCGTCCGTCTGTCTCAACACTGTCTCGGCGCCCGTCGGCTCGCGCGAGGGCGCTTCCGCGGGCGACGCTTCCTCGCGCACGGGCTTCTCCGGCGCCGGCGGGGAGATCGCCGCGCGGGAGGAGAGCGCGATTCCCGCCAGCTGCACGACCTCCTCGAGGAACAGAACGGCTCTCGCGGGCAGGCGCGGCGTCTCGCGGACGAGCACAGCCAGCAGGACGGAGCCGTTGCGCGGGGGCTCGACCACCAGGGTGAGAGTGCCCGACACCGTCTCCATCCGCACGAGACGCTCGCCGCCGCGGGCATCCGCGACGACGCTCGGAGGAAGAGCGGGCGACTCGCGGAACGTCGAGGCCAGCGGCCGGAAGCCGGACAGCGAGAACTCCCCGACCGCCCACTCCGTCGGCGGCAGCGCGGTGTCGAGGAAGTCCGCGAGCTCGGTGGCCAGTTCCTCTCGGGAACCGCTCTCGCGACAGATCCGGTAGGCCGTGAGACGCAGGTCGCGGAACTCCACCTCGGTGGCGGGAAGAACGGGAGAGGCCGACGGCGCCTCCGCGATCGCGGGCGACTCCGCCAGCGCACGAAGGAGGTGCGGCTGCGCGAGGAGGACCGTGATCGTGGCTTCGCCGATCGTGATCCGATCGCCGACGCCGATGGGCCCGCCCCCGAACTCCCGGCCGTTGACGCTGATGAGACCCGCACCCTTGTAGAGATCGAGGTGGTACCCGCCCTCGCGCTGGCTGATGCGGACGTGCCGGCCGGCCACGCCTCGTGCTCGAACGACGACCTCGTTGCCCGATGACGCGCCGATCGTGATCGCCGCGCCATCCAGTCGGTGGACTTCGCCGCCGCCGATCTTCTTGCGGACCTCCAGATTCAGCATGTGAATTCGTCCTTTTGCGTCATCGTTCCGACAGTTGCGTGCGCGTCCCGCGCAAAAGTGTCCGCCTGGTTGTGATTGTCCTCCCGCGAGAGGAACTCTCCCCGCAATCGATTCGAATCGTCCGGATTTGGTATGAGCCTGTTTCGATTATGTCACGCCGGGCGTCGCGCACGCGGACCGGTTCCCCCCCGCGGCGCGCGCTCTTTCCGTCGCGGGATCCGAGGGCAGAAAGGCGGTGCGAAAACTCGAGACTCGTGCGACGAAATCTGTCGCGCATCCGCAAGAGTTCGTCGGCGCCGGTCGGGCTCGCCCCCGGGAACCTTCCCGACCTTCCTGTCGACATCTGGGGGCCCGGCGAGCCTTTACCCCAACATTTTGTGGAACTTACGCGCCCGATCTGTTAAATTCTTTCGCAACTCCCATGCTGCGCCTGGAACGGGTCGAGATCTCCGGCTTCAAGTCCTTCTACGAGAAGGTTGACCTCGCTTTCCCCGGACGGGTCACCGCGGTCGTGGGGCCCAACGGCTGCGGCAAGTCGAACATCTGTGACGCGGTGGCCTGGGCGCTCGGCGAGCAGAGCGCGCGCATCCTCCGCGGCGAGCGGATGGACGACGTCATCTTCAACGGATCCGCGAAGCGCCGGCCGCTCGGGATGGCCGAGGTGATCGTCACGCTCGCCCCCGAGAAGAACGGGAATGGAAACGGCAACGGGAACGGGGACGGCGAGGTCGAGCGTCTGCGGGTCGGCCGCCGCGTCTTCCGCGACGGTGAGGGCGAGTATTTCTTAAACGACAAGCAGGTCCGCTTCAAAGACGTGCAGGACCGGCTGCTCGGAACGGGCCTCGCGGTCCGCGCCTACTCCGTCATCGAGCAGGGGCGGATCGATCAGGTCCTGTCCACGAAGCCGCAGGATCGCCGGCGGCTGATCGAGGAAGCCGCCGGAATCACCCGGTACAAGGCGAAGAGGCGGCTCGCGGAACTGAAGCTCGAGGAGACCCGCGGGAACCTCCTGCGCATCTCCGACATCGTCAGCGAGGTCGAGCGCAACTGCTCGTCGTTGAAGCGCCAGGCGTCTCGCGCGGCGCGACACCGGGACGCGACCGAAGCGCTCCGCGTCCGGCGGGCGGCGCTCGCCCGCGTCCGCGCGGACCTCCTCGTCGAAGGGCTTTCCCGGGCGGAGCGGCTGCGGGACGAGCGGCGCGACGCCGAGGCGGCGGCCGCGGCGGCGCTCGGGCAGGCCGAGGCGTCGCTCGCCGCCGCTCGGATCGCGGCGTCGGAAACGGCGGCCGAGCGCGACCGGCTGCGCGAGGCTCTCGCCGCCCTGGAGGCGGCGATCGCCCGAGACGACGAGCGGCTGGAAGCGAACCGCCGGGCGTCGTCGGACCTGGCGGCCCGCCGCAACGCATCGGAGCGCGAGGGCCGCGACTTCTCGGGAGAGGAGATGCGGACGGCGCGCGAGCTCTCGGAGCTCGCCGCGCGGCTCGAGAGGGCGGTTGGAGAGGCGCGCACGCGTTCACTCGCCCGCGAGGAGTCCGATCGCCGCGCTTCCGAGGCGGCGGCGGCGCTGTCCCGCCTCGAGCAGGAGCTGGAGAAAGCGCGCGAGGAATCGCTCCGGGCGACCGGAGAACGCGTGGCGTCGAGGAACGCGCGGCACGAGCTCGAGCTCGCGGCCGAGCGAATCGCCGCGGGGGTCGCCCGGCTCGACGAAGATCTCGCGAAGCTCACGGCCGAGCTCGACGAGCGACGTCTCGAACTGGAGGCGGCCGAGCGCCAGCAGGAAGCTCTCGCGGCGCGCGCCTCCGAATCGGCCGGTTCGGTGAGACGCCTCTTCGAGGAAATCGCGAAGACGTCGCGGGAAGTCGCCGAGAGGGAGACGGCTCGCGAAGACGCGCGCGCATCGCTCGCGGTTCTCGAGGAGCGCGCGGCGGCGCTCGAGGAGGCGCTGGCCGCCCGGGAAGGAACGCGCGCCGCGCTCACCGACGCGATGCGTCGGGCCGGTGTCGAGAGTCGTGGGACGCTCGCCGAGCGCCTGCGGCCGGCGACCGGCTGGGAACGCGCGGTCGACGTGGCCCTCGGCGCGGATCTCGACGCCTTGATCGCCCGGGGCGACTGGGGAAGCGCGGCGGCGGCGTCCCGGGACCTGAACGCGCCCCGCCTCCTGCGCGCGGACTGGGATCGCGCCCCCCGGCCGTCGGAGCCGCTCGCCGGCGCGCTGGGCGGCTGGGAGGTCGCGCTCGCGAACCTCGACCGGCTCACGCCCGCCGAGAGATCCGCCCTCCCGCCCGTCGCCTTCGTGGGATCGCTCTCCGCGGCGTTGTCTCTCGCGGAGTCCCATCCCGAGGCGACGCTCGTCACGAGCGACGGAGACGTCGTCCGCGGTCCCGTTCTGCGATTCGCCGGCGCTCCCGCCCGCGCCGGCGGGACCTTCGCCCTCGAGCGCGAACGCACCGAGATAACGCAGCGGACCTCCGCGGCCCGCTCGTCGATCGCTTCGATCGAAGCCGCACGGTCCGACCTCGAGCTGCTCCGGACGCAGAAGGAGGCCGAGCTCGTCGAAGCACGGGAGGCCGACGGCCGGGCGCAGTCCGAACTCTCCGCGTTCGCCGCGCGGGTCGAGGAGCGGCGGAGCGCGGCGGCGCGACTCTCCCGCGAGGTCGCGACGTCGTCGGCGGAACGCGACGCCCTGGCGACCGAGGCCGCAGCGCTCGGGGAGCGGCGCCGGGTCATCGAGGAGGAGGAGCGGGGGTGGGAGCGGGCGGAGCTCGAGTGGCGCGAGCGCGCCGAGTCTCTCGCCGGATCGCTGCCCGAGGCCCGGGCGACCGCCACGTCCGCCGCGGAAGAGCTGGCGCATCGCCGGACCGAGGCCGAAGTGGCAGCCGAGCGGCGGCGGTCGCTGGAGGCCGCGACCGCCGCGCTCCAGGACTCCCAGCGCCTGTTTCAGCGCCGCGCGCGGGAGGCGAACGAGGAGATCGAGAGGATCGCGACGCGCGCCCTCGAACTCTCCCGCGAGGAGCAGGAGACGCGGGCCCGGCGGGAAGGCAACGTCGTGGCACGCGACGCCCGGGCCGCCGAGCTCGAAAGCGCCGCGCGGATCGCCGAGGAGAGCGCGCTCCGCGCCGCTGCCGGAGAAGAGCAGGCCCGCGACGCCCGGACGGTGCTCGATGCGGCGCGTGAGGGTCGATTCGAGGCGGAGGTCGCCGCGACGCGCGTGGCGTCGGATCTCGATCACCTCGTCTCGCAGACGCGCGAGGAATTCGGGACGCTGCCGGGAGAGCTCGAGCCCCCCGAGGACCGCTCCGAAGAGGGCCTCGCGAAGCTCGAGACCGAGGCCGCGGAGCTCTCGGCGACGCTCGAGCGGCTGGGGCCCGTGAACCTGCTCGCCTGGGAAGAGCACAAGACCGAGTCGGAGCGGCTCACGTTTCTCACGACTCAGCGCGACGACCTCGTCCGGTCCGTCGCCGAGCTGCAGGACTCGATCCGCAAGATCAACGCGACGTCGGCCGAACGGTTTTCGCAGGCGTTCGCCGCCATCAATGCGAACTTCACCGAGATGTTCACGCGGCTCTTCCGCGGCGGCACTGCCGAGATGCGGCTCTTGGACGAGAACGATCCGCTGGAGTCCGGCGTGGAGATCATCGCCCAGCCGCCGGGCAAGAGAAATCAGTCCATCCTGCTGCTCTCGGGGGGGGAGAAGGCCCTCACCGCGATCTCGCTCCTGATGGCCATCTTCCGCTACCGCCCGTCACCGTTCTGCATCCTCGACGAAGTGGATGCGCCGCTCGACGAGGCCAACATCGACCGGTTCACCCGGCTCCTCCGCGAAATGACGGAGGAGACGCAGTTCATCGCGATCACCCACAACAAGAGGACGATGGAGACGGCCGACGCGATGTATGGCGTCACGATGGAGGAGCCGGGCTGCTCGAAGGTGGTGTCGGTCCGGTTCGACTGACACGGTCGATGTCCGGTGTCCGGCTCGGACGGGTTAGAATCTCCGCCGGCCTCTCCATGCACAAGATCCGGTCACTCCTCCTTCTCGCGACTCTGACCCTCGTCGGGGCTCCCGCTCCCCTCTTCGCCCAGGCGTCCCCGCAGCACGAGGTCCCCGGCGGCCTGAGAGGGGCATATGCCGGCGATTTCGCCCATGATCCCGAGGCGCTCGCCCGGCTTTCGGTGCTGACGGGGCCGGCGCCCTGTACCGAAGGGCGCGCCGCCGGCCTGTTCGCGTGCGAGGGAGTCGGCCTCCAGGGCTTCGTCCCGCTCTCCGCGCTGGTGCCCGGATCGACATCCGTCAGCAACCTGTGGGGTTTCGTGGACCTGGACGACCGCCGCGAGTACGCCGTCGTCGGCGTCAGCCACGGCACCGCGGTCGTGGACGTGACGGACGCCGCGCGCCCCAGCGTCGTCGGCTCGGTTCCCGGCCCCGAGTCCATCTGGCGCGAGGTCAAGGTCTACCAGGTGTGGAACGAGGCGCGTCGGCGCCACGACGCGTACGCCTACGTCGTCAGCGAGGCCCAGGGGGCCGGCCTCCAGATCATCGATCTCTCGAACCTGCCCGACTCGATCTCACTCGCTGCGACCTGGCGCGGCTTCGATACCGCTCACACCGTGTTCCTCGCCAACGTCGATCCGGCGAGCGGGACGCCGAACGTGCCGGGAGTCGCGCCGGTCCTGTACATCGAGGGCTCGAACGTGGACTTCCTCTCGCTCGACATCTCGCGGCCCGAATCGCCCGTCGCGACCGGCCGCCTCATCAACTCCTACGTTCACGACATCTGGGCGGGGGTCTTCCGCGGGGAGCGGGCCGCGGCGTGCGCGCCGGGTCACGACCCGTGCGAGATCGTCGCCGACTGGGGTGGCGGCGCGGTCACCTTCATCGATTTCACGAGAAAGTCGGACCCGGTGATCCTCTCGGCGCTGCGCTACGACGAGCTCGCGTACGCACACTCCGGCTGGATCTCGCGCGATGGCCGCTATCTCTTCAGCTTCGACGAACAGGACGAGCTCGTCGGCGGGGGCAGGTCCCGCATCCGGGTCGTCGACATCTCCGATTTCACGCGCCCGACGGTCGCGGCGATCTGGACGAGTCCGACGGAGGCGATCGAGCACAACGGGTACGTCGTCGGAGACAAGCTCTACGTCTCCTATTACACGCGGGGGATCGAGATCCTCGACGTCACGCAGCCGACCTCCCCGCGGGAGATCGGCTTCTTCGACACGTTCCCCCGGGACGACGCGGCCGACTTCCACGGAGCGTGGGGCGTCTATCCCTTCCTCCCGAGCGGGAGCCTCCTCGTGAGCAACATCGACGGCGCCGGTGGTCTCTTCGTACTCGAGGAGTCGGTCGCGGGCGTCTCGCCTCCCCCGGACGTGCCCCGGGAGCCGATCGACCCGGTGTCTCCCCGGCCGAGAAACACGAGGCGCCTCCCCGGCGCGCGTTGACGCGGCCCGCTCCTTTCCTTAAACTCCCCGCTCCCGATTCGCGCCGACGTAGCTCAGCCGGTAGAGCAGCGGTTTCGTAAACCGCAGGTCGTCGGTTCAAGTCCGACCGTCGGCTCCACACGTCGCTGTCGCTCGCTCCGGACCTGCCCTGCGGGCACCGGCGAGCGGCTCGCCAACCTCGGCTCGGCCGCTCGCCTGGTCCCTCGCTCGCTTCCGCTCCCGCAGCGCGAGGCTCCTCCCTTCGGGAGACTCCTCGCGCTGCGACCCAGGACCTCGGGAGACTCCTCGCCCCGCGACCACAGCCGGATCGAGACTCCGCGCGCCGCGAAAAATCAGGGCCGGGGCCGGATTCACGCCCCGGGCGGCCTTCGGGTTTTCGTGGACGCGACGCCGCCTTTTGGACATAATTCGCCCGCTCATGAATCTCAAGACAACTGAGGATGGTCGGGTCACGATCCTGACTCTCGACGGCGATCTCGTCATCGGGGAGCCGGAGTCCACCTTCAAGCGCACGGTGACGCGCCTGATCGAGGAGGGGAAGGTTCACCTCCTCGTCGACCTGAAAGGCGTCGGCTTCCTGGACAGCTCGGGTCTGGGCGCTCTCGTCCGTGCACTGACCAGCGCCCAGAAAGAAGGGGGCCAGACGAAGCTCCTGAACGCCGGGCCGCAGATCCGCAAGCTGCTCGAGATGACGAAGCTCGACTCGGTCTTCGAGCTTCACGAGGATCGGGAAACCGCCGTCTCGAGCTTCTAGTCCATGGCGGACTCTCCCGAGGATCGCTCGAGGCTCGACGCAAGCGCCGAAGCTTCGGCCCTCGCCGAGCTCGCGCTGTGCGAGAGCCTCTCGCAGATCTCGGGCTGGGCCGCGAAGTGGAGCGCGGAGCTGACCCGGGCGGACGCCGCGCTCCTCTGGGCACCCGACACGGTGCACCCGATCTTCCTCTGCATCGGGGCGTACGGCAAGGGTATGGAGAAGATCCTGCGGCGATCCGTCCCGCGAGACGAAGGCTTCCTCCATGACCTGCTGCGGGACCGACAGGCGGTCACTCTGGATCGAATCGATTTCGCCGGCTCGAAGGATGCCCTCCTGAAAAACCTGCCCGCCGACATGGATACCGTCCTGGTGACCCCGCTCGAAGCCGAAGGCTTTGCCGTCGGCGTCCTGGCTCTCCTCTTCCGAAAACGGCCGGACACGATCGAGGCCTTGACGCGAGTCAAACTCTTCGCCCAGCACGCGGCGCCGGCGCTCGCCCGTGCGATGCGCGCCGAGCGCAAGACCGTCGGGATGATGCACGCGATCGAGCGGCTGACCAACCTCTACGACCTCTCGAAGGCGTTCGGATCGACGATCGACCTCGGCGAGCTGGAGGCGATCATCGTGCGCAAGGCGGTGGACTTCGGCGTGGCGGAGATCGCCTCCCTCTGGTTCCTCGATCCGGGCACGTCCGAGGTCATTCTCGCCGCGACCGCCATCAACGAGAACTACGACGTGGAAAGCCCTCCGGACGCCGTCGGAAGCTCGATCGTCGGCGACCTGCTCGGGGAACGAAAAGTCGTCCGGCGACACGGAATCCTCCCGGACGATCCAGCCGCCACGGAGAGCGACGGCTACACCATCCGCTCTCTGCTCGCGTTTCCCCTTCTCGAGGACGAGAGACCCGTCGGAGCCCTCGTGTTGGCCAACAAGCGCGGGCGGGTTCCGGAGTTCACGGCGGAAGACGAAGAGTTGCTCCAGGACCTCGCCCGACAGGCGGTTCGAGCGCTTCGAAACGCCCGTCAGCACGAAGCCGAAAAAAAGGTCGAGGAGCTCGACGCCCTCCTGACCGTCAGTCGGGAGATCACGTCGACGCTCGACCTCGACAAGGTCATGACGGCGATCGTCAACGCGACTGCCGCCCTGATCCCGTACGACCAGTGCTCGATCGCGATCCTCGACAAAGGAAAGATCCGCCTGGGCGCGGTTTCGGGAACCCTGAAAATGGACCGGAAGGATCCAAAGCTGCAGGCGACGGAGGACCTCCTGGAGTGGGTCTATTTCGGGGGAGCGGACGTCGTCGTCATACAGGACGCCGAAGGGAACATCCAGGCCGACCGTCCGGAGACCCGGGAAAAATTCCGGTCGTTCTTTCAACAGACCGGATTCCGTTCCTTCCACGGACTGCTGCTGAACGATGATGAAGGAAAACTGGGAGTCCTCGCCTTCAAGAGTCGGCAACCGCTCGCATTCGATGAAGGACTGCGGGACCTGGCAGCTATCCTCGTCAATCAGGCAACCGTCGCCGTCCGCAATGCGCAGCTCTACCGTCACGTCCCCCTCCCCGGGTTCCTGAAACCCCTGGCGGAACAGCGTCGGAAATTCCTGGAGATTCCGAAGCGGCGCCGTCTCACCTTCGGCCTCGCCGCCCTCGTCCTGCTCCTTGCCCTGATCGCGATCCCGTGGAGGGTTCGGGTCGAGGGCCTGGCCCGGATCGCGCCGGGGCGACGCGCCTCCGTCACGGCGGGGGTGGACGGCATCGTCCGGTCCGTGGTCCGGCGCGAGGGCGACCAGGTCAAGGCCGGAGACCTCGTCGCGACCCTCGATGCGTCCAACTACGTGGCGGCGCTGGCGGAGGCGCGAGCGGACTATCAGATCGCGGACAGCGAAGTGTCGCGATACCGAGAGGCCGGCGATGCGCCCGCGATGTTCGAGGCGTTGTCCCGGAAGGACGAGCTCGAAGCCCGAATCAATCTCGAAGAGGACCGGTTCGCCCACACACAGATCCGGGCTCCGGCGTCGGGTGTGATCGTGACGCCCCGCATCGAAGAGCGGGTCGGCCAGTTCCTGACGCGGGGGACGGAGCTTTGCGTCGTGGCAGACGTGGAGAGCGTGCTGGCGGAGGTCGCGGTTCCCGAGGCGGATGCCGCCCTCGTTCGAGTCGGCGAGCGGGTCGCCCTCAAACTCAATCCCTACCCGACCCGTCTCTTCCACGGGAAGGTCGTGCGTCCCGGCTCCCACGTGCGCCAGGAAGGCGAGGAGCGATTCGTCATCGCCGAAGTCCAGGTCGAAAGCCCGACCGGGCTCAAGACCGGCATGCTCGGCAAGGCAAAGGTCTCGACGATCAAAGTTCCTCTCATCACGGCGATCTTCCGCAAGCCCGTGCGGTGGATCTGGAGACGAATCTGGCCGATTCTTCCGTAGCGATCCGCGGGTCCCATCGGTACCTTTCGGCGGCCCGACCGGAGGAAACCGCCCGGGCTCTCGCGGCTCGCCACGGCCCCCCGGACGTCCGACCCGCGCTACGAAAGGACCTCGGCATCCTGCGCCAGGTTCAGATGGGCGAGGTCAACTGGATCGTCAAGAACCCGACGACGCTCAAGTACAACCAGTTCAAGGACGTTTACTGGCAGGTGATCCGACTTTTCGACGGCACGCGGACGCGAACCGAGATTCTCGAAGCCCTCAATCGGAGACTGACCACGCCGGTCACGCTCGATCTGATTCTGGAATACGAGGAGTTCCTTCGCGAGAAGGATCTGATCGAGCAGTCGGCCGCCGAGCGCAGCCTGACCCTGCTCGACAAATACAAGAGCCTGCGGCACAAGAAGGCAGAAGAGAAAGCCGAAGGATTCAACCCGTTCTTCATCATGTTCCACGTCGTGGACCCGGACCGGTTCCTGAATCGCACGATCAAGTACGTCGGATGGATCTGGTCTCCTCCCGTTGCGATCGCAACGTTCATCGCGTCGCTCTGGACGGCCTGGATCTTCGCCCAGAACTGGGGCCCCCTGTGGTCGGGAACCATGGACCTGTACCACTTCCTCGGAAAGCCGTTCCTGGACATCTTGCACTTCTTCTTCATCCTGAGCGTCATCGGGGCGATCCACGAGTTCGCCCATGCCTACGCGCTCAAGAAGTACGGAGGTGAATGCCACGACATCGGCTTCGCGCTCTTCTATTTCACCCCGGCGTTCTACTGCGACACCTCCGACGCCTTCATGTTTCCGAACCAGAACAAGAGGCTGTGGGTCACGATCGCCGGGATATACAGCGAGGTGGCGATCTGTGCCGTGGCGACGGTGCTGTGGGTGATTTCCTATCCGGACACGCTGGTCAACGAGCTCGCCTACAAGACGATGCTCTTCACGGGAATCTCGGCGGTCTTCTTCAACATCAATCCCCTCATCAAGGTGGACGGCTACTATGCGCTCTCGAGCATCCTGAAGCTTCCCGACCTACGGGAAGCGGCGTGGGCCCAGATCGGCGCCTGGATCCAGAAGTACATCCTGCGCCTGCCGGTCGAGATCCCCGCGGCGACGCGGCGGAAGCGCCGGCTGTACTGGATCTACGGCATTCTCTCGATCCTCTACACCGCGACGATAATGTTCGTCATCTATCGGCTCTTCGACAATTTCTATTCGAAATACTTTCCCGACTTCGGGGTCGTCCTTCTCATCGTGACTCTGAGCCAGATTTTCCGGAAGAAAGCGAGGACCGCCATTCGCGTCGGAAAGCTTTTCTACCTGGACAAGAAGGATCTGGTGAAATCGCCTCGGAGCCGCCTCCCGCTCGCGGGGGTCGTGACCCTTCTCCTTATCGTTCTCCTCGTGCCCTGGTCTCGCCGGACGATCCGGGCGGATGCCCTGATGAAGCCGGTGAACGAGGTCCAGCTCGCCGCTCCGCAGGATGGGCGGGTTGAGGAAGTGTTCGTTCGGGAGGGAGAGAACGTCCGCAAGGGACAGCCTCTCTTTCGCGTTTCGAGCTCCGCGGCTGACGAGGAGCTCCAGCGAAGGACGGTGGAACGGGAAAGATTTGCGAAGAAGTCGAGCGGCAGCCGGCAGGCGGGCGATGCCGCCGGCGCCTTCCAGGCCACCCAGCGCGGATCATCGGCGGAAGCGGCCCTTCGGAGCTCGAAGATCCGCCACGAGAACCTCCTGGTTCGAAGCCCGATCAACGGACGGGTTTTGACCCCCCGCACGGGGGATCTGGCCGGACGGTTCGTCACGGAGGGATATCTTCTCGCTCGCGTCGGGGACTGCCGTCAGATGGTGGCGCAGCTTCCCGTTTCCGAGAGACTTCTGGAGTACCTGAAACCCGGTGCGCCGGTCAGCGCTCAAATTCAGACCAGCCCCATGAAGACCTGGCCGGGCCGCGTCTCGACGATCTCGCCGGCGACACTCGAGCAACCGGTCACGGCGACCGCCAACGTCGAGCGGCCGGGCCCGCCGAGGCACCCCGACCAGTTCGTCGCTCTCGCGCTCTTCGACAACGCCGACGGAACCCTCCTGCCGGGGGCTCAGGCGCGCGTCAAGATCAAGTCGAGTCGAGAGTCCTACGGCTCCCGGGCGTGGAGCGTCGTCTGGCGGAGACTGCGAACGATCTTCTGGTGAGAAAAAGCCCCGCAAAGCGGGGCCAACTGTCGGTTCGGACGCGAATCGACGTCTGAGTTAGAAGGACTCGTCGTCGCCGTAGCTCAGGTCTTCCGACTGGATGCTCGTGTCCTTCGCGCTCAAGTCCTTCGCCGAGAGATCTTCCGCCTGGATGCTCGTGTCCTTCGCGCTCAGGTCCTCGGCCTGGATGCTCGTGTCCTTCGCGCTCAGGTCCTGCGCCCTCAGATCCTGCGCCGCAATCCGGGTGTCCCGGGCGGACAGCTCTCTGGCATCGGGGAGAGCCTCGCGAATCTTCTCCCTCTGGGCCTCCGTCAGCTCGACCTTCACCTCTTTCTCGGCCATCGGTGTCACCTCCTTTCCTCCGGAAGACTCCTCGCAATTCGGGGACCAATTCGCAAACCGACCGGCCCGCCCCCGACCTCGCGCTCCTGCAGAGAGATAGCTCCCCGCTGCGGCCCAGCCACGGCACCCGGGATGGCTGAATTTCTGAGCCCTGGATGATTTAGTCAACGATTAGTCAACGATCGAAGGCCAGCATCGACCAAACAAAAAGCCCCGCGGGTGCGGGGCTTTCGCTTCGAGAGAATCGGAACGTCAAGCCTGGCGGAGATCCTTCGCGGTGAGATCCTTCGCCGTGAGGTCCTTCGCGCTGAGATCCTTCGCGCTGAGATCCTTCGCGGTGAGGTCCTTCGCGGTGAGGTCTTTCGCCGTGAGATCCTTCGCGCTGAGATCCTTCGCGGTGAGGTCCTGCGCGGTGAGGTCCTGCGCGCCGATGCTCATGTCCTGGGCGCCGATGCTCAGGTCCTGCGCGCCGATGCTCATGTCCTGCGCGCCGATGCTCATGTCCTGGGCGCCGAGCTTGGTCGTCTGCTGGCTGGGTGAAACGGCCAGGTTCTTGCCCAGACTGGTCACCCGGATCTCGCCCATGGTCTTTCCGGTGGCCGCCTTGATCTTGGCCTTCTGCTCGGGGGTCAGTTGGATTCTCACTTCTTTTGCCATGCGCCTTTGCTCTCCTTTGTCCTCGACCTATCGCAAACGCGGGACCAGGTGCCCCGGATCCGTGCCGGAGAGCCAAGAGGCCTGGATCAAGTGACTTACGTTTCTGAGAAGGTCGGCCGGCGGCGCGGAGGCGGGATGAAAGTTTGAACCGGAGGTGAAATTTCCATCCTCCGGCGATCCGCTAGAGCCGGTATTTCCGGCAGAGGTACTTGATCTGGTTCCCGTCGAGGCCGAGCCGGCGGGCCGCCTCGGCCTTCACGCCGCCCGCCTCCCGGATCGCTTCAGCCAGCAGCTTTCGCTCGAACTCCTGGACGGCCCTGGCGAAGGGCGCCCGGGCGGCGCCGTTCGATTGGCGCAGGACACGGGGCAGGTCCTCTTCGCCGATCTCATCCTGCTCGGCGAAGAGGACGAGGTTCTCGACGACGTGCTCGAGCTCGCGGACGTTGCCCTTCCAGGGATGGTCGCGGAGCCTCTCGACGACCGCCGCCGAGAGCTTCCGTTCCCCCTTCCCGTGTCGCCTGCAGAACTTCGCCAGGAAGTGTTCGGCCAGGAGCGCGACGTCGTCCCCCCGCTCCCGCAGCGGAGGGATGCGGATGAGAACCGTGTTGATCCGGTAATAAAGGTCCTCCCGGAACGTCCCGTCCGCCACCCGCTTCTCCAGGTCCTCGTTGGTCGCCGTGATCAGCCGGAAGTCGACGGGCTGGCTGCGGCGGCCTCCGACGCGCTCGATCTGCCGCGTCTCGATCGCGCGGAGGAGCTTGGCCTGGACGGCCGACGAGAGGGTCGCGATTTCGTCGAGGAAGAGCGTGCCTCCGTGGGCGAGCTCGAACCGGCCCGGCCGGGAGGCGACCGCCCCGGTGAACGCCCCCCTCTCGTGCCCGAAGAGCTCGGCCTCCGCCAGCGACTCGGGCAGCGCCGAAGCGTTGACCGCGACGAACGGCCGATCGCGGCGCGCGCTCCGGGCGTGGATCGAGTGGGCGACGAGCTCCTTTCCGGTCCCGCTCTCCCCCTGGAGGAGCACGGTGGCGTCGCTTGGCGCGACCTTCTCGATCTGACGGAAGAGGCGCCGCATTCCGGAGCTGGACCCGACGAGCTGATCGAATGTCTCGGGCTTCTGGTGTGCCTGCTCCTTGAGCTCCCGGTTCTCCGCGACCAGGCGCCGCCGCTCCAGGGCGCGCTGCAGGATGACGAGGAGCTCTGCGGGGTCGACCGGCTTACGGAAGAAGTCGAACGCCCCGAGCTCGATCGAGCGCAGGACGCCGTGCCGGTCCTGCTCCCCCGACATCATGATCACGGTCGCGTCCGGGTTTCGGCGGCGGACCGCTTCCAGCAGGTTCAAGCCCTCCTCGATCTCGCCGGATGGAGGGAGCCTCAGGTCGAAGAGATAGAGATCGGGGTCCGATTCGCAGAGGGTGCGCGCCTCCCCCGCGTCGCGCGCGCTCGTCACGTCGAACTTCCCCTTGAGAGCCCAGGTCAGCTGATCGAGCAGGACGGGATCGTCCTCGACGATGACGATCGAGCCGGGCGCGCCCGCCGAGGTCATCCGGTCCCCGTCGGCGCCGGGCCCGGAGACACCGGAGGCGGCGTGGGCGTGCCGCGTTCCAGGTGGGCGACTGCCGGGAACGCGATCCGGATGACGGTGCCGCCCCCCGGGCGGGAAAGGACGGCGAACTTGCCGTCGTGAAAGTGGACGATCTGGCTCGCGGTCGTGAGACCGAGCCCCACCCCGTCCGGCTTCGTCGTCTGGAACGGCTTGAAAAGCCGGTCGCGGACGTACTCGGGCGTCATGCCCTGACCGTTGTCGATGATCTCGACGACCACGCGGGGCCGCTTCGCCCCGTCGTCGCGGTAGGTGCGTACGAGAACGCGGCCTTCCGGGGGGACGGCCTCCAGGGCGTTCTCGACCAGACTCTTGACGGCGTCCGTCAGGTAGTACGGATCTCCCCAGATCTCCGGGATGGGGCCGAGGGCCAGCGACAGAGTCCGGTTCCCCGGCACCGCGGGGGGGACCGGCAGGCCGCGGCGCGTCTCCCCCTCCGCGACCTCGCGGACGATCCCGTTCAGGTCCACGAGGACCTTGATCAGGACGGGTTCGTCGTGCGACGAGAAACGGTCGACGATCCCGTCGATCCGATCCACGGTCGACCGGAGGAGCTCCTCGACGGAGCGCTTGAATTCCGGGTCGCCGTAGTTTTCTTCCAGGTTCGACAGCAGCAGCTGCAGCCGGAACCCCATGTTCTTGATGTCGTGGACGAGGACGCGGTCGAGGGTCGAGCGGAGCCGTCGGGAACGGCGGGGCGCCTTCTCGTTCATACCCTCACGATCTGCCCGCGTTGTTGAAGTGGACCTTGACCGCCACGCCCGGCCGGAGGGCCGCCTGAGTCGGGTCGCGCCGGACGTGGACGATCACCTGGAACGTCCCGCTCGCCGCGTCGACCGTCGGGCTGATGTACTGAACGACCCCCGTGGTCCGGGCCTTCGGGAACTTGTCCGGAACGACGTCGACCCGGTCTCCCCGGCGGACGCTCATCAGGCGCTGCTCCGGCAGGTAGACCCGCGCGAGCAGAGGCTCGAATGCGGTGATCTTGAACAAGGGCACGTTCTGGTTGTCGATGACTTTTTGACCCACCCGCGCGTACTTCTCGGTCACGACCCCGGCGAAAGGGGCCCGGATGAAGGCGTAGTCCCGGATCGCGCGCATCCTCTCCCACGCGGCTTGAGCGACGGCGTAGCGGGCGCGTTTCTCGTCGAGCTCCGCCTTGCTCATGATGTTGCCGGCGGAGAGCGCTTTCGCGCGCTCGAGCTCGACTTTCCGCAGCTCCATTTCCTCCTTGGCCTCGCGGACGCCCTGCTCGAACTCCTGCAGCTCGAGCTGGGCGAGCGACTGACCCCGCTTCACGACGGTCCCCCGGTCGACGTTGATCTTCTCGATCACCCCCGTGATGCGGGCGCTGACCGTAACTTCCTGATCCACCATCAGGTGGGAGGAATAGACCTCGGGTTCCGCCGGCCCGGCTGCCGCCGCGAGGGCAGCTACGAACAGGCCGCCGAGGAGGACGGTGGAGGTGGTTCGGCTCATTCTGGCGGTCGAATCGTCGCAAATGCTATCCTCAAAGGCGCTTCAATGTCGATCGCTCTCGCCGACGAGAAACCCGACATCCAGCACAAGGCGTCCCGGGCCAACTTCAGCTGGCGGATTCGGCAACCCTGGGACGAGCGCCGGCTGGCGGCCTTTCTCATGGTCAAGCACCGGCGCAACGAATCCGACTGGACGAGGCGCCCCTCCCCGTTCTTCGCCTCGCTCGGACGCTCGGTCGTCGAGTGCTCGGTTCCCCTCGGCGGATCCGAGTCGCTGCCCGAGATCGAGAAGCTCCTGACTGACGAACTGCGCGGGATCCTCGCGGGCGCCGAGCGCGTTTACCGCGACATCCTGAAGAGCACGGACTGGCGCCACGAGCCGTCGCCCTAGGCCGAATTTCGGGGCCGGAGGCCCGAAAACCCGTTTGCATATAATCCGCGCCACGGACGCGTGGAGTCCATGACGGGAGCGGCCGTTCCAAGCCGTTCCGCCGGCGAGACTTAGCCGGGCGGCGGTACAGGAGGTTGGGGATGCTCTCGGTTCCTTCTCTCCGGCTGAACCAGTTCGGGGTGAGTTTTTACGAGGCCCTCCTCTCGGGAGCGGACCTCCAGTCGCTCGTCGGGTTCGAGGTGCTCTCGTTCGGGCTGGCGGGCCAGACCACCCGCGGCCACGCAAAACAGGCCAAGGCGGCGCGGGTCAACTGGGAGCTACTGGAAAAGCGCATCTCCGCGTCCGAGCACGCCTACCAGCGGCCGATCATCCGCAAGAAGATCGACGAGCTCGTCACGTATTACCTCCAGTGCGCCGACTCCGGCACCCTGCCGGCGATTCCCGGCAGCGTCCTCCTCGTCTCGGATCGGCGGCTCGAGTTTTCGCCTTCCGGAGGCCGCGGCGATTCGGGGACACTCAAGCTGCCGGAGGAGTCCGGCATCCTGCGCGCGCTCGACGGACAGCACCGGCTCCTGGCGCTGCATCAGCTCGCCGAGAAACACAACCTGAAGGACTTCCAGGTCCCCGCGGTCGTCTTCGACAACCTGACGGCCGACCAGGTCGTCGAGCTCTTCGTCACGATCAACAGCAAGCACACCAAGTTGAACCCGTCGCACCTGATCTCGCTCTCCGGCCGCCGGCTCTACCGGGACGAGAACCTCGCCGCCGCGCACGACGTCATCCGCACGCTGAACGAGGACGACGGCTCCCCCCTGCGCGGCCAGATCAAGGTGCTCGGCATCGGGCGTGGGAGCGTGACCCAGGCGTCGCTCGCCGACGAGCTGCGGGACGTCTTCGCCGCGATGGATTCGGCCGGAGGTCGAACGGCCCGCGAGTTCCGCGAGAACTCGAGGCGGTTTTTTCTCAACTACTTCAAGGCGGCCGCCCGCGCCTTCCCGACCGCGTTCCACGGGCGCAAGTACTCGATCAAGAGCTCGACCGCGCTACGCGCCTTCATCCGGACGGTCCCCTACGTCATCTCGATGATCCGCAAGCGCGGCGGCGACGTCTGGTCCGCGGGCGAGCTCGACGCGGCGCTGCGGCCGTGGTCGGAGTCGATCGGCGACCGACGCTTCGAAACGGAAACGGTGTGGCGCGAGAAGATGACGGCCGGAAAACGCTCGGCCGTCGAGATCCTCGCCCGGGAGTTGAAACAGGGCCTGAATGCCTAGCGAGGGGCACTAATGGGAGCAATCGGAGGCTGTTTTCTTTTCCTGGTCCTCATCGCGGTATTCGCCGCGATCTGGGCGATCTGGCGCTACAACAACCTCGTCGCGCTCAAGTACCAGGTCGCCAACGCCTGGAAGCAGATCGACGTGCAGTTGAAGCGGCGGCACGACCTGATCCCGAACCTCATCGCGGCGGTCCGGGGGGAGATGCAGTTCGAGCAGGACACGCTCGAGAAGGTCATCGCCGCGCGCAACAGCGCGGTCGCGGCGCGCGGCGTCGCCGACACCGCCGAAAAGGAGAACGCCCTCACCCAGACGCTCTCCCGCCTCTTCGCGCTCGCCGAGAACTACCCCAACCTCAAGGCGAACGAGAGCGTGCGCACCCTCATGGAGGAGCTGACGTCCACGGAGAACAAGGTCGGCTTCGCACGCCAGTACTACAATGACGTCGCCACGCGCTACAACACGGCCCAGCAGGTCTTTCCGGACAGCCTGATCGCGCAGACTTTCAAGTTCCAGCCGGTGGAGCTCTACGAGATCCAGGAGCCGGCGGAGCGCGAGGTGCCGAAGGTCGATCTGAACATCCGGCCGCAGTAGGAAGCGTGGCGCGGAAATCACGCCGCCGTTGACCGGCACCAACCTCTTCGAGCAGCAGAAGAGAAACCTCCGCCGCACGACCGGCTTCCTCGCCGGCTTCGTCGCGTTCCTCGCATTCCTGGGGATCGGCGCGGACTTCTTCCTCTACGGCTCCGGCGCCGGGCCGGGGTTCCCGATCGCGACCATCGGAGCCCTCCTCTTCGGCGCCGGGTCCTCACTCTGGGCGCTCCGGGCCGGAGACCGCGCGGTGCTCGAGTCCGCGAACGCCCGTCCGGTCGATCGAAGCGACCCGGGCCAGCAGCAGCTCGACAACATCGTCGAGGAAATGGCGATCGCCGGCGGGCTGCCGAAGCCGGCCGTGTACGTCATTCCGGATCACGACCCCAACGCGTTCGCCACGGGGTCCGGGCCGGAAAAGTCGTCGGTCGCGGTCACGGCGGGGCTCATCGAGGCGCTCAACCGGGAGGAGCTGCAGGCCGTCGTTTCTCACGAGATGGCGCACGTGAAGAACTACGACGTGCGCCTCATGACCGTCGTCGCCGCGCTCGTCGGGTCCGTTCTGCTGATCTCGGACTTTGGAAGGCGGGGGATCCGGTGGGGCGGCGGACGTCGCCGATCGAGCCGCAGCGGCGGGGGGGGCGGGGCCGTGATGCTCGTCTTCCTCGTGCTCTGGATCGTCTCGATCCTCCTCGCGCCGCTGATCGCCCGCCTGGTCGCGATGGCCGTGTCCCGCGAGCGGGAGTACCTGGCGGATGCCTCCGGGTCGGAGCTGACGCGCAACCCCGGGGCGCTCGCTTCGGCGCTCGAGAAGATCGACGCGGCGAAGGAGCCGACGCCCTCCATCAAGCAGGGCGTCGCGCACCTCTGCATCGCGGACCCGCGCGGGCGACGCGTCAACGAGCGCGAGGGCGGCCTGGCCGAGCTCCTCGCGACGCATCCGCCCATCGCGAAGAGAATCGCGCTGCTTCGCGAAATGGCCTATCAGGCCCGGTAGGCCTCCTCGACCGCCTCGCCCGGGGAGTTCACGAAGCGGATGCTCTTCGCGAGCGCGTCCGCGCCCGGCCCCGCTGCCTCGGAGAGTGCGAGCGCGACGGCGCGCCGCCAGAAGAGGCCGAGGAACACGAGCGGCCGCGGCGCGATTTCGCCCTTCACGACCGACTCCGCCATCCCGGCGAGCTCGAGCATCGTGCCCAGGCCCCGGGGCAGGAAGATCGCCGCCGAGGATTCGTCCCGGAGCCGGCGGAGGCGCGCCGCGATGTCCGGTTCCCGCAGAACGTCCGTGACCCAGCGGTTCGGTGCGGCGTCGCCGATCACGACTCCGAGGCTCCTCCCCCCCGCTTCCGCCGCGCCGCGGCAGACCGCCTCCATGATCCCGCCGCCGCCCCCGCAGACGACCCGGCCTCCGCGTTCGGCGATCTCGCGCCCGACGGCGATGGCGTTCGGGTAGTCCGGACTGTCTTCGTCGGCTCGGCTCGAGCCGAAGACCGCGATCGAAGCGGTCAATCGAGGTCGATGTCGCGGATGGGTTTCGAGGTGTCGCCCTTCGTCTTCTCGAAGAGCTCTTCGAACTTGCGGTTCAGGACGTCACGCTTGCTCTTCTCCGCTTCGACGGAGGCGGCGAACTTCTTCTCGCGCTCGGCGTCGTGGGTCTTCAGTCCCTCGATCGCGGCGTCGACCGTCTCGAACTTGCGCGCGACCTTCGGCGCCTCGTGGGCGATGACGGCCTTCAGGTCCGGGTCGACCTTGAGTCGCGCGCCGCAGCAGGGACAGAGGAGCTCGAAGTCCACGGAGGGAGTTTACCGCTCACCACCCTTTTCGGCGGCGGCGCTCCTGTCTCTCCCGCCGGTCCGGGCGGCCGGCTCCGGCCGATGGCGCGAAGATGCGTTCCATCTTCCGAATTTCGATCTCCTCGGGGGACGGAGGAGGCGTCACGTCCTCGTACAGCGCGCGGGCAGCCGCCTTCGGAATGGAGCGGTCAGCGACGCCTCGGACCACGAGCGAGCGCCGACGCGCCGGACCGGTCGTAACCTGGACGCGATCTCCTTCGCGAACGAGCCGGTGCGGCTTGGCGCGAGCGCCGTTGACGTCCACCTTCCCCCCTTCGCACGCGGCTTTCGCCCGGGACCGGGTCGGGAAGATGCAGGCCACGTCCAGCCAGACGTCGAGGCGGACCGATTCGGCAGCGGTCAGGAGGCGCGTTCTTCCGTCTCGGGCGCGTCCATCTTCTCGTCGGAATCGACGGCCGCCGCCTCCGCGCGGGAGGCGATCCAGTCGAGGAAAGCGGCCTCGGGAGCCTCCGGCTCCGGCTTGGGATGGCCCACGAAATACCCCTGGGCCGCGACCACCCCGGCGGAAAGGCAGACGTCCAGATCGGCCGCGTTTTCCACGCCTTCCGCGATCAGGCCGAACGAGAAGTGGCGCGCCAGACGGCCGAAGAACTTCAGGATCGTCCGGC
Organism: Thermoanaerobaculia bacterium; assembly: GCA_035457525.1. Lineage (GTDB taxonomy): Bacteria > Acidobacteriota > Thermoanaerobaculia > UBA5066 > Gp7-AA6 > Gp7-AA6. Next base: position 52,868 of record DATIBN010000033.1, on the reverse strand, counting down.
GCCGCACGTCCCGCGCCACGCCCCGCGTGATGTCGCAATCCACCTTCGCCCACTGCGGCCGGAAGGACTCGCAGAGCTGGATCGTGCGGTAGGGAGAAGTCACGTCGTCGAGCGCGACGCTCGCGCCCTGCTCCCGCGCCTGCGCGACGGCGCGCGCGAGACTCTCGAGCGAGGAGACGTTTTCCACCTCGACGAGATCGAGGACCAGCCGCGACGCCGGGAAGCTGTACTCGTCGAGAGCGCGCCACAGACCGAGCAACCCTTCCCCTTCCTCGCCGAAGAGCTGCGGGTTCACGTTCAGGAACAGCCGGGACTCCCGGGGCAGCGCCGCGGCCGACTCGAGCACCGAGAGCCACGACAGCGTCTCGAAGGGACGCTCGACCCGGAGAGCGCGCGCGGCGGGGAACATCTCCGCCGACGGCCGGCTCGCCGACTGGGTGTGGCCGCGCAGGAGTCCCTCGTACCCGATCACGTCTCCATCCGCGAGCTCCGCGATCGGCTGAAACTTCGCGAAGAAGTCGCCGCCGCGAAGGAGATCGGCGAACCAGAGGGCGCGGACCTCGCTCTTCGCCCGGGAAAGCGGCGCGAGGTTCGACATCGCGTCCCACTTCGTCTGGCGCGGGTCCTCCGGAGCGACGCGGACGTTGTGCGCGAGCGGCCCGAGCGTGTCCTGCATGCGATTGAGGAACGATTCCGGGTCCGCCTCCATGAGGAGGCGGCGCGCCCGCCCGTACACCTGGGCACGCGACCACCGCCGACCGAACGCCAGGGCAACCGCGCGTTCCGCCTCGACCCCGTCGGGTCTCACGAAGAGGGCTCGCGCGTACCGCCAGCGATCCAGCCGACCGAGTGTGCGGCCGTCCAGAACGCCCTCGGTTTGTTTCAACTGCTCAGATTCTAGCCGGTCGTCAGCGGGAAGGTATCCAATTTTTTCGATTGTGACGCGCGCCACGGATAAGATCGCTGCCCCGACCCGAGGACACACTGACACGGAGGGTCCGCATGGAAGAGAAGATCGACAAAAAAGGGGTGATCGACGTTCTGAACCGGATCCTCGAAGCCGAGCTCGCCGGCGTCGTGCGATACACCCACTACTCGTTCATGGTCTACGGGTACAACCGGATCCCGATCGTCTCGTGGCTCCGGGAGCAGGCCACGGAGTCGATCGGCCACGCTCAGCAGGCCGGCGAGATGATCACCCTCCTGGGCGAGCACCCGTCGCTCTCGATCGGCAAGCTGCTCGAGACCCATCGTCACGACGTCGGAGACATCCTGCGGGAGGCGCTCGACAACGAGCGCGTCGGACTGGCGCTCTACCAGAGGCTGCTCGAACTCGTCGCGGGCCGCGACATCATGCTCGAAGAGTACGCGCGGCGGCTGATCACCGAAGAGTCGATGCACCTCGCCGAAGTGGACAAGATGCTGCGTCGGCCCGGAGAAGTCGAGACTTACGCTTCCGGCTCCGGCGCCGCAAAGAGAGAGCTCACCTAAATCGCCGAAGGTTGCACCCTCTCCCCGCCGGGGAGAGGGGGCCGGGGGTGAGGGGTTCCCGTCGCGACGAGAAGTTTCTACCCCTCCCCCTCCTCGTACTGCGACTTCAAGGTCTCGACCACCGACGAGTCGGCGAGCGTCGTCGTGTCGCCGAGCACACGTCCTTCTGCGATGTCACGCAGCAGCCTTCTCATGATCTTCCCGGAACGCGTCTTGGGGAGGTCCGCCACGAAGAAGAGCTTGTCGGGCCGGGCGATCGCCCCGATCTTTTTCGCCACGTGCGCCCGCAGCTCGATCTCGAAGTCTGCGTCCGCTTCGCCCGCCTTCTTCTCCTTCAGGATCACGAACGCGGCGATCGCCGTGCCCTTCAAATCGTCCGAGATCCCGACGACCGCCGACTCCGCCACGGAATCGTGGTCCACGAGCGCGGACTCGACCTCCATCGTTCCGATGCGGTGGCCCGCGACGTTCATGACGTCGTCCACGCGGCCGAGGAGCCAGAAGTACCCCTCCTCGTCCCGCTTCGCTCCGTCGCCGGGGAAGTAGATTTCGGGCCCCCATCGCGACCAGTACGTCTGCACGTATCTCTCGTCGTCCCTCCAGATCGTCCGCAGCATCGCCGGCCACGGGCGCGTGATCGCGAGGTAACCGCCGCCGACGGGGACTTCGGTGCCAGAGGGATCGAGAACGGATGCCCGCACCCCCGGGAAAGGAAAAGTCGCCGAGCCCGGGCGCGTCTTCGTCAGGCCGGGCAGCGGCGTGATCAGGATCATTCCCGTCTCGGTCTGCCACCACGTGTCCACGACGGGGCAGCGGCCCTTGCCGATGTTCTCCTGGTACCAGATCCAGGCCTCCGGGTTGATGGGCTCCCCTACCGTCCCGAGCAGCCGAAGTGACGACAGGTCATGCTTTTCGGGCCACTCGGTCCCCCACTTCATGAACGCCCGGATCGCGGTGGGAGCCGTGTAGAGGATGGTGACGCCGTGCCGCTCGATCAGGTCCCAGAAGCGGTCTCGGGCCGGGGTGTCGGGGGCGCCCTCGTAGATCAGGCACGTCGCGCCGTTCGCGAGCGGGCCGTAAACGACGTACGAGTGGCCGGTGACCCAGCCGATATCCGCCGTGCACCAGTAGACGTCCTCGTCCTTCAGGTCGAAGACCCACTTCGAGGTGGCGTACGTGCCCACGAGGTAGCCGCCGGTGGTGTGGAGGATTCCCTTCGGCTTCCCGGTCGTGCCCGACGTATAGAGGATGTAGAGGGGATCTTCCGAGTCCATCTTCTCGGGCGGGCAGTGGGCGGAGGCCTTCGCCATCAGGTCGTGCCACCAGTGGTCGCGCTTCTCGTCGATGGCGACGCCGAGCCCCGTCCGCTTCACGACGACGACCGATTCGATCGACGGCGTGGACTCGAGCGCCTCGTCCGCGATCCGCTTGAGCTGGACGACGTTGCCGCGCCTCCAGCCGCCGTCGGCGGTGACGAGGACCTTCGCCTCCTGGTCGTTGATGCGATCCCTCAACGACTCGGCCGAAAAGCCGCCGAAGACGACCGAGTGGATCGCTCCGATCCGCGCGCAAGCGAGCATCGCGATCGGAAGCTCCGGGATCATCGGCAGGTAGAGGGTGACGCGGTCGCCCTTGTCGACGCCCAGCGATTTCAGGACGTTGGCGAACTTCGAGACCTCCCGCAGGAGCTCGCGGTAGGTGAGCGTCCTCTGATCCCCGGGTTCCCCCTCCCAGATCAAGGCGGCCTTGTTCTTGCGCGGACCGGCGACGTGGCGGTCGAGGCAGTTGACCGACGCGTTGATCTTCCCCCCCACGAACCACTCCGCCCGGGGAGGCTTCCAGTCGAGGACGCGTTTCCACGGCTTGTACCAGGAGAGCTCGTGCGCGAAGTCCTCCCAGAACTTCTCGAAGTCGCGATCCGCCGTCCGATAAATGGAGGGGTCCTGAACGTTCGCCTGCCGGGCGAAGTCCTCGGGCGGCGGGAACTCGCGATCCTCGTCGAGCAGGGCTTCGATTGCTTTGTCCGGCGGACTCGTCATGTTTCCCCCCGATCGGGGCGAATTCTATCGAGCGGCCGCGTCCGGCGCCCGGGCGAAGAGATCGAGAGATCCCTCGGGCCTTCGGCCCTCGGGATGAGCCGCGCGCTCGCTCCGCGCCGCGCGGCTCATTTGATCGCGCCCGCCGTGAACCCGGCGATGAACCGGTCCAGGAAGAGGTTGTAGACGATGGCCACGGGCACGCTCGCGAGCAGGCACGCCGCCATGAGCGAGCCCCAGTAGTAGACGTCTCCTCGCACGAGGTAGATCGGGACACCCACGCTCACCGTCTGCTGGGAGGCCGAAGAAACGAAGGTCAGCGCGTACACGAACTCCTGGAGCACGAGGGTAAACGAGAAGATCGCGATCGTCAGGATCCCCGAATAGGAGATGGGCACCACGAGCTTCGCAAAGGTCTGGAATCGCGAGAGACCGTCGACCCGAGCCGCGTCCTCCAGGTCCCGGGGTATGGACTTGAAGAACCCCATCAGCAGCCACGTCGAGAACGGGACGGTGAAAGTCGGATAGACGATCACGAGAGCCCAGATCGAGTCCTGCACCCCGAGCGTCACGACGACCCGCGACAGCGGGATGAAGAGAAGAGTCGGGGGAACCAGGTACATGAGGAACATCCCGATCCCGGCGCGCTCTCCCCACTTCCCGGTCAGGCGCGCCAGGCTGTACGCGGCGGGAACGGCGAGGAGGAGCGTGATCGCCACGACCAGAACGCCGATCAGGGCGGTGTTTCCCAGCCAGCGGCCGTAGAGCGTCTCCGTGAAGAGGAGCTTCCAGTGTTCGAGCGTCGGCGGCTCATTGAAGAGGAGCGGGTTGTTCCCGAGGTCGTACAGGTCGCCCGTTCGTTTGAACGAGGTGACGAGCATCCAGTAGAACGGGAACGACAGGAAGACCGCGAAGAGCGCGACGACGAAGAGGTGCGCGGCGCGCGGGCCCCGCGCCCGGCCCACGCGCCTCACGTGACCTCGCCCCGTCGCGAGGTTCGCAGCATCAGAAAAGCCGCCAGCACGAGCAGGGGGAAGAGAAACAGTGAGATCGCCGCGCCCCCCGAGAGGTCGCCGCCGAGGATGCCCGTGAAGAAGGCGAGCGACGGCAGCACCTGCGTCGTGTCGTAGGGCCCGCCGCGCGTCAGGATGTACACGACGGTCATGTCCGTGAACGTGAAGATCACCCCGAAGAGGAGCGCGACGAGGATGATCGGCCGGATCATGGGCAGGGTGATCTGGAAGTGCGTCCGCCAGAACCCCGCGCCGTCCATCGCGGCCGCCTCCGGGATGTCCCGGGGGATGGACGTGAGCCCGGCGAGAAGGACGACGGTCGCAAAAGGCAGCATCCGCCACGTGTGCACGAGGACGACGGACGCCATGGCGAGACCCGGCTCGCCGAGCCACATGGGCGGAGTCTCCACCAGATGGAGCCGCGTCAGGAACCAGTTGAACACGCTGTAGATCGAGTCGAGGAGCCACTTCCACCCGATCGAGCCGAGTGAGATCGGCGCCACCCACGGCAGCAGGATGAGGAATCGCACGACGCGGCGCGTCCGGAACGCCTCCTTGAGCGCCAGCGCCAGCGTGGTCGCGCCCGCGAGCACGAAAACCTGCGAGAGGACGGTGAAGACGAAGGAGTTCCGCAGGGCGCGGCGGAACGCGGGGGTGGCGAGCACGTCGGCGAAGTTCCGCAGGCCGACGAAGTGAATCTCGTCGCTCGCGACCTTGACGTCGCTCACGCTGTAGAAGAGCGCGAGGAAGAACGGGAGCCCCACGAGGGCGGCGATGTAGACGACGGCGGGGAGGAGAAGGGCCGCACCGAGGCGCGAGCCCGTTCGTGCGGTCACTTCCGGCGCTTTCCGGACGCCGTCTCGAAGAGCTTCAGCCCCCCCGCCTCGACGACGAAGTCGAGCGTCGTCCCGACGGCGGGCGCGGACCGGTAGGACGGGAGCCGGGAGAACGCCGTCCGACCGGCGAATCGTCCGCCGAGCGATCCGTAGAGGAGCCGATCGGCCCCGAGATATTCGATGTGCTCGATCGTGAACGGAGCCCGCAGCTCCTCGCGCTCCCCTCCGTCCGCCGGACGGAAGTGCTCCGGCCGGAAGCCGACGGTGACCGCGCCGTCCTCCATCAGGTTCATGGGGGGAGATCCGAGAAACGTCGCGACGAAGGTGTCCGCCGGGTCGTCGTAGACCTCGGCCGGAGTCCCGATCTGCCGGACCCGTCCGCGGTCCATGACGACCACCCGGTCTCCGAGCGCCATCGCCTCGACCTGGTCGTGGGTCACGTAGACCGTGGTCGTCGCGATCTGCCGCTGGAATTTCTGGAGCTCCTCCCGCGCCGTGGCCCGCAGCTTCGCGTCGAGGTTCGAAAGCGGCTCGTCCAGGAGGAAGAGCGCCGGCTCGCGCACCAGCGCGCGGGCGAGCGCGACGCGCTGCCTCTCGCCGCCGGAGAGCTCGCGCGGGCGCCGGCCGAGGAGCCTCTCGATCCCGAAGATCGAAGCCGCCCACTCGACCTTTCTCCGATGCTCCGACTTCGGAACTCCCTGGGCCTTCAGCGGAAACGCGATGTTCTGGAAGACCGTCAGGTGCGGATACAGCGCGTAGCTCTGGAAGACCATCGCGATGCGCCGCTCGCGGGGGGAGAGAGCGTTCACGAGCCGGCCGCCGATGAAGATCTCGCCGGACGTCGGGTCCTCGAGGCCGGCGATCATGCGCAGGACCGTCGTCTTGCCCGATCCCGACGGGCCCAGGAGAACCAGGAACTCCCCTTCGGCGCTGACGAGGTCGACGGAGTCGACGGCGGGCGACTCGGCGCCCGGGAAGACTTTCGTGAGGCTGCGGGTCTCGACTACGGCCATGCGACCCTTCGGGCCGTCCCCGGACCTACTGCCACTTCGCGAAGATCCGGCGGATCTCCTGCTCCGCGACTTTCACGGCTTCCTCCGGCGTGACCTCCTCCCGCGCCACGCGGGCGAACATCGTCGGGATCACGAACGTGTTGAAGACCTCGTCGATTTCGGCCGTCGCATAGCCCGGAAACCCGACGTTCGTCGCCCAGTCGAGGACCGATTCGAGAACGCGGTACTTGTCGGGCGGCTCCGCTTTCGGATCGTTCGCGATTCTCTCCGCGAGGTCGGGAAGCGACGCCGGAAAGCACGGAAAGTTGTACGACTCCCCCTCGCGGAACACGTCGGAGAAGTGGTCGATCAGGTCCACGAGGAACTGCTTCGCGGCGTCCGGGTTTTCCGCGAACTTCCAGACGACGTAGCAATTCATGACGTGCTCGGAAGCGATTCGGCGCACCGGCCCGGCCAGCGCCGGCGTCAGACCGATCTTCCTCGCCATCTCCCGGTTCTCCCTCTCTGCGGTTCGCGTGACGGAGATCGCGTTGCACACGAAGGACGCGCGCCCGGCGAGGATCATGCGATTGTTCGACGACGGGTCCCACGTGAAGACCTCCGGGGTCATGGTCTCCTTGTAGAGCGCCCGCATGAACTTCAGGGCCTCGATCGTCTCCTGCGAGTTGATCGCGACGCGACCCTCTTCGTCCTGCTCGGCGCCGCCGAACGACCAGAGGACCCCGCGCAGCGCCATGTTCGAGTCGATCTCCTGGGAGAGCCCCACGCCCACCGGATTGCCGAATCTCTGCTTGATCCGGCCGCCCCCGATCCGCAGGTCCTCCCACGTGTCGGGGCCGTTGGGGAAACCGACCTCGCGCCAGAGGTCGGTCCGGTAGTTGCCGGGGTCCGGCACATAGGAGTCGGAAAACGCGTAGTACTTGCCGGTCTTCGGGTTGTACGTGGACCGCTCGGCGAGGCGGATCATTTTCCCGTGCTTCTTCTCGACCGCTTCGACGACGTCGCGGTGGTCCAGGACCTGCGCTTCGTAGGCGGCGGGAGGAGACAGGAACAGGAAGAGATCGTGCCCCTGGCGCGCCGCGACCTCGGCCGCTCCGCGCGCGGCGACCTCGGTGGAGGCCATGTGGTCCACGGTGACCTGGACGCCGTTCTTCTCGCCCCACTGCTTCGTGTAGATGCCGTCGAACCAGCGGTCGTACGCCGGGATGAAGTGACTCCACTGGAGGATCTTCAGCGTTTTCTTTCCGGGGGCGGGCTGCCGGCCGCGTCGCCCGCACGCGAGAGCGGGAAGCGCTCCCAGAGTGAGGGCCGCGCCCGCGCTCCGGACGAGCTCGCGACGCGAGATCTTCCGCGGTTTCTGCGCCGGCATTTCTCCTCGAGTTCGGCCGCCTCGGAATCGTCGAGCGCGAAGCGGCGGAAGTCTATAATCGCGACGTCGAAGAACGGCTCCGGAGGATCCGGAGCGGGAGGTTTTTTGGCGGCCCTCGAACCCGGCACGGTGTTTCCGAAAATCGAGCTCGAAACGGAGACCGGCGCCCGGTTCGTTCCTCCCGACGGCGAAGCTCTCTACGGCTTTTTCAAGACGACCTGCCCGACGTCCGAGCTCGCGTGGCCGTACTTCGACCGGATCCGCCGAGCCGCCTCCGGAGCCGTCCCCGTTTTCGCGGTGTCGCAGGACGGCCGGCCGGAGACGGCGGCGTTCAACGAGCGCCTGGGCGTCCGCCTCGAGACGCTCTACGATGCGCCGCCGTGGAAGGCATCGGCTGCGCTCGGGCTGACGAACGTCCCTACGTTCTTTCTCGTCGGAGCGGGCGCCCGGATCCGCGAGACGGTGGTCGGATTTCAGCGCCCGAGGCTCGAGGCGCTGGCGAAGCACGCCGGCCACCGCGCCGGACGCCCGTCGGTGCGGATTTTCCGGATCGGCGAGAACGTCCCCCTGATCGTCCCCGGATGAGAGTCCCGAAACGCCGGCGGGCAGCCGGCCGGCGAGCCGGATGACGAAGCCCCGGACGCTCGGTGAGCTCCAGGCGGCCGGGTACCGCCCGCGCAGCGTCAAGGAAGAGCTGCGCGGCAACCTCCGCCGTGCGCTCGCGGAGGGAAGGAACCCGTTCGACGGAATCCACGGATACGAGCGCACGGTCCTTCCGGCGCTTCACAACGCCGTTCTCTCCCGCCACGACTTCCTCCTCCTGGGGCTCCGGGGCCAGGCGAAGACGCGCCTGCTGCGGCTCCTCGTCGGCCTGCTCGACCCGGAGATCCCCACGATCGCGGGGAGCGATCTGAACGAAGACCCGTTTCACCCGATCACGAAGTACGGCCGGCGGATGGTCGCCGAGCACGGCCCCGAGACGCCGATCGCGTGGATGCCGCGCGAGGAACGGTACCGGGAAAAGCTCGCCACGCCCGACGTGACGATCGCGGACCTGATCGGCGACGTGGACCCCATCAAGGCGGCGACGGAGCGCCGGTCCTACTCGGACGAAGAGGTCATCCACTTCGGAATCATCCCGCGCACCAACCGGGGCATCTTCGCGATCAACGAACTCCCGGACCTGCAGCCGCGGATCCAGGTGGGACTGCTGAACATCCTCGAGGAGCGCGACCTCCAGATCCGGGGCTTCCCGGTCCGGATACCGCTCGACATCCTCCTCGTGTTCTCGGCGAACCCGGAGGACTACACGAACCGCGGCAACATCATCACGCCGCTGAAGGACCGGATCTCGTCCCAGATCCTCACGCACTACCCGGACGACGTGAAGACCGCGGCGAGGATCACGGCTCAGGAGGCGTGGCTCGAGCGCGACGCCCATCCCGCGGTCGAGGTCCCGGAGTTCTTCCGCGAGCTCGTCGAGGAGATCGCGTTCGCCGCACGAGCGAGCGAGTTCGTCGACCAGTCGTCCGGAGTGTCGGCGCGGATGCCGATCTCCGCAGTGGAGATCCTCGCGTCGAACCTGGAGCGCCGTGGGCTCGTCCACGGGGAGCGGCACGTCTTCCCCCGGCTCTGCGACCTGCCGGCGTGCCTCCCCGCGATCACGGGGAAAGTCGAGATGGTCTACGAAGGGGAGCAGCAGGGGGCGGAGGTCATCGCCAAGAAGCTGATCGCGACAGCGGTCAAGAAGCTCTTCGACGCGCGGTTCCCGGCGCCCGACTCGGGGCGCCCCTCGCAGCGCCGCCGCCCCGCCGACGAGGACGACACGGACGAGCTGTCGATGCCGCGGCGGGCGCGCGCGATGGCGCCGCCGGAGAAGATCCATCCGCTCTACGAGCCGATCCTCGAGTGGTTCGCGGCGGGAAACAAGATCACGCTCTCGGACGACTCCCCCTTTTCCGAGCACCTCGCGACGCTCGAGTCCGTCCCCGGACTGAAGAAGGCGGTCGAGGAGCACTTCGCCCCGGCGTCGGCCGAGGAGCTCGCGGTCGGCATGGAGCTCGTCCTCGAGGGCCTGACGCAGCACCTGAAGATTGCGCGGGAGGACCTGGACTCCCGGGTGTCCTACGGCGAGATGCTGAAGTTCAACCTGGTCCGGAGCCGGACGCCGAACTCGCCCTGACGGCCGGCGGCCGTCGTCGGCACTCCGAGCCGAGCCGCGACGAACGCCCACAGGTCCGACAGCTCGTCGATCGCCGCGGTCGCGGACGCGTAGCTGTGGCTGGCGTCGCGCGCCACGCGGAGGAGGATCGGTCGATTGCACTCCTGCGCCGCCTGGAGCGTGGCGGCGAACTTGTACGAGTGGCTCGGCACGACGCGGTCGTCGTGATCCGCAACGAGCAGCAGCGTCGCGGGATAGCACGCGCCCTTCCGGACGTTGTGCAGCGGCGAGTAGGCGCGCAGGTAGCGGAACGCGGCCGGATCGTCGGGAGAGCCGTACTCCGGGATCCAGCCCGCGCCGGCCGTGAACCGGTGGTATCGCAGCATGTCGTGGTGCCCGGCGTTCGCGATCGCCACCGCGAAGAGGTCCGGGCGCTGGGTCGCGACCGCCCCGACCAGCAACCCGCCGTTCGAATGTCCGTAGATCGCGAGCCTTCCGGCGGAGGTGTAGCGCCGGGCGATCAGATACTCCGCGGCGGCGATGAAGTCGTCGAAGCTGTTCTGCTTCCGTTCGAGGCTGCCGGCGCGGTGCCATTCCTCGCCGTACTCGCCGCCCCCGCGGATGTTGGCCACGGCGTAGATCCCGCCCGACTCCAGCCAGAGCGCGACGTCCGGGCGGTACTGCGGGGTCAAGACTGAGCCGTAACCGCCGTACCCGGTCAGCATCGTTGGATTCCGCCCGGTCAAGCGCAGGGACTTCTTCGCCGTGACGAACATCGGCACCCGCGTGCCGTCCTTCGACCGATAGAAGACCTGCCGGGTCTCGTAGGCCCGGGCGTCGAAGGTCGTCCGGGGCGGACGGAACGGGCGGCTCACCCCGTTCGTCAGGTCGTAGCGGTAGACCGTCTCCGGCAGAAGGTACGACGTGAAGGAGTAATAGAGCTCCCGCGCCGAGGGTCGCGCGTTCATCGGCCACCCGACCGCCCCGATCCCCGGAAGCGCGATCTCTCCCGCGGGTTTTCCGTCCAGCGTGAAGAGGCGCAGCCGGCTCTGGACGTCCCCGAGGTAATGCACGACGAGCCGGTCGCCGGCGAGCGCGGCGTTGTCGATCACGTCGGCCGACTCGGGGACGACAGTACGCGCCCAGGCCGCGGTCCCTCGCCGAAGGTCGAGAGCGATCACGCGGCGCCGCGGAGCTTCCCGATCGGTCACGGCGTAGAGGGTGTCCCCCACCGTGTCGATCGGGGTGTAGGCCGCCTCGCCGCCGGTCAGCGCCACGAGCCGGGTCGAGGGGCCGAGGGCCCCGGTATCTCCGAGGGGGACAGCATACATCCACGCGTTCGCTCCCCGCTCCGCGACGACGATCGCCCATCGGCCGTCGTCGGAGAGCATCGCGTAAAGCCAGCGGTAGTTCTCCCTCCACTCGTGGAGCAACCGGTCCTCCTCCGGCGGCCGGCCGAGCAAGTGGTAGTAGAGCTGCTTCACGATCCGCGCGGCGTCGGGCGTGTCTGCCGGATCCGCCGACTGCGAACGCTTGTAGAAGAAGCCGCGGGCGTCCTTCGTCCAGCAGATGCCACCGCCGACGACGGTATCGGGGAGATCGCGATCCGTTGCGAGGTCTCGAACGCGCGTCTCTCCGGCGTCCGCGCCGCCCTTCGAGACCGAATAGGCGAGCCGGCGCCCGTCCGGCGACACGACGTAGTCCCCGACCGCGACCGACCCGTCCGGCGAAATTCGCTGGGGATCGAAGACGAGGCGCGGCGCGCCTTCGGGCCCGTCCTGCTCGTACAGGGCCGGCTGCTGCTGCAGGCCCGCGTTCTCCGTGAAGAAGAGGCGACGGGCCTCGCGCCAGGGCACGCCGGTGGCGGTCGCGTTCCACAGGGTTGTCAGCCGGCGCCGGATCGCGTCTCGCTGCGGAATTCGGTCGAGATACGTCCGCGTGTACGCCGTCTGCTCCTTCACCCATCCGGCGGTGTCGCGACCGTCGAGCTGCTCCAGCCAGCGGTACGGATCCGCGACCTTCGTGCCGAAGTGCTCCTCGACGACGGGGTCACGGCGTGTCGCCGGATACGGCGGGGTCTCCCCGTCGGTCCCATCCGGGCGAAGGGGCGCGGCGAGGATCAGGATGACGAGAAGGTCGCGGCGGATGGGGAAAGCATAGCGGGTCCGACGGCGGCGAGCGATCGCGCCCGGGACCTGATAGTTTCCGCCGGATGCCGGTCTTCCGCAGGCGCGTCCTCGACGGCGAACCCGTCCTCGGCTGTTTCCTGACGTGGCCGTCGAGCGGAGTCGTCGAGCTCGCGGGGCTCGCCGGGTTCGACTTCGTCCTCATCGACGTCGAGCACGGGTTCTTCTCGATCGAGTCGGTTGCGGCAATGGTTCTCGCGGCCGACGCCGCGGGGATCGCGGCGGTCGTGCGGCCTCCGACCGCCGTATCGGAACAGCTCGGCCGGTACCTCGACGCCGGCGCGGCGGGGGCGCTTCTCCCCCGCGTCGAGAGCGCCGCGATGGCCAAGGCCGCCCTCGACGCCCTGAAATTCGCCCCGGAGGGAAAGCGCGGCCTGGGCGGCGTGCGAGCGAACCGCTACGCCACGATGCCGCTCGCGGACTTCGTCCGGCGCGCGAACGACGAAACGCTGGTTGCAGTCCAGATCGAGCGGGAAGGCGCGCTCGCCGAGCTCCCGGCGCTCGCCCAACTGCCCGCGGTCGACGTGCTCTTCGTCGGCCCCAACGACCTCTCGCAGGCCCTGGGCTCTCCGGGCGATACGTCGTCGGAGCGCTACCGCTCGGCTCTCGAACAGATCGCCACCGAGGCGTCGCGCGCCGGCAAGACCGCGGGGATCATGGTCGCCAATCGCGACCAGATCCCGGCGCTTCGCGATCTGGGCTACCGCTTCTTCACGACGAGCGACCGCTCGCTCGTGCTCGAATCGGCAAAGAGGTGGCGCGAGGCCGTCGGCGGACGCGGTTGACGGTGAGCCCGCGCCGGCGAGCGGCGCCCTACTTCTTCTTTTCCTCCGGGTAGTACTTCAGCCAGGTCACGTCGACTTCCTTGGCGTGTCTCTTCTCCTTCTCGGCGATGAGCCACTCTCCCCGGCCGTTCTGCGTCACGGCGCCCTTCTTCGGCAGCTTCTCGTTGTGGCAGTAGAGGCAGTTGTCGGCGGAGAAGCCCAGCTCCTTCGCTTTTTTCTGCAGGGGCATCGTTGCCGTCGAGGACGCTGTCAGCGCGATCCATCCGGCCGAGAACAGTACGAGCGCGGTCGCGGCGAGGCGCGAGTCGGGTTTCTTCATCTCCGATCCTCCGTGTTCGGCAGGGTCGCGTCCCTGCGCGTGAATAGAGCCTACTCCCCGGGTTCCCGCGTCGAACGCTCCCGTTCGCGGATCCGGACCACCAGCGCCGCGATCGACAGCAGGATCAGCCCGAGAGAGATGAATAGTCCCCGGCGTCGGAAGTCGCGCTCCTTCAGGCGCGCCTCCCCGCCGGTGGCGGCCCCGCGGGCGACCTTCAGACCCTCCGCCACCGCCGCTTGAACCGCCGACGGGCGGAACAGGTGGACGTCGGCGCGCGCCTTCGTCAGGGCGTTCGTCGCAGCGACGAGGTCGAAGCGGACCTTCGACACCTCCATCCCCGCCTCCGCCGCACGGTCGACCAATTGCGTGGCGCGCCGGATCTCGCGGTCGAGCCCGACGAGATCCGAGTGCATCTCGGCCGCCGCCCGCGCGCCCTTCGAGTCCGCCTCGTGGCAGCTCGAGCACTTGCTCTCACTCCCCTCCGCCAGGAACGCCTCGGTCGGCTTCACGATCTCGTGGTTTTCGTGACAGGCCACGCAGCCGGGGAGGCCCATCTCCTTGAACGGTTCCCAGTGAGGCGAGAGCTTGAACTGATCGGCGAAGGTCACGTGGCACGTGCCGCAGACGTTCGCCACCGAGCCGACCTCGGGCGGCACCGCACCGTGGTTGCCGTGACACGAGTTGCACGTCGGGGCGGACAGGTCCGCCTTCTCCACCCGCGCACGGTAGTGCACGCTCCGAGACCACTTCTCGTACGGATCCGAGGGGAGCTGGTGCGCCGCCATGAGCGCGGCGTTTCCGTGGCAGTGGTTGCAGGTCTCCGCGACCCGGGTCGGCGACACGGGAGACCGCGTGTCCTTCACCGGCTGGATTCCGTGCGCGCCGTGGCAGCTCGCGCACTCCGCGACCGTCGTGTCGCCCCGGGCGAGCGCCTTGCCGTGCCCGCTCGTCCGGTATTCGGCGAGCTGATCGATCCTCTGGGAGGGGTCGTACTGCTTCATGAGCGCCGCGTCCGAGTGACACTTTCCGCACAGCTCCGGGATCTCGCGCGGCTTCGGCTTGCCGATGAAGCCCTTCGCCGGATCGTGCGCCTTCTCCTGGTCCTCCTGCCGCGCGTCCCCTCCGTGGCAGAAGACGCACGTGAAGCCGGCCTTCGCGTGGACGTCGTCGGCGAAGAGCTTCACGGGCGGCGTGATCCTCGGGTCGTCCAGGGCGGTGTGGCAGTCGACGCACCCGTTGATCGCGGCCGGCGGCTTCGGGGGCGCCTGGGCACGGACTGACGGCGCCGCGAGGAACATCAAGAGGAGGACGACGAACCCCCTCACGGCTTCGCTTCTCCTGGAACCGGCAGGAGCGCGAGCACGGTCAGTATCGCGGCGGCCGCGAGCACGACCACGGCGGCGATCGCGATCCCGCGCCGGCCGCGCGGGTCGAGCCAGGGAACCGCGACGAGAGCGGCGCCGAGCGCCCCGAAGAAGAGCACGCCCAGGGTCTCCCCGGGGATTCCGAAAATTTTCGCCGGAAGGTACTTCAGCCCCTGGAACATCCAGAGGAAGTACCACTCCGGACGGATTCCGGCGGGCGCGGGCGCGAACGGGTCCGCCTTGACGCCCAGCTCCCACGGGAAGAACGCGGCGAGCGCCGCGAGAAGCCCGACCGCCGCGAGCCAACCCACCATGTCGCGCATGAGGAAGTCCGGAACGAACGGGATGCTGCGGCGCGTCTTCCCCTCCACCGAGCGGGGAACGCTCATCCCGTGCCTCTGAACGAGCAGGAGGTGCGCCCCGAGAATCAGCGTCGAGATGGCCGGCAGGATCGCGACGTGAATGCCGTAGAACCGGGAGAGCGTCGCGCCGCTCACGTCCGAACCCCCGCGCATGATGCGCGAGAGCAGGTGGCCGACGACCGGGATCTGCGCGGGGACGTCGGTTCCGACCTTCGTGGCGAAGAACGCCAGCGTGTTCCACGGCAGGAGGTAGCCCGAGAACCCGAACCCGAGCGCGAGGAAGAGAAGCAGAACGCCCGTGACCCAGGTCATCTCGCGCGGCGCCCGGTAGGCCTTCAGGAAGAAAACCGAGATCAGGTGCGCGAAGACGACCCCGACGAAGAGGTTCGCCCCCCACGAGTGGATCGAGCGAATCAGCCAGCCGAACGGAACGTCGGCCATCATGTACTGGACGCTCTCGAACGCCTCGGCCGCGCTCGGCCGGTAGTAGAGGAGAAGGAGGATGCCGGTGGCGACCTGGACGAGAAAGAGGAACAACGCCATCCCGCCGAGGTAATAGAAGATGGTGTAGCGGTGAACCGGGACGCGTTTCTTCGCCGCGAGGTGCGCGAGGTCGTCCCAGCCCAGCCGGTCGCGCGCCCAGGCGTGCAGCCGGCTTTCCCCCGGCGCCCGCGGCGCCGGATCAGGCGAGCTTGACGACGATCTTTTCGCCTCGGACATACACCTCCAGCGGCGTCAGCGGACGGGGAGGGGGTCCGGAGATGTTCCGCCCCTTCAGGTCGTAGGTTCCGTTGTGGCACGCGCACCAGACGTCGGTGCGGTCGGCGCGGTATTGGACCGTGCAGTCGAGGTGCGTGCACGTCGCGGTCAGCGCCGAGAGCTCCCCGGCCGCGTTTTTCAGGAGCAGCACCGGTTTCCCGCCGACCGGAACGATCCGGCCGGAGGACGGCGGGACGTCCGCCGCCTTCAGGTCGAGCTCGAACTCGGAGAGCGAGGGCTCCGACGACGCCGGAGGGACGAGGTAGTTCAAGACCGGATACAGGAACGCAAACAGCGTCGCGCCGAGACTCGTCCCGAGGAGCCAGGAGGCCCAGCTCCGGCGCGTCACGCCGCCGGAGCCCGGTTCCCTCGCCGTCGCCTCCACGTCGCCGACCCTTCCGCGCGCGCTACTTCTTGTCGCCCGGGTAATCCTTCAGCCAGGCGACGTCGATTTCCTTCACTCCCCTCTTCTCCTTCTCGGCCACGAGCCACTTGCCGCGGTCGTTCAGAGTCGAGGCGCCCTTCTTGGGCATCTTCTCGCCATGGCAGGACAGGCAGTCCGTCACTCCGGTGATGCCCAGCTCTTTCGCCTTCTTCTGCATGGGGAGGGTCGCCGACGATGTCGAGGTGAACGCCATCCAGCCGACCCAGAAGAGGACGAGCGCAACGAGGGCGACGCGCGATTTTCCGCTGTTCATTGGTTCCTCCAGTCCGGTTTGAAGTCTAGCAGCCTCATCTATTTGAGACCCAGGTCCGCGAGGACCTTGGGATCCGATTCCTCCTGCGCGAGAACCGTGTGGCACGCTTCGCAGTCGTCGGAGATCAGCTTTCCGTCGGCGCTCTTGTGGTTGCCGTCGTGGCAGCGGAAGCAGCCGAGAAAGTCCTCGTGCCCGATGTTGTTCGGATAGGTGCCCCACGTGATCTTCATGTTCGGGAAGACGTTCCGCAGGTAGATCTCCGCGACCTGCTGGCCCGACGACTCCACGAGCGCACGGTGGGTCTGATACTCCTGCGGATACGTCGTCCGGTAGTACTCGGCGAAGGAAGCCGGGATCTTTCGCGCGGCCGTTCCACGATCGGGATACGCCGCGCGAAGCAGCTCCACCGACTTCTTCTTGGCGAACGGCAGCTCCGGGCTGATGCGGTTGGTCGCCATCGCCTCGTCGACCGCCCGCTCCGGCATCTGGAACGCGTGCGACGGACGGTTGTGGCAATCCATGCAGTCCATCGTGCGGCGCTCGCCGGTCTTGAGCTGTTCCGCCGTCGCCTTGATCTCTGAGGAGGCGTACACGATCTGCCGCCCGTCGGTTCCGGTGTAGGTCACCTGCGGGATCACCTGCCGACGCCGGTCCGTCGTGACGTACTGAATCCGCTCGACCTCGTCGAGGTGGCGGCCGTGGATGCCGATGCCGCCGTCGCCGCGCCGGCCGCCGATCTTGAGCAGCAGCACCGTCGTCAGGGGGGTGTTCTTCTCGTCGTCCGTGAATTTCTTGCGCACCAGGAGCTTGTCGCCCGTGAACTTCTGCGGCCAGTGGCACTGCTCGCAGGTGTCGCGCGCGGGGCGCAGCTCCTCGACGGGCGAGGGGATCGGGCGCGAATAGGTGTCGAAGGCGACGGCGAACACCTGGCGAACTCCCGAGATTTTCGCCTTCACGAACCACGGCGCGCCCGACCCGATGTGGCAGTCCACGCAGGGAACCCGCGAGTGCGGGGACCCCTTGTACGCCGTGAACTCCGGCGCCATCACGACGTGACAGGTCTGCCCGCAGAACTCGACGGAGTCCATGTGCTCGACGCCCTTGTAGCTCGCGATGCCCATGAGAGTCGCGTTCAACGCGCTGGCGAAGATCACGAGGACGAGAGCGCGCCGGAGGATCGGCCGGCGAAGGTCGATCGCCGGATACGGCTGCGCGAGCTTGCCTTCCTTCCGCAGTTTGCGGCGCTGGAGGAACGCCCCGAGCGGCATCAGGACGAGGCCGAGAAGGAAAATCCCGGGAAGTACGAGGAAGAAGACGATGCCCGTGTACGGATGAACGGGCCCACCCTTGAGGATCTCGTAGGCCCAGAACGTCACGAGAGTCAGGCCGGCGCTCGTCGTCAGGATCGCGCCGGTCAGGCTGATCGGATTCTGCCCGAGATAGAAAGCGGGCCGCAGCCACTGTCCGAACGTTCTGGTCCCCTTCTTCGGCATGCTTATCCCTCCTGAATCAGGGCGGCGTACCGTTTTCCGGCGAATCGGGAGACCAGTTTACGACTCCGAGGGCTTCGGAGGCGGAGCACCCTTCTTCTCTTCCTGCTCGCGGAGCCGCTTCGCGTGCTCTTCTCCGTGCTCGTGGGCGTACTCCTCCTCCGTCATCCGCCCGTCCCACCACGCCCAGTTCATCGGGTAGACCTCGGGCTCGAAGATGACCTGATAGAAGTGCCAGACCACGATCGCGAGCGTGGCGAGCACCGCCTCCCAGAAGTGGATCGCCGTCGCGATGTCGAGCCACCAGCGGGGAATCCAAGTGCCGAACTGCACCTTGAACCAGAGCATCAGTCCCGTGACGCCCATGACGCCCGTGCCCCAGATCAGCGCCCAGTACTCGACTTTCTCGGCGTAAGTGAAGTGGCCGAATCCGGGACGGCGGTCCGTGAGTCCCAGGAAATAACGGAAGTTCCCGAAGAGGTCGCGCAGGTCGCGCGGCCGGAACCAGAAGTCCTTGATTCCCTGGCGGCCCTCCCGCGTCCCGACCATGTAGCCCACGTGGAAGAGAGCGAGGAGGAGCATCACGGCGCCCGCCACGCGGTGGATCGTGCGCCGGAGGCTTTCGTTCGAGCCAAGCAGCCAGGCCAGCCAGGAATCCGGCCAGGCGAGCGCGAAGCCCGACAGGACCAGGAGCACGAAGCTCGCGAACAGGATGAAGTGCTGGATCCGCTGGACCCTGTTCATGCGCAGGATCACGCGGTCCTTGCGCCGGCGCTTGGCGGCGGCGTGCCGCCACCACGCGAGCCCGTTGTGGAGCAGCATGAATCCGATGGTGCCGGCGATCAGAACGATGTAGATGACGCGCACCCAGCGCGTGGCCTTCGACCCGATGTCCTGAGACTCGGGAACTCCGAGGTGGATCGTGCCGGCGGCGAAGTTCGCTCCGGCCCCCGGGTGGCACGTTCCGCAGGTCTTCTCCAGGTTGGCCTTGTAGACCGTCGAGCGCGGATCCGAGGACGGGAGGATGTTGTGCACGCCGTGGCAGCTCGCGCAGTTGGCCGCCACGTCCGCTCCGATCCTCGACGCCAGGCCGTGATAGCTCCCCCGGTAGGACGCGACGCGCTGCGGCGCGACACCGAACTCCTGGGTCAGCCGAACGCCCTCGTGACACTGGGCGCAGGTCGTCTGGGCGACCGCCTGCGAGGAGACCGAGGATGCCGGGTCGACGTGATCCTTGATCAGGTGGATGCCATGGCAGTCGGTGCAGACGGGCGCCTGCCAGTTTCCGCGTTCGAGAGCCTTGCCGTGCACGCTTTCGATGAATTGAGCGGACTGCTCGGCATGGCACTTGTTGCAGGTGGCCGGCACGTTGAACTTGAAGATCGTCGACTTGGGGTCCTTGCCGCTGCGCACGTCGTGCGCGTTGTGGCAGTCGGTGCACACCGCGGCCGTCTGGGAGCCGTTGGCGACGGCGCGCCCGTGCACGCTCTCCTGGTAGTTGAAGAACGGGCTGACGTCGTAACCGGAGGGCTCCATGACGAACTTCACGCCGTGGCACTTGCCGCAGGTCTTGGGCAGGGCGGTGCGGGAGATCGGCGACCCGGGGCTCGAGCTGCCGACCATCGTGTGGGCATCACCATGACAGCTCACACAGGTCGCTGCCCGGCTGCCCGGAGCCTTCTGGCGCGCGAGCGCGTGGACCCCCTCGGAGTAGGCCCTCACCGCCTCGTCGTGGCAGCTCGAGCACTGCGCCGGCGCGAGCTTCTCGGGGTGCGGAAAGTCCGCGGTCTTCGCCAGGTCGGCGTGACAGTCGATGCAGGCGAGGCCCGCCTCGCCGTGCAGAGAGGACGCGAATCGGTCCTTCGCGACGAAGACCGGCGTGCCGTTGGCGCGCTTCGACTCCGGGTCCTCGTGGCACGTCAGGCAGTCCTCGTTCGTCGGCGCCTTCTGGGCCTGCGCGACCGCGGCCAGCGCCGAGAGACAGAGGACCATCGACGCCGAAGCCAGCCTCATGCGGGCGCCCCCCTCGCGTCGGGCGTGAAAACGAACACCGGCCGGCCGCAGCCGGCCGGCCGATCCCCGGTTCTTACTTGCCCGGGTAATCCTTCAGCCAGGCGGCATCCACCTCGGCCGCTTTCCGCTTTGCCTTTTCGGCGATCAGCCATTTGCCACGCTCGTTGTGCGACACGGCCCCCTTCTTCGGGAGCTTCTCGACGTGGCAGTACTGGCAGTTGGTCGCCGGATACCCGGCTTCCTTCGCCTTCTTCTGGATCGGAAGTGTCGCGGTCGACACGGACGTCAAAGCCATCCAGCCGGCCCAGAAAAATGCCAGTGCAATGAATCCGATCTTCGACCCGCTCTTTTTCATCTTCATCTCCCTGTTACCGCTCCCCTTTCGTGACCCTTTCAAAGGCGGAACCGCAGAAAAACCCCGTAGCGGCTCGCCTCGAAGCCGCCCAGGTTCCCGTTGTCCTGCGGCGATTCGCTGTATTCGTCGTTATACCAGTCGAGGATGCCGGACAGGTGCGCGGTGAAGTCGAACTCGGCGCGCGCCCGGGCCCGATCGATCGTGAAGGGGAAGGTCCCCTCGTTCTCCAACCGGCCCAGAGCCCCCTCGAGCCGGAAGCGGGTGAATGCCAGCGCCGCGCCCCCCTCGAACCAGGTTCCGTCCTCGCGATGCCGGGACTCGATCACCGAGAAATTCTGGGGCTGGCGGATCGGAATCGTGCTCCGCGCCTCGAAGCGGCTGGCGGAGAAGCGGAGCGTGAGCGGCTTCCAGGGAACGCCCTCGAGATCTCCGCCGTACTGCCGGATCCGACCGTCGAACCCGATCCCGGGATCGTCGTTCGAAACGTCGACCTGCTCGCCGTTGGCGGAGAGCCGGAGGCGATCTCCCAGAGAAAAGCCGGCGCGCACGCGATAGCGGTCGCGCTCGATGTAGTCGATCCGAACGATGGCGTCGTCCGCGCGGTCGTTGCGGTAGTCGGCGCCGAGCGTGATCCCGCCGCTGCGGAAATTCGCCGAGGCCGTCCAGGACTTGATCCGGCGGTCGAAATCGCCGCCCTGGCCGCCGGGCACGACGATCTCTTCGGGATCGGGCGTGACCCGCACGTCCTGGTCGGTCTGCTCGTATCCGACGCGCACGGCGACCGGACCGAGGCTCCGGGCGTCGAAGGCCGCGTCGAAGATCTTCTCGGTCTTCTCGAGCGCGGTGTTCGCCTCGATCAACCTCTGGAGGTCGCGCGGGTCCTGTCCCGAGAACGTCAGGGTGTCGAGGAAGAGGCTGGAGATGAGCGCGAAGCCGTCGAGCTCGCGGTGTCGCTGCGTGTAGCCGGCGGAGATGTCCATCCCGTCGACGATCTCGAACTCGACGCGGCCGTGCCCGCGCCACTGCTCGTTACGCGCGCGCGAAGAGATGGGCTCGGAGAGGCCGCGGAAGAAGCGGCTGATCTGGAAGGAGACGAGGTTGCCCGTCAGGTCCTCGGTCTCCGACGCCTGGGTCTCGCTGTTCGCGCGGAGGTATCCCGCCGCGATCCGGAGGCGGCCGGCGAACCGGCCGGTCAGGAACGCCGTCGTCACCGGGACGTTCGTCCTCACGCGCGAATCCCGCTCGAAGTCGGTGATGGACACGGGCGTGCCGAGCACGGGTCCGGCGTTGTTGCCGGCGCCCTCGCCCGGAGCGAGGGTCAGCCTCTCGGTTTCCTTGAACTGCCGCCACCCCTGCACGATCCGGCCGGAGATGTTCTCCGTGTGAAACGCGACGCCGATGCGCGCTTCCTGCTCCGTGTCCTCGAGATCCGAGGCGAGCCGGAACTCGTCGCCCCCGACGTCGTAGGTGGTTCGGGCCGGACCTTCGTACCGATTGAGCGAGTAGCCGACGATCGGCGAGAAGGTCGCGTAGGGCAGGAGCTCGATTTCCGCGTCGAGCAGGTGGCGCGTCCGGTCGTACGTGTGCTGGCCGGGGATGATGCCCCGGTCGAGAAGCGGATTGGCGAACGCCGGCAGCGCGCTGAAGAACTCCATCCGACGGTAGTCCACGCGCAGACGGTAGAGGCCGGTCTTCCCGGCCTCGAGGCGGAACCGGCCGGCGGGCCCGGCGCCCAGGTCGAAGGCATCCACGCGCAGTGAGTCGACGAACGAGCCGCCGACCGTTCCCGTTGCGAACGTCAACGACCGCAGGAGGATCCCCTCGCGGTCGTTGATCTGGCTGCGGTACATGTCGTCGTTCCCGTCGACGTCCACGAACCGGTATCCGATTTCCAGGTCGAGGGGGATCGCCTGGCCCGACGCACCGGTCGGAACCAGGAGCAGAACGGCGCCGAGGAGGAAAACCGCGATCCGTTCGGGTCTCATCGCGCCCTCACTTGAAGAAGACGGGCGAAAGATTCGAGCCGTGGATGGCCACGTGACAGGTCGTGCAGTTGCGGTACCGGGGCAGAGAGATGTTGTGGAAGGAGGGGGGTTGCGACCCGAGCGTCGAGGCCGAGAGCGTCGAGTGGCACTCCAGGCAGAGCTGGAAGACGTTCGCCCGCGTGAGTTGCTTCGGGTTGGATGAGCCGTGCGGCTGGTGGCACGTCGTGCAGTCCCCGACGAGACCCGAGGGTGGATGCTCGAAGACGAACGGTCCGCGCTTCTCGGCGTGGCAGTTCAGGCACGGCATCTCGCCGTCGCGGGTCTGCTTCAGGCTCTCCTTGCCGGGACGGCCGTGCGGGTCGTGACAGGAGGTGCAGTCGAGGCCGCCGCGACCCAGCCGGTGCGCGAAGGGCTTCGTCGCGAGGGACGCGGACTGGACGACGTGACACGACGCGCACAGCGGAACCGGCGCCTTCGCCAGCAGGTGCGGGCTCTTCGGCGTCGGGCTGTGAACCGAGTGGCAGGTCGTGCAGCGCACGGCCTCCGAGTTCGTGTGGATTCCGCCGCGCAGTCCGGAATGGTCTCCTCGCGGCAGGTGGCAGGTCAGACAGGTGTCCGCGTCGGCGCGGCCATGGAAGCCGCGGATCAGCGCCTTGTCGCCTCCCGCCTCGATGTGGGCTTTTCCGTCGCCGTGGCAGCTCTCGCAGAGGGAGTTCGGAGAACCCGCGAAGGGACGGAGCTTCTCGGGCATTCGCGCGTGCGGATTGGCCGCGAAGGCCTTGGCCTGGTCGTCGTGGCAGTCGCCGCAGAGCGCGGCGGCTTCCGCCGGCGCCGCCTCGGCGGAGGCGGGTGTCGGCGTGGGTGCGGGCGGAGCGTTCTGAGCCGTCGCGACGGCGAGCGTCAGCGCGGCGATCGCGAACGCCAGGAGGGAGACGGACAGGCTCCGCGCCCGGCGAAACGGGCGGGCGCGGAGATCGGTGTCCTTCCCCCCGCTAGCGGGCATGGACCTTGTCGACGGCGAACTCGGCGTTCGGACCGTGACAGGACGCGCAGGCCTCTCCGAAGGGCGCCGTGTTGACGAAGGCGTGCGCCGCCGCGGACCGCGTGTCGTGGCACCCGAGGCACGAGGTCGCGGTGGGTTGCTGGGGCGTGTAGAAGTCTCGCAACGTCTGTGTGGGCAGATTGTCCTCGCCGAGCGGCAGCTGATACTCGCCGGCGACGTGACACGACTGGCAGTCGCGCCGGTCTCCCGGGAACAGGACGTGGTTGAAGTTGATCGGGTTCGGCGGATTCGGCGGCGTGAAGAAGCCGTACACCGTGTAGTCCTGCGTGAGCTCCTCGCCCGTGTGGATCCGGTGGATCATCCGCTTGAAGTCGATCGACTCGGGTGGATTGTTCGCCGCCGGCCGCCGCGAGGTGTCGCTCGCGTTCGGGTTGTGGCACATCACGCATTCCTGGATCTCGATCCGCTGGCCGCCGTGAAGCCGGAGACTGTCGTGGCACTCGTTGCACTTGGCCATCGAGACCGTCATCCGCCGTGGCACCGGCTGCGAGTCCGTGACGGCCGCATAGGCGACCGGGTTGAGCGCGCCCTCGGTGACGTTCATCTGGTCCGTGGTGCCCGGGTTCAGAGCGACCGTGCGCCGCGCCTCGATCGAGAACGCCCACGTGCCCGTCGCGTCGGCCGGGATCATCCGATTGAACGTGTAGGTCGCGACCGTACCGTTGAAGGACGCGCTGTCCGCGCGCTCCCGGATTGGATTGATCGCGTAGTCCTTCGTGGGGCCGCCCATGAGGAGGTTCAGGTTGCTGCCGAAAGGCTGCGGATTCAGGATGGTTCCGTCGTCTTCCTTGAGCTGGAAGGTCACGCGCGGTTTCAACCCGGGTCCGGCATCCTCGACCGACACGATGGTCGCGGTCAGCCCCTTCAACTGCGCCGACTTCAGCGGCACCGTGTGCGCGCCCTTGATCGACGCGTCGAACTCGCGGTCGCCCTGTGGGATGTGGCAGCTCGCGCAGGCCGAGTCGTCGGCCTGTGCGCCGGCGGGGTGATTCTGACCGGTTGCGAAGTCGACGTTGTCGTGGCAGGAGGAACAGGCGGCGCGGCTCGGGCGCGTGTACCAGATATGTCCCTCGGGCGCGGTCGCCTGGTGGCACGTCGTGCAGTTGCGGATGTCCTGCGGGAACACGACCTCGGAGTAGTCGTGAACGGACTGCTGGTTTCCGATGATGACGTAGGGCGTGCCCGCCTGGACGCTCGGCAGGTCCTCGCCCCGGTGGATCTTGTGGATCATCACCTTGAAATCCACGGTCTGCCCCGTATCGGGATCCGTCGTCTGGGGCTGGTGGCAGGTCACGCAGAGCTTCACGTCCTGCCGGGAGCCTCCGTGCGCGGAAAGCGGGTTGTGGCACTTGTTGCAGCTTTGCTCGACGTTCGTGACGGCGGCCCAGGTCTCGGTGACGGGGGCCGCGTCCGGGCGGAAGTCGTGCTCGACGTTCTCGTAGTAGTTCTTGCCGAGGATCGCGTTCAGGTTGCGCGTCGCGTAGATGGCGAGCGTGTGGGTCTTGGTCCGGTCGAAGTCCGCCGGCAGCGCCGTGCGGAACCGGTACCTCGCGTGGCCGATCTCGATGTCCGTGAACGCGCCGCCGGAGTCGGACGACGCCTGGACGGCGGAGACTCCGGTGATCGGGCTCGTCTGGGTCCGCGTCGTATAGGCGGTGTACTGGCGCTTCACGGGATCCCACCACGCGAGGATGTGGCTGATCGAAAGCGCACCGGGGGTGACCTGACCGAGCCGATCGAGCGGCTGGTTCAGGTCGTCATAAAAGTTGAGATCCACGACCGGACGCCGGTCCTCCGGAATCGTGACGCTGTTGACACGGATGTTGAACCCGGGTCGGACGTAGTCGAAGACCTCCTGGGTCAAGTAGTGCTCGACCGCGGTCGTCGGGTAGAGCTGGTCCGGAGCCATCACGGACCGGGGGTCGACTATCTTCGGCGGCTTGCCGGCGCCGGTCAACGAGACCACGCCCGCCGTCACCGCCATCGCGAGAGTGCGTCGGAACAGCGTCATCTTCGACTCCTCCAATTCGTCCGGTCGAGGTCGTACCCCGCGTTCGGAGTTTGCTTCATATGAGCGATTTGAGCCTGTTGCATTTTTTGAGTTTGTTGCGATCCCATGAGATATCGCGGTCCGTTCCCCGTCTTGATGCAGGTGCATCAGGTCCCAAGGTACGGAAAAGACGGGGGTTCTTCACGATTTGAGGAGCGCCGCACCCACCCCCGAGCCCGCAGCGAACAGGAGAAATGTCACGAGAGCGAGGCGTTGCGCAGGCAGGGACGCGCCGGGAGTCGAGACATCTCTCTTGAGGTCCCGGGCGGCGAAGAAAGCGGGGACGGCCGCGACGACGCCGAGGGCGAGGCCGAGAGGGAGACCTGCGAGCGGGAGCGCGAAGAGGAGAGCGAACGCGGCGGCGAGAATCCCACCGAAAACGACGGCCGCACGACGGGCCCCCAGGCGCACGACGAGAGTGCGCTTGCCCGTACTTTCGTCGGCGCGGCGGTCGGGGATCTCGTTGACGAAGAGAAACGCCGCGATCAGGAGACCGAGCGGGATCGACAGAATCAGGACGGAGCGCGCGATCGTCCCGCGCTGAACCAGGTACGTTCCGCACGCGATGAGCGGCCCGTAACAGATCCCGACCGCGATCTCGCCGAGGCCGCGATACGAGAGGCGCACCGGCGGAGCGTTGTAGAAGTACGCGCACGCGAGTCCGAGCACGCCGAGTCCGAGCACGGCCGGCTCCCGAAAGAGAACGATCGCCACTCCACACGCAGCCGTGACGAAGTAACCGGTCGCCGCGAGCACGGCAGTCTCGCGCGGCGTGAGCACTCCGTCCACCAGAACTCGCTTGCCGCCGGAGAACGGAGTCCGCTCCTCTGCTCTCACCGACGAATCGGCGGCGAAGTCGTGGATCTCCCCCGAAGCGTTCTTCGCGATCTCGAGAGCGAAGATGCCGCCGACCGTCACGGCGAGCCATGCGATCGAGAGCGCGCCGTCGTGCGCTGCGAGAACGGTCCCGAGAAACAGGGACGAGAACGACGCGAGCGAGATCTTCGGATCGGCGAGTCTCCCGAGGCCCGCGGCGAAGGAATGCACCACGAAACCCACTGTAGGCGGGCGTCGAACGCGTTCCTTGATGCGTCCTCATCAAAGTCAAGCGGTCACGGGGGCCTAGTCTTCGGGCGAGGGACCAACGTGGCCAGCGCCGACGTCGAGACCCGGGAGCTTCGCTTTGCGGGTCTCCGCGATTACCTCGCCGCGAAGTTCGGGCCCGACGCCGGCTTCGCGCGGATCGAGCCTCTCGCGACCGCACCGGGAGTCAAGGGGGGCGGCTACGGCGTTCCGCAGCTCGTCCGCTGGCGATCGGGCGATATCGAACGCCGCTACGTGCTCGAGACCGTCCGGCCCGGCGGCTTCGGCCACGAAGATCGCGCCGACCGCGCCGCCCTCGTCCTTCGTGCTTTCGACGACTACGGCGAGCTGCCGAAGCACGTGCGCGCCGTCGACGCGGGCGCATTCTCGAAATCGAACGGGCTCGTCGCGCTCGCCGGCGCCGGAGAGTTTTTCCTGCTGACCGAGTTCGTCGAAGGAGAGCCGTATGCGCGCGACCTGGAGCGCATCGCCGGGCGCGACCGGCTCGAGCCGCTCGATTCCGATCGCGCCCTCGCGCTCGCCGATTACCTCGCCGCCATACACCGCGAGCCCATCGTTCACGAGACGTGGTACCGCCGGCGGCTGCGCGAGCTCGCGGGCTCCGGGGAGTGCATCGCCGGGATCGCGGACTCCTACCCGGGCTCCGGGTTCCCCGACGCGGCTTACCTCGAACGGGTAGAGGCCCTCGTCCTTCGCTGGCGTTACCGGCTGCGGGATCGTGCGGAACGGCTCCGCCGGATCCACGGCGATTTTCACCCCTGGAACATCCTCTTTCGAGAGGGAACGAACTTCACCGCGCTCGATCGGAGCCGCGGCCGCTACGGAGAGCCCGCGGACGACGTCGCGGCGCTCGCGATCAACTGGCTCTTCTTCGCCCTGCGCGGGAGGGGAGGGTTTCTCGGTCCGTTCGCCGACCTGTTCCATCTCTTCTGGAACCGATACCGGGACGCCTCCGGAGACGAAGAGCTCGCGGGCGTGATCGCGCCGCACTTCGCGTTCCGGGCGCTGGTGCTCGCGAACCCGCTCTGGTACCCGGCGGAAGCCGACGCCACGCGGCGTGCGCTCCTCCGCTTCGTGGTCGGGGTTCTCGGCCGAGACCGATTCGATCCGGCCGAGATCGACGAGTTGTTGACACGCGGGGAAACGTGAGCTGGGTAATTTGGTTCACCGGACGGCCCGCCGCCGGCAAGACGACGCTCGCGCGGGCGCTCAAAGAGCTCGCCGCCGACCGCGGAGTGGCGCTCGTGCATCTCGAATCGGACTCGCTGCGCCGGATCCTGACCCCGCAGCCGACCTATGCGGCCGAAGAGCGCGACCGTTTCTACGAGATGGTCGCCGCGCTCGCGGCGCTCCTCGCCGGGCAGGGGATCCCGGTGATCGTGGACGCGACGAGCCCGCGCCGCGCGCACCGCGGGAGCGCCCGCCGCCGGATTCCCGTCTTCCTCGAGGTCTTCGTGGACACGCCGCCCGACGTCTGCGAGCGGCGTGACCCGAAGGGTCTCTACCGCGCGGCCCGGAGCGGCGACGCACCTCACCTCCCCGGGATGGGCGAGCCGTACGAGGATCCGCTCCGCCCGGACCTCGTCGTCTCCGGCGCCGGCGCTCCGGAAGAGGCGATCGGATCGCTCTGGCGTCTCCTCCACGATCGCGGCCTGCTGTGAATCCGCCGGCGATTCCGGTCATCGGGTTCGCCGGCAGCGAGTCCGCGCCGCTGTTGACTACTCGATGACGTCCACGTTCTCGCCGAGGACGTCGTTGCAGAACCGCGCGAGCTCCGCGTTGGAAAACTCGCTCCATCCGCGACACGGCCCGCCGGAAATCGTCTGCGCGTCGCAGGCAAGCGAGACGCGGCGCCGGACCTGCTCGGCGAGCTGCCACAGGTTCGCGTACTCCTCCATCTGGCGGCGCGAGAGGTGCGTGCTGCGACCGATCGACTTGCGCCAGTGGCGGTCGAACTCCGCCTCGTTCCATCGGCGGAAGCCGCGGCAGAAAATCCCGAGGTCCGCGGCGACCTGACAGAGCGAATGCTCCTCGTCCGTCATGCGGACGAGCGACGATCGCAGGTGAGAGATCGCTTCGTCCCGGTGGAGGACGCGGGCGGAACTGCCCGTCGTCACGCCATCGGCCCGGGTGAGCGCGTTTCGCGGCGGTTCACCTTGTGCCAGGGATCGTCGATCACCCGCTCCGGGAACTTCTCGCGGAACGACTCGGCGAGAAAGCAGTCGGAACAGATCGGCCGATCCTCGGCCAGCGCCGTCGGAAGCTCCTTCGCGGGGATCTCTTCCCACGAGACCGCCTTGTTCTCCGGCGTCAGCAGACCGGGACGGTGCTCGAACCAGTGGAGCGCCCCGATGGTCATTCCGCAGAGAGCGCACTCCGCGCCGCGATACCAGGTTTCGAGCCGTTCGCGGACGAGACACCCGTCGGGTGCGGCCTCGATCTCCCGGATGCAATCCTGGGCGCAATCCGCTTTCTCCGGCCAGCGCGAGCACGCTTGCAGGCGCAGCTCCTTGTCTCCGCGTATCTCCGTCCAGGCCGCGTGTCCCGCGTCGACGCGAACGACTTCGGTCGTGTGCGTCTCCGGGCAGGTGATGACCCGGTCACCCGCGCTTCGTCGCCGCGCGACGAAGTGGACGACGATCGCGGGAATCCACGACAGAACGAAAGCCACCGCGAGAATGAGGACGATCGTGGTCATGATTCACCTCCCCTGTTTCCAATCCAGGCACGGGCGGCCCCCGGATCCATGCTCGGACGAATCAGCCGGGGGCTGGAACGTTACGCGCCAGCCGGCCCGTCAAGTCCGGCGCCGGCGAGTTCATCCACTGCGGCGAGGTCAGCAAACCGACCGCGTAGCCGCGCGCCACCGCGGCGAGCCGGCTGTGGACCTGGAGCTTCGCCAGGATCCGCTGCGCATGGTTGCGCACCGTCGCCGGAGAGATCGCCAGCTCCCGGGCGATCGCCGACGTGCCCATTCCGAGCGCGAGGAAACGCAGGATCTCCTTCTCGCGCCGGGTGAGCTGCCGGCGGGCGCCGGAGGTGCTCCGCGGACCGGGTGGTCGCGGCCGGGTCGGGGACGATCCGTCAGCGGGCCGTGAGGAGATTTCTTTCATCCATTCCTCCACAACCGTTATGGGCGAAGCGACGGGCGCACCCTCCCGCGGTGTCGCAGGCGTCGCCGCTGAAGCCGTTCGGGTTGACGAACGCGAGCCAGCCGCCGACCGCATCGCGGACCTCCGCGGCGCTGGCGCCTTTCCGGGCGATCAGGTAGTTCGAGAGGCCCCATGCGCTCTTCGCCAGGTTGCAGGGGCAGCAGCACGTCGCGAGGGAGAATTTCTCGCAACAGGGCGCTTCCATGGCCTGGAGCGCCTTGTCGCGGACTTTCTGCTCCGCGGGCGTGAGCGTGATGGACCTCGAGTAACCGATGAACTCGGCGGTCTGAGACGGGGCGTCGAAGAACCGGACGTGACGGGACGTCCGCGAGGAAGCGGCGCGATCGAGGGCGAGTGACGCGGCGAGCGGCACACCGAACAGGAGCACGAACGACGCGACCTGGACGAGACCGGGGCGGCGGAAGAGCACTGGTTTCCTCCTGCGGGGGACGTTCCGTTTTCCCGCTGGATTGCAGGCTAGAACCCCCCCGCCCCGGAGTCCTGATGCAAACGAATCAGCACCCTTTTTGGCCAGAACAGAGGGAGAATCGTCCCGTGGCCGAGACGCTGGACCTGACGGCCGAGCTCCTCTATGCCCGGCTGAAGCGGGCGGTCGACCTGCTCTGGCGGGAGACGGTCCGCCGGCGCCGGGCCTTCCTCGACGAGCGGGAGCGCCGAAGGTCGGCCCGGCGCATGAAAAACCTCCAGAAGATCGTCCGGAAGGCGCTCGAGGACTACCACCGGATCGAAATCGAACGCCGGGACGGCCCTCCGCCCGGCCGCTGAGCGCTCAGAAGAGGATCAGCGGCTTGATGATCCCGTTCTCCTTCGTGCGCATCATCTCGAAGGCGCGTTCGACTTCCGAGAACGGGAAGCGATGGGTCGTCAGCGGGGTCGGGTCCACGCGCTTCCTCTGAAGGAGGCGCAGCAGTCTTTCCATCCGCTCCCGCCCTCCCGGACAGAGCCCCGTCCGGATGGTCTTGTCCGCCATGCCGACCCCCCACTCCAGGCGCGGGATCGGGACGACGTCGCCCTTTCCGTGGTATCCGACGTTCGAGATCGTTCCACCCGGGCGCGTGGCCTTCACGCATCCGGCGAAGCTGTCCGCGTTGCCGACCGCTTCGATCGCCGAATCGACGCCGCGTCCGCCGGTCAGTTTCCGGATTTCGATGGCGGGGTCGAGGCGCGTGAAGTCCACGATGGCGTCCGCACCGTAGTAACGCGCGAAGTCCTGGCGCTTTCCCTCGCTCTCGACCGCGATGACGAGTCCGGCGCCGAGGAGCTTCGATCCCGCGATCGCCATGAGTCCGACCGGACCGGCGCCAAACACGGCCACCGTGCCGCCGATCGGGATCGCGGCGTGCTCGGCGCCCATGAAGCCGGTCGAGAGCATGTCGCACACGTAGACCGCGAGCTCGTCCGGGACGTCGTCCGGGATCGGGGTGACGTTCGCCTGCGCGTCGTTGACGTGGAAGTACTCGGCGAGATTTCCGTCCTTCGTGTTCGCGAACTTCCACCCGCCGAGCGCCTCCCCGCACTGCGAGGAAAAGCCGCGCAGGCAGTTCTCGCACTTCCAGCAGGGAGTGATCGCGGAGACGGTCACCCGCTGGCCGACCTCGAGTCCGGACACCGCGCCGCCGAGCTTCTCGATCAACCCGACCGCTTCGTGGCCGAGCGTCCGGTTCTCCCGGGGGCCGATCGCGCCCTGGACCGTGTGAACGTCGGACGTGCAGATGAGGGCGGCGGTCGTGCGCACGAGCGCGTCGTTCGGTCCGACGTCGGGGATCCGCTTGTCGACGACGCCGACTTTTCCGATCTCGCGCATCACGAACGCTTTCATGGTGCCCCTCTCCCGCGCCGTCTCGGCGGCTGCCTCGGGAATCTCGACCGTGCCGGACATGTCTCCTCCTTCCGCGCCTTCAATAGGTGATCCGGCGCGAGCGTACGGGAGCCGGACGGCGGCCGACCCGGATACGGAAGTCGACGACGCGAGCCCCGCTCTCGAATACTTTCACGGGGTTCAGGTCCATCTCCTGGATTTCCGGGCACGCCTCGAGGAGCGCCGACACGCGGAAGAGAACGTCCGCGAGCGCCTTTTCGTCGGCCGGCGGCGCGCCGCGGAATCCGCGGAGCAACGCCGTTCCCTTCACCTCGTTCAGCATGTCCGACACGTCGGCGTCGGAGAGCGGCGCGATGCGGAAGGCCGTGTCGCCGAGCAACTCGACGAGCGTACCGCCGCTTCCGTAAAGGACGAGCGGACCGAAGGTCCGGTCGACGAGCCCGCCGACGATGACCTCCACGCCTCCCGGCACCATTTCCTGCACGAGGTAGTCCGTGACGCGGTCACCGAGTCTCTGCTCGAGCTCGGCAAAAGCTCGGCGCAGCTGGGCCGGGGTCCCGATGTCGAGCTTCACCCCGCCGACGTCCGTCTTGTGGAGGAGCGTCGGGCCGAGCGCCTTCAAGGCGACGGGATAACCGATCTCGCGGGCCGCGCGGCGCACCTCGTTCCACCCCGGAGCCACGCGCGAACGGGCGACCGGGATTCCGAATGCCGTCAGGATGGAGCGCGCCTCCGCGGGCGCGAGCCAGCCTTCCCCGCGCTCGAGGGCCATCTGGATGAACTCGCGCGCGTCCTCGACCCGGACGCCGGTCGGCCCTTCCGTCGAGGGCGCCGGTCGGCGCCGCCACTCGCCGTACTCGGTGGCGCGCGACAGGGCGGTCACCGCCGACTCCGGGAACGGATAACAGGGGATCGGCGCGAGGCCGGGCGGGGCGCCCTTCGCCCCCATGAAGGTGGCGAGAACGGTTTTCGACGACTGTCCCGCTTCCTCCACGACGGCGGCCGCGACGGTGTCGGCGTCGGTCACGAGCGGCGGGATGAAGATGACGAGAAGGCTGTCCACTGCGGAGTCGGCGAGCACGAGTCGGACCGCGCGCCGATAGTCCTCGGCCGAAGCGGACGCGAGGAGGTCGACGGGGTTGCCGACACTCGCCTCCGCCGGCAGGAACGAGCGCAGCGCGGAGGTCGTCTCGGCGGAAAGCGAGGCGAGCGGCAGGCCGTGGGCCTCGCAGGCATCCGCCGCGAGTATTCCGGGCCCCCCCGCGTTCGTGACGATCGCCACGCGGTTGCCCTTGGGCAGCGGCTGGTGCGACAGGAGCGACGCGACGTCGAAGAGCCCCTCCAGTGTCCGGGTGCGGATGACGCCGGACTGGCGCAGGAGCGCTCCGACCACGGCGTCGCTTTCCGCCAGGGCCCCCGTGTGCGAGGACGCGGCCCGCGCGCCGGCGCGCGACCGCCCGGCCTTCACGACGACGATCGGCTTCGATCGTGAAACGCGCCGCGCGATCGGCCCGAAGTTCCGCGGGTTCCCGAAGCTCTCGAGGTAGAGAAGGATCACGTCGGTGCGGGGGTCCTCCTCCCAGTACTGGAGGAGGTCGTTGCCGGAGACGTCCGGCTTGTTGCCCACGGAAACGAAGGTCGAGATCCCGAGGTTGAGGCGCCTCGCGTAGTTCAGGATCGCGAGCCCCAGCGCTCCGCTCTGCGAGAGCATCGCGACGCGGCCCTCCGGCGGATAGACCGGCGAGAACGTCGCGTTCAGCCGGACGTCCGGATCGGTGTTCAGGATCCCCATGCAGTTGGGTCCGATCATGCGCACGCCCGACGCGCGGATCTTCTCGACGAGCGCGGCCTCCCGCGCGCGCCCCGCCTCCCCGGTCTCGCTGAAGCCGGCGCTGATGACCACCAGCGCCTTGACGCCCTTGGCGAGGCAGTCGTCGACGACGGCGTCGACCCGGACCGCGGGGACCACGATGACGGCGAGATCCACGTCGCCCGGGACGTCGGTCACGCGCGGGTAGCAGGGCACTCCCTGGATGGAGGTCGCGTTCGGGTTCACGGCCACGATCTGTCCGCGGAAACCGGTCTCCCGGAGGTTGTTCAGGATCTCCGAGCCGATGCGGCCGCGGGTCCGGTCCGCTCCGATGACCGCGACGGTGCGCGGCTCGAAGAACGCCTGCATCGACGCGGTCGCCGCGTGGCGCGCCCGCTCCGCGGCTTTCTCGACGGAGGTCGTCGTCGGCTCGAGCGAGATCTCGAACCAGACGACGCCATCCTCCGCCCTCTGGCGGACGTCGAAACCGGAGGAGACGAACACGTCGATCATCTTGCGGTTGTACGGCAGCACCTCCGCCTCGAACGTGCGGATGCCCATCTCCAGGGCGACGCGCGCCAGCCGGTCGAGGAGGCTGGTGCCGATCCCCTGCCCGTGGAGGGCGTCCGCCACCGCGAAGGCGGCTTCGGCGCGGTCCGGTCTCTCCGGGTCACGGAAGAAATGACCGAGCGCGACGATCCCGTGGCGTGTCTCGCCGACGAGCGCGAACTGGTTGGCATAGTCGACCTGCGCCAGGTACTCCGCGCGCGCGAGGTCCACGTTCGGCACGGAGAGAAACCGCAGATAGAGGCTCTCGGGCGACAGCCCCCGGATGAAATCGAGCAGCCGCGGGGCGTCCTCCGGGCGGACGGGGCGCAGGTGCAGGGTCGATCCGTTCTTGAGGACGACGTCGGTCTCGTAGCGCTCCGACGCGAGGGTACCGGGCTCCGGCGCCGGGGAAGGCAACGGCCCGGCGGACGGGGATTTGGAGAGATCGGGTTCCATCAAAGCTCCTTTTCGACGGGGATCATCGTGGAACGGGCCCCGTCTCCGGAGATAGAAGCGTTTGCATCAGCGATTTCATTCGCGGATGAGGCAGGATTCTGTCGAGGAGGGGGCCATGAGAAACCGACTCGTCCCCCGCGCCGAATGGTTTTCGTTCTTCGAAGGGTTCACGCGGCGCCATCCCGGGTGGCCGACCACCGTGTGGCTCGTCGGTCCGCGCATCGGCGCGCAGGTCGAAGCGCGCGACCTGCCGCTCGAGGGAATCGTGTCCGATCGGCTGGCGACGAAGATCTCGATTCACCTCGGCGACGCGCCCGGCCGAAACGTGGAGCACGCGGTCTCGCGTCCGATCGCGGTCTGGCTCGAGAGGAGCGACGACGGCGGCGACGCCGCGCTCGGGATCAACTCCGCCGACGGAACGACGACCTTGGTCGAGTTCCGGCCGCCGGAGCCCGACGCCTTCGTGTTCGGCAGCGCGAGACGGGGCGAACCCTCGTCCGACTCCCCGCGCGGATAGAATCCCCGGAGGTGGCCTCACCCCTGCGCGTCCTCGTCGCGGTCGATTTTTCGCCGGAGTCGCTCGCGGCGCTCCGGGCGGCGACGCGCCTCGCGAAGCGCGTTGGCGGGGAGATCACGATCGCCCACGTGCGGCCGCTCTCCGACGTGCGCGCCGCGGTTCTCGAAGAGCGGGGAGATCTTCTGCACCTCGGAACGGGCGCGCTCGAGAAGGCGATCGCGGAGCACTACGAGAAACGCCTCGGGAAGCTCGCGCGCGGCGACGCGGCGATCCGCCTCCTTCGCGGCGACGCCGCACGGGAGCTCGGACGCGAGGCGCGACGCGGACACGACATGCTCGTGATGGGAACGCGGGGACACGGCCGGACCGCGAGTTTCCTCCTCGGCTCGACCGTGCAGGAGCTGCTCGTCCGCTCGCCGATCCCTTTGCTGGTGGTGCCGGCCGGCCGCTCGCTCTGAGCGCCGCTTCGCCAGGGCGCCCGTGACTTCGATCTCGAGCGGCCTCGGGCTCTCGGAACGGGAAGCCGCGGCGCTCCTCATCCAGTCCGGCTTCAACGAACTGCCGGCGGCCCGGCGCACGGGCCTCCTCCGGGCGGCGCTCGACGTCGTGCGGGAGCCGATGATCCTGATGCTGCTCGCGGCGGGCGGGATCTACCTCCTGCTGGGCGATCTCCGCGAAGCGATCGTGCTCCTGTTTTCGGTACTCGTCGTCGTCGCGATCTCCCTGTTTCAGAACCAGCGGACCGAGCGTGCCCTCCAGGCGCTGCGGGACCTTTCGAGCCCGCGCGCGCTCGTGATCCGCGATGGAACGCGGCGGAGAATCCCGGGCCGGGAGGTCGTGCCGGGCGACCTCGTCGTCCTCTCGGAGGGGGACCGGGTCCCCGCCGACGCGACGCTCCTGGAGCAGTCGAACCTCGCCGTGGACGAGTCGCTCCTGACGGGCGAGTCCCTTCCGGTTCGGAAGGCGGCGGGCGATGCCGTTCACTCCGGAACCCTCGTCGTTTCCGGGAACGCGCTGGCGCGGGTCGATACGACCGGCTCCCGCACCGCGATCGGAAAGATCGGCCGATCGCTCGAGACGATCGCGCCCGGCAAGACCCGCCTTCAGGAGGAGACCGGCCGCATCGTGCGGCGCCTTGCCATCGTTGGCCTCTCGCTCTGCGCGGCCGTCGTCGTCCTCTACGGCATGACGAGGGGAAACTGGCTGCAGGGATTCCTCGCGGGACTCGCTCTCGCCATGTCCGTCCTGCCGGAGGAGTTCCCGGTCATCCTGACGATCTTCTTTGCGCTCGGCGCCTGGCGCATCTCCCGCCGGCGGGTGCTCACGCGGCGGCTCCCGGCGATCGAGAGCCTCGGAGCGACCACGGTGCTCTGCGTGGACAAGACGGGAACGCTGACACAGAACCGGATGGCGGTGCGGACCATCGCGACGGCAGGGAGTGTCTACGACGTCTCGCCGGGGAACGACCCGCTTCCCGAGCCAGTGCGTGAGGTCGTCGAGGTCGCAATCCTCGCCAGCAAACCGGACCCGTTCGACCCGATGGAGCAGGCGATCCGCTCCCTCGAGCCGCGAGCGGGGCCGCCTCTTCCGGCCCGCCGTGCGGAGTGGACGCTGACCCGCGAGTATCCCCTGTCGCCCGAGCGGCTCGTGATGTCCCAGGTCTGGGTGTCCCCCGCGGACGGCCGGCGGGTCATCGCGGCGAAAGGGGCTCCCGAAGCGATCGCGGACCTCTGCGCGCTTTCGCCGTCCGAGAGTGAGTCGGTCCAGCAGGCCGTGGGTACTCTCGCGGCCCGGGGGCTGCGCGTGCTCGGGGTGGCGCGAGGAACATTCGATCCGCCGGAGCTGCCGGACGATCAGACCGGTTTCGCCTTCGAACTCGTCGGGCTCCTCGGCCTCGCCGATCCGATCCGCCCGGAGGTTCCGGGTGCGATCCGCGAATGCCGGCAGGCCGGTATCCGCGTCGTGATGATCACGGGAGACTACCCGGTCACGGCGATCCAGATCGCGCGCGAGATCGGACTGGCGCGGGACCACGCGGTCGTCGTCCTCACGGGAGCGGACCTCGATCGGATGGACGACGACACACTCCGCGGCCGGATCGAGTCGGTCGAGGTGTTCGCCCGCGTCCGACCCGAGCAGAAGCTGGCCATCGTGCGCGCGCTGAAGGCGAACGGAGAAATCGTCGCAATGACCGGGGACGGGGTGAACGACGCGCCGGCGCTGAAGGCGGCCGGCATGGGCATCGCGATGGGCCAGCGCGGCACCGACGTGGCCCGCGAAGCCGCGGATCTCGTCCTACTCGACGACGACTTCGCGTCGATCGTGGCCGCCGTCCGGATGGGCCGGCGCATCTTCGACAACCTCCGCAACGCCGGCGCGTACATCTTCGCCATTCACGTTCCCATCGCGGGAATGTCGCTGCTGCCGATCGTCTTCGGCTGGCCGCTCGTGCTGATGCCCGTGCACATCGTCTTCCTCGAGCTGATCATCGACCCCGCCTGCTCGCTCGTGTTCGAGGCCGAGCCGGAGGAAGCGGACGTCATGACACGTCCACCGCGACGACCCGAGGAGCCGCTCTTCTCGCGGAAGACGGTCGGCCTCGCGGTCCTCCAGGGCGCGGGGGTGCTCGCGATCGTCCTGACGGTGTTCGCCGTCGCGCTCTCGCGTGGTCAGGGTGCCGAGGACGCGCGTGCGCTCGCGTTCACGACCCTCATCGTCTCCAACCTCGCCCTCATCCTCGCCAACCGGAGCTGGACCCGCACCATCGTCCAGTCGTTCCGTTCGAAGAACAGCGCTCTCCCGTGGGTCGTCGGCGGGGCCCTCTGTCTTCTCGTGCTCCTGCTGGCGGCGCCGGGACCCCGCGAGCTCTTCGGCTTCTCGAAGCTGCACGCCAACGATCTCCTCCTCTGCCTCGGGGCCGGGCTCTCCGGCATCGCCTGGTTCGAGGCGTTCAAGATCTTCCGCGCCCGGAGGTCCCTCCCGACACCCGGCTGAGCCCGGGCGGGCCAGCCGCCCCTCGATATGACCGGCGTCATGGCGCGGGGCCCCCTCCGGAGAGATCGTCGGACCATGGAACCGGGAGCCATCGATCCGCGGATGCCGGTCCGGGAGATCCTCGCCCGGATGCCCCACCTCTCGTCCGCTCTCGCGGCGCGAGGCCTCGACACCTGCTGCGGCGGCGAGCACCCGCTGGCGCAGGCGTGCGCGGCGCGCGGGGAGCCTCTCGAGGACGTCGTGGCCGATCTCCAGTCCGCGCATCGTGCGGCGGAGGCCCACGCCATCGTTCCCCCGACGATGTCGATCCGCGAGATCCGCCGACGCTTCCCGGGGACGGCGCCGGTCTTCGAGCGCTACGGGCTCGGAGACTGCGGCGGACCCGAGGGGCCCGACGAGCCGGTCGCCTGGTTCGCCACGGTGCACCGGCTTCCGCTCGAGGAGTTCCTCCGCGACCTTCGCGAAGCCGCCGTGCGCGACACCGCGGCGGCGCCTCCCGTTCCCGCGACCTCGGCCCGCCCGTTCTCGCCGCACTTCATCCTCGGGAGCCTCTTCCTGACGCTCACGCTCGGCGCGACGACCGGGATGATCAACCTCCTGCGGATCGCGGCGGGAGCCGAAGTCCCGCTGTCCCACCGCCAGATCCATGGTCACACGCAGGTCCTCGGCTTCGCCGCGCTCTTCCTGATGGGGATCGCGTACCACGCCCTGCCGCGAATCCTCGGGATCGGAAGCCGGACCCCGAAGTCGTCGCGCGTCGCGTTCTGGCTCATGTTCGGGGGAGTGATCCTGAGGAACGTCGGCCAGCCGCTCGGCTTCTATCCGATCGGCCGCGTGATCTCCTTTCTCTCCGCGGCGATTGAGCTCGCGGCGGGCGTTCTCTTCGTCACGTTCGTCTTCTCGCTCTTCTCGGAGATGCCGGCCGGCAAGTACGACCGGAAGGACCCGATCCTGCGGTTCGTCGCCATCGGGACCGCCTTCTTCGCCGCCGCTCTCGTCGTCCTGGGAGCCCAGGGCATCTGGCTCGCGGGACATCACGAGACTTCCCTGCCCACCGCCCTGAACGAGACCTTCTATTTCCTGGCGCTCTACGGATTCCTGCTCGCCTGGATCTACGGCTTCGGGAACCGGGTGGTGTCTCTGTTCCTCGGGCTCGGCCCCGCGCGGCGCGGCACGCCGGAGACCGCCATGGTCCTGCAGATCGCGGCCGGGCCGCTCTACTGCGCGGGGTGGCTCCCCTTCCTCGCGCCGGCCGCCGGCCTCGCTCTGCGCGACGCAGGCCTGGTGCTCGCGGCCCTGTCGGCGGTCGTCTATCTCGGCGGAAACGGCTTCCTCTGGAGGAAGCCGAAGCTCCCGGCCATGAAGGCTCCGGGATCGCCGACGTTCGCGATCCGCTCGGCGTTCGCGTGCCTCGGCCTCTGGGCGGTCCTGGAGCTCGCGGCCGTGGCTCTCTCCCGCACCACGCGGATCCCGGCGCAGAACCTCTGGTGGGCGGACGCCGGCCGGCACGTTTTCACGATCGGATTCCTCACGCTCCTGATCGTCGGGATGAGCTTCCGAATCCTGCCGGTGTTCTCGGGAAAGCGTCTCTGGTCGCCGGCGCTCGCGCGCGTGACCTACGGCCTCCTGCTCGGCGGCGCGGCGATGAGGCTCCTGCAGTACCCGGCGGCTTTCCGGCCCGTCTTCTACGAGATCGGCTCCTGGATGGGCATCCCCGTCGTGCTCGCGCTCGTGCTCTTCATGTTCAACCTGTTCCGGACGATGCGCGGCCGCGAGAAGCCGCGCCCGCCGGTCCGCAAAAAGCCTTCCTTCCAGTCGACCCTGCCGGTGCACGGCGTCTGATGAATTCTCATCAGACCGGCGTCAACGGGGTGGACGAGTATCCCGGACCAGGGGAGAGGATGAACGGAACGCGAAATCCGAAGCAGGGCTCGACTCATCGGGCCGGACGCTCTTGCGCCATTGACTCGAATCGCGAACACCGGCATCACTCCCGATCTGCCTCCCCCCTTTCTCCGGGTTTTTCCCTGACCCGGACTTCCGCCAGCGGTCCCGCGGTGACATGCCCCGCTCCACCGCGACGCTCGGCCCCGGAGCAGATCGGTTTCTCCCCGTTCCACGGGCCGGTCTAGACGCCGCCCTCCCAGGCGCGTCTCGGGCGTCCGACCGGCCCGTTTCCTTTGCTCCAGCCGCGCCGCGCGCGAAGCGAACGCGGCGCCGCAGGTACTCCCTCTCCCCGCGGGGTCAGGTATTCACGAGTCGCGTCAGTTCCGACTTGACGGCAACGGACTTGCCACTTCGCGGCGCGAAGTGGCAAGTGGAGACCTGACCCCGATCTGGCGGGGAGAGGGCCGGGGTGAGGGGGCTGACCGCGCCATAATCCCCGCGTGTCGCCGCGCCCGCCGATTCCGTTCAACGCGATCCCGGTCCTGCTCTCGCTCACGGAAGACGACCGCCGGGCGCTCGAGCCGCTCTGCGAGCTCGCCGCCTACGAGAAGGGAGCGACGATCTTCGAGGAGGGAGATCCCGCCAACCACATCCACTTCCTGTTCCTCGGGCGCGTCAAGATCGTCAAGTCGGCCGGGGACCGGGACCTGATCCTCGAGATCCTCGGCCCGGGCGAACCGGTGGGGGCGGTGGCCGTCTACGAGCGCCGGCCCTTCCCGGCGACCGCGATCGCGCTCGAGCCGTCGGGCGTCATCTCGATCCCGAGCCGCGAGTTCTTCTCGCTTCTGGAGAAGCGTCCCGAGATCACGCGCCGGCTGCTCGCCGGCCTGACGATGCGCCTGATGGCCCTGAACCGCCGGATGGCCGACATGACGGGCTCCGTCGAGATCCGCATCGGCCGTCTTTTCTCGACGCTGGCCGAGCGGGTCGGACAGAAAACGAAGGACGGGATTTTCATCCCGATCGCGCTTTCCCGACAGGAGATCGCCGACCTGGTCGGCACGACCGTCGAGACCTCGATCCGCATCCTGAGCCGGTGGCAGAAGGAAGGGATCGTCGAAACGGACAAGAAGGGCTTCCGGATCCCCGATCTCTCCCTCCTCGCGCCCAACCTGGAGGAGGACTGAGCGCCCGCTACGCGGCCGCGAAGCGGCGCGGCCGCGTCTTCCAGGCGACGTAGGGTCGCGCGAGGAAGCGGAGCGCGGCGAGCTCCCAGTCGTAGAGCCGCGAGTCGAAGGTCGGCTCGACCAGA
Organism: Thermoanaerobaculia bacterium; assembly: GCA_035457525.1. Taxonomy (GTDB): domain Bacteria; phylum Acidobacteriota; class Thermoanaerobaculia; order UBA5066; family Gp7-AA6; genus Gp7-AA6. Next base: position 11,899 of record DATIBN010000033.1, on the reverse strand, counting down.
TCCCGGCACTCCTCGGGCTGGACGACGAGAGACACGTCGATCGGGAGGATGCCGACCGGCAGCTGCGCCGCACGGCACGCCTGATAGAGGTGCGCGAAAACTTCCTTCATCGCCTCGGGGTCGGGGGCTGGGACGTTCTCCATCTCGCTTCCGATCGTGGGACGGAAGATGCAGACCGTCGGGAACGCGCCGGCGCTGACGATCCGGTCGATGCCCCTCTTCGTGGACTCGATCGGCTCGATGCCCGCGATGATCTCGCCGGAGACGCGGCCCCGGCCCAGTCGCGCCGCGGTGTACTCCATGGCCTCGAAGAAAGCGGCCTGACCCACGGTCTCCGCTTTGCCCGGACACACCCGGGCGAACACTTCCGGGTCCTCGAACTCGTAGCAGAACGAGAAGTGGTCGGCGCCGGCATCCATCAACGCGTCGTACTCGTGGAACATGCGACGCGGGACCGGCATGCACTGGATGCCGATGAAGCCTCCGACCTTGCGGCGCAACGCGCGCACGAAGGGCTCGCACTGCCGCAGGCCGTGGACAGCCTCGAGCCGGTCGACCTCTTCATAGTGATAACCGGTGTTCAGGTGCGTGAAGACCGAGCCGGACTCGTCGCGGGCCGCGGTGGCGACCTCGACGACGTCCTCGATCTTCTTCCGCGCCTGCTCGACGGACCCCACATTCTTTCCGGTCGTGCAGAACTTGCACGCGCGCAGGGGGCGCGACGCCCAGAAGAGGCAGGCCGTCGAGACGTAGATGCCGAGGTAGTTTCCCTGGAGAACTCCCACCCGGCTCATCTCGACGCCCGAGGAGGTCCGCCGCGAATACCAGTCGGGCTCCTCCGGCAGGGCGGCCCGGTACCCTTCGCCGCTCCGCTCGTCCAGGAGCCAGTACCCGTCGGGCTGCTTGAACAGGCGGAAAGGCGACTTCTCCGCGAAACCCTCGGCGACCGGGACGTTGACCCAGTGATCCCGCCGGCGCCCGCGGATGACGAGCTCCAGCCCGGAGCCGAGCCCCGCCCGCGTTCGAGCTATGCGGCGGCCGTCGGCGCCCAGCTCGCACGTGCGATCGACCTTGAGCCCGCGGCAGAACAGCTCGATCTCGAGCTCGACCGGTGAGAACATGGCGATGCCTCCCTGTCGGATTGTGGCGACGCGCCCCTCCCGGGCACATGACGAAGATCATCCGGATGCCCTGGAAAAGCACTGATGCGCTTGCATCAGGCCGGAGAGGCGGGACGGGGGTCTCCTTGGGGCATGGAAATGAACATCCGTTTGCCCGGTGGGCTCGCAGTGGAGGCGGACTTCAACGGCCTCACCGTTCGGACCGACCAGCCGCCATCCGTGGGAGGCGAGGGCTCGGCCCCGTCCCCCTTCGACCTCTTCCTGGCCTCGGTCGGCACCTGCGCCGGCTACTACGCTCTCCGGTTCTGCCAGGCGCGCGGGATTCCGACCGAAAACGTGACGCTGAAGGTGACCGCGGAGAAAGACCCGGCCGTCCGGCGCGTCACGGACGTCCTGATCGAGATCGAGCTGCCGCCCGACTTCCCATCGCGGTACCGCGAGGCGATCGTCCGCGCGACGGATCAGTGCAGCGTCAAGAAGCACCTGCTCGATCCCCCGCGGGTCGAGGTCATCGCCCGTCCGTTCGTGGTTGCACCGCCCCCACCGCCGGTCGCTCCGTCGCTGACTCTCTGAACCGCCCGCACCGGCGAGCAGCCGTTCCCGACCGCCGCGACGGTCCTCAGATCCCGAAGAGAGTGACCGTGAGGCCGATGGCCGCGATCACGCAGCCGGCGAACGCGTCACCGTAACGTTCCATCCACGGCGCCCGGAGCAGCCGGGCCCCCGCCCGCGCCGGCAGCACCAGGAGGAGCATCGTGCCGAGCGTCGCGACCTCGTAGAGGAGTACGACCGCGGCCGTCTTGCCCACGCCGAGCGGGGCGGCGGCGAACATCAGCGGTACGACCGCGACGCAGGGGTCGGCCGAGAAGAGCAGGAAGAGAGTCCAGACGCTCGTGCGCGGCTCGTCGTGGACGTGGTCGTAGTGGGCATGCGCATGGCCGTGGAGACGCGGCGCAACGGCCCGCTTCAAACCCCAGAGCGCGTAGACGACGCCGAACGCGATCAGGAAGAGCGGCGCGAAGGCGCTCAACCGCTCGCCGACCGACTCGAGCAGCGTCACGCCGAAGAAGAGGCCGAGAAGACCGAGCAGCGCGGAGACGGTGACGTGGCCGAACCCGCACAGCAGGGTGACCGCCGCCGTTTTTCGAGCCGTCCAGCCGCGGGCTCGCGAGAGCGCCGCGAACGGTACCCAGTGGTCGGGAGCGGCGGTGTGGAGCGATCCGATCGAAATCGCCGCGCCGGCCAGGCCGAGAAAGAGCCCTTCCATGTCAGCCTCCCACGATTGCCCGGCCCTGCGACACCCGCACGGCCACCCTCGAGAGCGGTTTCGGAGGCGCACCCTGGATGACCTGTCCGTCGGCGTCGTAACGTCCCTCGTGGCACGGACAGAGGTACTCGCGCCGGTCCTCTTTCCACTTCACGACGCAGCCGGTATGCGTACAGAGGAGCGAACGGGCCACGACCTCGTCTCCCGAACGGGATACCTCGACGGGGTTCCCGAGGACGACGACCACGACGCGCCGGTCTCCTTCGAGCTCGGTGAGAGGGACGGAGACCTGCCCCGGCTTCGGCGGCGCCTCGGAGCTGCACGCCGAAGGCAGCGCGGCGAGCCCCAACCATCCGCCGAGCGCCAGCAGAAGACGGCGGCGGGCCAGCGCCTCGTTCGGCTCGGCCTCGCTCATGGAGCCACGAGAGCCGCTGCGGGCGCTTCGCGCTTCCACGCGATCTTCTCTTCGAGCAGCGAATACCAGGCATCCATTCCTTGGCCGCTTCGCGCGGAAACCACCAGGAAACCCGCCGAGGGATTCAGCGCGGCAACCTGCTCCCGGACGGCGGAAAGGTCGAAGTCCACGTGCGGCAGCAGGTCGCACTTGGTGACGACCGTGAACGCCGCGCGCGAAAAGATCGCCGGATACTTGAAGGGCTTGTCGTCCCCCTCCACCACGGACAGCAGCACCACCTTGAAGTCCTCCCCCAGGTCGTAGGAGGTCGGGCAGATCAGGTTCCCGACGTTCTCGATGAAGAGCGCGTCGAGGCCGGCGAGCCGCGACCCCTCTTCGGCGAGCGCCTTCTCGACCTGCCGGGCGTCCAGGTGGCACGCGCCGCCCGTCAGGATCTGCCGCGCCGGAATGCCCGCGCGCTGCAGCCGCTCGGCGTCGCGCTCCGTCGCGATGTCTCCGTCGAGTCCCCCGAGACGGAAGCGGTTTTTCAACGTCCGGGCGGTCGCCTCCAGGAGAGTCGTCTTGCCCGATCCGGGAGACGAGATGAGGTTGACGACGAGAGTGCCCGACGCGCGGAACGTCTCCTTGAGCGACCGGGCGGCGCTCGCGTTCGCCTCGAGGACCTTTCTCTTGACGTCGATCTCGGTCATGCCGCTCCTTCCGAAAAAGTCATCGTTCGCACCTCGAGCTCGTCTCCCCCCTCGACTCGGAGCGGCTGCTTGCACCGCGGGCAGAGCCGCAGCCACGAACCCTCGGCGCGCTCGGGCACGTCGCCGCAGGAAGAACAGAGCTGCCGCGCCGGCCGCCAGTCGACGTTCAACTTCGCGCCGTCGTCGAGACCGCCGGAGACGGTGGCCTTCCACGCGAACTCGAGGAGATCCGGTTCGACGGCGGCGAGGTCGCCGACGACGACCGTGACGGACTCGAGTCGCCCGCCTCCGCGCGCGTCCACGGTCTCGCGCGCGATCCGGAAGATCTCGGCGGCCAGTCCGAGCTCGTGCACGAGAGCGAGTATCGGATCGGGTCGGAAACGGCGGCCTGATGCAAATGCTCCAGATCACTCAAATGATGCATTTGAAGCATAGGGGCCGCCATTCGCACATTGATCCTTCGCCTGAACGGTCCCTGACAGGAGGTTGTTTATGCAGTCGTCGAGCGCCGTCGGCAATCGCATCCGACCGGCCGGAAAGTCCTCCGTGGATCGCCGCGATTTCATCCGGGTCTGCACCCTGGCTCTCGCCGCCGTCGGAATCCCGTTCTCGGCCGCAGCCGAGATCGCCCAGGCCGTCGTCAAGAAGAAACTGAAACCTTCGGTCATCTGGCTCCACTTCCAGGAGTGCACCGGCTGCACGGAGTCGCTCCTCCGGACGTCACATCCCGCCGTCTCCGAGCTGATCCTCGATCTCGTGTCGCTCGACTACTGCGAGACGCTGCTCGCCGCCGCGGGACACCAGGCCGAGGCCGTGCTCAAGACCGCGATGACGGAGAACAAGGGGAAGTACGTCTGCGTGATCGAGGGCGCGATCCCCACGAAGGACGACGGGATCTACTGCATGATCGGCGGCCGCACGGCGCTCGAAATCGTCAACGACGTGGCGAAGGACGCCGGCGCGATCGTCGCAATCGGATCCTGCGCCTCCTGGGGAGGGATCCCGTCCGCGGACCCGAACCCGACCGGCGCGACGGGGGCACCCATGGTTCTCAAGGGCAAGACCGTCGTGACGATCCCGGGCTGCCCCGCCAACCCGTACAACCTCCTCGGCACCGTTCTCCAGTACGCAACGTTCGGGACGCTTCCGGAGCTCGACGACAAGGGAAGGCCGAAGTTCGCCTACGGGCGGACGATTCACGAGCACTGCCCGCGCCGCGCGCACTTCGACGCGGGCCGCTTCGCCGAAAAGTTCGGCGACGAAGGGCACCGGCTCGGCTACTGCCTCTACAAGCTCGGCTGCAAGGGACCGTCCACCTACGCGAACTGCTCGACGCTCCACTTCGGCGAAGTGGTCGACGCCTGGCCGATCGGCCTCGGGCACCCCTGCTTCGGCTGCACCGAGCAGAAGCTCGCGTTCCGAGTCGCTCTCCACGACACCGTGGACATCGAGCGGCCGACGGGGCCCGACACGTATCCGCCGATCCAGGCGCGCCAGGGGCGCGTGAGCCCGGTCGCGACCGGGATCGCCGGTCTGGTCGGTGGCGCTCTCGTCACTGCGGGCGTGATGGCGTCGCGCAAACTCGATCGGAGTGAGCCGCCCGACGTCACCGGGACCGGAAAGGAGAGCTGACCATGGCTGTCGATCGACGCGCCCTCTTCAAGACCGTCGCGGCGACCGGCGCCGCCGTCGCGGCGGGAACCGCGCCGGCGCTGGCCCGCGCGCCGCGCACCGCTCCGCCCGACGCCCTCGGAATGCTCTACGACACGACCCGCTGCATCGGGTGCAAGGCCTGCGTCGTCGCGTGCCGGGAAGCGAACAACCTCACCCCCGACACGGACTACTTCGAAGGCGGGTTGTATCAGGCTCCGACGGACCTGAACGGACAGACCAAGAACGTCATCAAGCTCTACCGCGACGGCCCGCACCGCTCGTACGTCAAGGCGCAGTGCATGCACTGCGTCGACCCCGCGTGCACCAACGCGTGCATGATCGGCGCGCTGAAGAAGAAGGCGCACGGGATCGTCGAATACGACGCGAGCCACTGCGTCGGCTGCCGCTATTGCCAGATGGCGTGTCCGTTCAACGTCCCGAAGTTCGAGTGGAAGTCGGCCGCGCCCAAGATCGTCAAGTGCGAGCTCTGCCGGCACCGTGCGGTCGGGGCGACGCTCGCGACGAGCGGCGGCTTCACCCGGTATGCGAAAGGAAAAGGACCGGCCTGCTGCGAGGTCTGCCCGCGCGAGGCCGTGATCTACGGGACGCGCGACGAGCTGCTCCACGAGGCGCGCCGCCGAATGAAGGAAAACCCGGACCGCTACGTGCCGAAGATCTACGGCGAGACGGACGGCGGCGGCACCCAGGTCCTGTACCTCTCGCACGTGCCGTTCGACAAGATCGGTCTTCCGACGCTTTCCGACCGCGCCATCCCCGATCAGCAGCGGACGATCCAGCACGGCATCTACCAGGGCTTCATCGCTCCGATCGCGCTCTACGGAGTCCTCGGCGCCGTCCTCTGGCGGAATCGGCGCAAGTCCGCGGTCGAGGGACAGGGTTCCGAGAAGGGAGGCGAATCGTGAGCGCCCGAGCCGAACCTCTGGGCGGTCCCATCGTGACGCGCCCCTTCCGAATCCTCTTCGTCATTTTCGCTCTCGGGGCCGCGCTCATCCTGTGGCGGCTCGTCGCCGGCCTCGGGGCGACGACGGCCCTGTCCGACGGCTATCCCTGGGGTCTCTGGATCGCTTTCGACGTCGTCACCGGCACCGCCTTCGCCTGCGGCGGATACGCGATGGCGATCCTGGTGTACATCTTCAACAAGGGGAAGTACCACCCGCTCGTGCGGTCCGCGATCCTGACGAGCGCGCTCGGCTACACGATGGCGGGCATCTCGGTGGTGCTCGACATCGGGCGGCCGTGGCAGGTCTGGAAGGTTCCTCTCTTCTTCTGGTCCTGGAACCTGAACTCCGCGCTCCTCGAGGTCGCGCTCTGCATCATGGCGTACGTCTTCGTGCTCTGGATCGAGCTCTCGCCCGCTTTCCTGGAGCGCTGGAAAGCCGGGCCGGAAGGAAAGCTCCAGCGGTTCTCGGCGAAAGCGCACCCGATCATCGAGCGCTACCTCATCTGGATCATCGCGCTCGGGATGCTGCTGCCGACGATGCACCAGTCCTCGCTCGGCAGCCTGATCCTGCTGACGGGGCCGAAGCTCCACCCGCTCTGGCAGACCCCGCTCCTGCCGCTCCTCTTCCTCGTCTCGAGCATCGCGATGGGTTACGCGGCGGTCGTGTTCGAGTCGAGCCTCTCGACCATGTTCTTCCGACGCCGTCCCGAAACGGAAATGCTCGCCGGCCTCTCCGGCGCGATGCTGCCGGTCCTCGCGGCGTTTCTCCTGCTGCGGATCGGCGACCTCGTCGTCCGAGGACAGATCCGCCAGGCGTTCGTCGCCAACCGGTTCGCCGTGTCCTTCTGGGTGGAGATCGCGTTGATGATCGCGCCCCTCTTCCTCCTCGCGTCGCGGCAGGCCCGGCGCGCCCCGGGCAACCTCTTCCGCGCGGCGATGCTCATGATGCTCGCCGGAGGCCTGTACCGCTTCAACACGTACCTGGTCGCGTACCGCCCGGCCGACGACGTTCACTACTTCCCCAGCGTGCCCGAGTTCCTGATCACCGTGGGCCTCATCGCCCTGGAGATCATCGCGTACATCGTCATCGTGAAGACGTTCCCCATTCTGAGCGGGAGCGCGCCCGCGGAGGTCCGCGTGCGCTCCCGGAGGGAGAGATAGACCATGGCCAGACGCATAACCGTCGACCCAGTCACCCGCATCGAGGGTCACCTCCGAATCGACGTCGAGGTGGACGGAGGCAAGGTCCAGAAGGCCTGGTCTTCCGGACAGATGTTCCGCGGAATCGAGACGATCCTTCTCGGCCGCGATCCCCGGGACGCCTGGCTCTTCACCCAGAGGTTCTGCGGAGTGTGCACCACGGTGCACGCGATCGCGTCGGTCCGCGCGGTGGAAAACGCGCTCGACCTCGAGGTCCCGCTGAACGCTCAGTACATCCGCAACCTGATCGTGGCCGCGCACGCGATGCACGACCACATCGTCCACTTCTACCAGCTCTCCGCGCTCGACTGGGTGGACGTGGTCTCCGCGTTGAAGGCGGATCCGGCGAAGACTGCCGACCTCGCCGAGAGCCTCTCCCCCTGGCCGCACAACAACCGGCTTGCGCTCGCGGGCGTGAAGGAGAAGCTGAAGAGCTTCGTCGACGCCGGCCAGCTCGGGATCTTCGCCAACGGATACTGGGGTCACTCGGCGATGAAGCTCCCGCCGGAGGTCAACCTGCTGGCGGTCTCGCACTACCTTCAGGCGCTCGAGTACCAGAGAAAGGTCAACCAGGTCGTCGCGATCCTGGGCGCGAAGACCCCCAACATCCAGAACCTCGCCGTGGGCGGCGTGGCCAACGCCATCAACCTCGACAACGAGGCCACGCTCAACATGAACAAGCTCTACATGGTGAAAGACATCCTGGACGAGATGGGAGCCTTCATCGAGCAGGTCTACTTCGTGGACGTCTGCGCGGTCGCCGGGATGTACCCGGAGTGGCTCGGATACGGCGCCGGCGTCACGAACTACCTGGCGGTGCCGGACTTCCCGCTCGACGGCAAGGGCACCAAGTTCGACATGCCGGGCGGCACGATCTTCAACGGGGATCTCGCGAACGTCCGGGAGATCAAGTCCTTCGACGACGCCTACTTCAAGGAGAACGTCACCGAGTCGATCGCCCACGCCTGGTACGACGGGGACTGGACGAAGCACCCCTACGAAGAGGACACCGTCCCCAAGTACACGAAGTACGACGACTCGAAGAAGTACTCGTGGGTGAAGGCTCCGCGCTTCCAGGGGAAGGTCATGCAGGTCGGACCGCTCGCGGAGGTGCTGGTCGCCTACGCGCTCGGCCACGAGCCGACGAAGCGCTGGGCCGGCAAGACGCTGGCCACCGCCGGCGCGGTGGCGAAGACGACGCTGACGCCCGCCGTGCTCCACTCGACGCTCGGCCGCCACGCGGCGCGCATGATCCGCACCGCGGTCATCTCGGAGCTCGCGCTCAAGCACTGGAAGCTGCTCGCGGACAACATCGGCAAGGGGGACACGACGATCTTCAACCAGCCGGTCTTTCCGAAGGGCGAGCAGCGCGGGTTCGGCTTCCACGAGGCGCCGCGCGGCACCCTCTCGCACTGGGTCGTCATCGAGAACGGCAAGATCAAGAACTACCAGGCGGTCGTGCCCTCCACCTGGAACGCCGGACCCCGGGACGAGAAGAACCAGCCGGGGCCGTACGAGGCGTCGCTCGTCGGGAATCCCGTCGCCGACGCGGAGAGGCCTCTCGAGGTCCTGCGCACCATCCACTCGTTCGACCCTTGCCTCGCGTGCGCGATCCACACGCTCGACCCCGAGGGCCGGGAGATCGCCCGCGTCAAGGCGCTGTAGGAGAGCCGTGGCCCTTCCGAAGGTCCGAGTCCTCGGACTGGGCAACGTCCTGATGGGGGACGACGCCGTCGGCCCCTGGGTGATCGAGGAGCTCCTCGCGAACTGGGAGTTCCCGGAGAACGTCGAGGTCGTGGACGTCGGGACACCCGGCCTCGACCTCGTCCCCTACGTCGGCGGCGCCGACGCCATCCTGATCGTGGACACGGTGAAGTCCGACGGCCCGCCCGGCCGGATCCGCGTGTACGAGCGCGAACAGCTTCTCGCGCGGCCGGCCGAGCCTCGACTCTCGCCGCATGATCCCGGACTGAAGGAGGTCCTCTTCGCCCTGACCCTCGCCGGCTCCGCCCCGGAAGACGTCGCGCTCGTCGGGGTCGTGCCGGGAGCGGTCGAAATGGGCGTCGGCCTCTCCCCTGCCGTGCAGGAGGCCGTCCCGCGGGCGGCCGCGGCGCTCGTGGAGCGTCTGACGAGCCTCGGTTTCGCGCCCCGCCGCCGGGCGGACGCGATCCCGCCGTCGCCCTGGTGGGAGAAGTCGGTCGCCCTCTCGAGCCCGTAACCGACCGACTCCGAGCGGCGCGCTTCCCCGGCACTCAAGCCCTCGGCGGAGCTCTCGATCGCTCGCGACGTGACGTTTGGACGACCCGGGACCTCCTGGGTTATAAGGACGTGAAGACACAATAACTTACTCGCACGTCCTCGACCGGCCGGGCGCCCTCGGCGTCCGCTGCTAACTCGCCGCTTTTGCGGTCGTCTAACGGCCTGGAGGAAACGGTGATGATCCTCAAGCACCTCCGTGTGCTTACCCGGTGCGTCATTGGCCTGGCTCTGCTGTTCAACGCAAACGTGTCGTTCTCTCAGTCGCCGGCAGAAAAGAAACGGCTGAGGAGTTTCGAGAAACGAGTCGACGTTCTTCGGTCGCGCCTCAAGATTCCCGCACTCTCTGTCGTCATTCTCGAGAATCAGAAGATCCTCTGGATCCGCGGATTCGGTTTCGCCGACGTGGAGAATCGCATTCCCGCAACGCCGGACACCTTGTACTCCATCGCGTCGCTGACCAAGACGTTCGGCGCGACGCTGATCATGCAGCTCGTCGAGCAGGGGAAGCTCGACCTCGACGAGCCGGCCTCCCGCTACTCGAGCGACTTCAAGGATGAGTCGGTCAAGATCAAACACCTTCTCAGCCATACTTCGGCCGGAGTGCCCGGAGAGCGCTTCCAGTACGACGGCAACAACTTCGACCACCTGACGGCAGTGATCGAGAAGAAGTTTGGCAAGCCGTTCCTCAATGTCGCCGTCGAGACCTTCTTCGACCCGCTGGGGATGTCGAGCAGCGTTCCGTACCACAACGTCGTGGTCGATTCGGAAAGGTGGATCGGTTCGCTGGGGAAGGAACGCCTCGATCGCTTCAAAGCGAGCCTGGAGAGACTCGCTCAGCCTTACACCTATTACGGCGCTGGCGAAACCGTTCACGACTCCTATCCGCCCAGAGACTCCTTCAGTGCGGCTGCGGGGTTTCTGTCGACGGTCCGGGACCTCGCCAGATATGACGTCGCCCTCGATCGGCACCTGTTTCTGAAGAAGGAGACACAGGAAAAAGCCTGGACGCCTTTCGTGTCGAACGCCGGCCAACGCCTCCCCTACGGATTCGGCTGGTTCGTCACGGACTACCACGGGAACAAACTGGTCTGGCACTACGGCCATTGGGGCACCGGGTTCTCTGCGGTGTATCTCAAGGTACCGGAGAGGAACGTCTCGATCGTCCTTCTCTCCAATAGCGAGGCGCTCGCCGATCACGGGTACGAGGAGATCGCAAGCAATGCGTTCGTCTGCAGCTTCCTCGGTCTGTGGAACTCCGCCTACGACTGCGCGCCAAAGGCCGAGGCGGCGGTGAAGAAGTGGATCGCGGATCGCCGGGCGAAGGGGCGGGTGGAGGTCCGCGTGGATCCCAGGATCCTCGACAGCTATGTCGGGGAATACCAATTCGAGACGCTGGACAACCGGATCTTCACCGTCATGCGGGAGGGCGGGAAGTTATTCTTTACCAGCACCGGCGGGTCGAAAAAAATGGAGTTGTTCGCCGAGTCGGAGTCGACGTTCTTCCTGAAGATCCGACCGTATGTGTTCGTGTTCACAACCGCTGAAGGTCAGGCGCCTCAGCTGAAAATCGTCGAAGGCGCCGACACCTTCCTGTCGAAGAGGATCAAGTAGCGATCGGTTCGAAGCCTGACTGGTCATCCTGGAAAGTAGGACGGAGATACCTCGTGAACATCCTGACGGTCAATCTCCTTGTCAGCACGCTCATATTCTGGATCGCTGCTCGGATCTACCTCCTCCCGAGGCTGCAGGAAATGGAGCCTCGGTCGGTCCTGATCCCAGTCCTCCTGCTTCACTCCTTCCGGCACTTTGGCCTGATGTTCCTCGCGCGGGGCGCGACGTATCCGGGTCTTCCGCGGGAGTTTGCGTACCCCGCCGCGTTCGGCGACCTCCTCGCGGCCGTACTGGCACTCATCGCGATTCCTGCGGTGGCGGCGAATGCACGCGCCGCGCGGCCGCTCGTTTGGGTTTTCAATATCGAGGGTACGCTGGATCTCCTCGCCGCCACGACTCTCGCAACGGTCCACCGCGCCGCACCCTACATGGGACCCGCCTACTGGATCCCTGCATTCTGGGTTCCGGCGCTGTTGGTGACGCACTACATTACGTTCGTCATTCTTCGCCGGTACCGGCCTGGAGCGGCCTGACCGGGCATTGCAGCGGGCTCGCCGCCATCGCATTCGCCGGGGCCGCTCGCTGCGCTCGCTCGGCTCGCCGCTGAAGGCCCGACTGCGAAACGTTCTCTCGTTGGGCGTCGTGGGTCGCGCCATGACGATTCAGTCTGCCGAGCTCGCTGCACTCGCGGAGATGGGCTTGACGTGAGCGAACATGCTCCGG
>DATIBN010000032.1:0-7749 GCA_035457525.1 Thermoanaerobaculia bacterium | reverse complement strand
GCGCCGGCCCTCGGGAAGAGGATCACGGAGCTCGAGAAGGCGATGCGCGCGGCCGCGAAGGAGCTCGACTTCGAGCGAGCCGCGGAGATCCGGGACGAGTTGCGGTCGCTTCGGGAGCTTCAGATCTTCCGCTAGTCGGGGGACGGCGCCGGCGTCGCCGCCGGCTTCGGCGGGGGCTCCACCTTCTTCGGAGGAGCCGGTTTCGCCAGAACGAACCACCGCGACGCCGCCTCCGCGAAGTCGCCGGACTCGAGCGACACGTGCGGCGTGTCGAGCTCCACGGTCAGTTTCGGGTAGAAATCGATGCGCCCCGAAAAGGAGTTCGGAGACATCCAGCCGAACTGTGCTGCGATGAGCGGGTCTGGCGCATACCGCACGGCGAAGGGGATCGAGCAGGGGATTGCCCCGTTGCATCGCTGCAGGCGGACCCACTGCGCGGAGGCCGCCGCCGGGAGGCCGGCGATCACCGCGAACCCGGCCGCGAGGATCAGGCCGCGAGTCCGCATGGCTCGTCAAGCATAACGCTTCGGGTGGCATCGATATTGCCGTTTCCGTCCGCGTGCCGAAGACACGCCGCCGTAGCAAGCGCCCATCGAACCGGAAGGTCCGCTACGCCGTGGTCGGGCTCGGCTGGTTCGCCCAGACCGCGGTGCTCCCCGCATTCGCACACGCCCACGGCGGGAGCGAGCTCGCCGCGCTCGTCTCCGACGACCCGCAGAAGCTCGAGAAGCTCGGCCGCAAGTACCGCGCGGACCTTCTCTACTCGTACGAGGAATACCCCCGCTGCCTGGACGGCGGCGAGATCGACGCGGTCTATATCGTCCTGCCGAACCACCTCCACCGGGACTTCTCGGTCGCCGCGGCGGACGCCGGGGTCCACGTTCTGTGCGAGAAGCCCATGGCGGTCACGGAAGAGGAGTGCGAGGACATGATCCGGGCGGCGGAAGCGAACCGCGTCCGCATGATGATCGCCTACCGGCTTCACTTCGAGGAGGCGAATCTGCGGGCGGCCGAGATCGTCAACTCCGGGAAGATCGGAGATCCCCGCATCTTCTCCTCCCTCTTCACCATGCAGGTCAAGGACGAGGACAACATCCGCCTGAACCCGGTCTCGCAGGGGGGCGGCACGCTCTACGACATCGGGATCTACTGCATCAACGCGGCTCGCGCTCTGTTCCGCGACGAGCCCGTCGAAGTGGAGGCGCTCACGGCCAACGACGGGGAGCGCCGCTTCCGGAACGTCGACGAGATGACGAGCGCGATCATGCGGTTTCCGGGGGAGCGCGTCGCCTCGTTCACATCCTCCTTCGGCGCCGCGGACCACGGCTCTTATCGCGTGGTCGGGACGAAGGGGAGCCTGTCCCTGACGGACGCTTACGAGTTCGCCGATCCGAAGAAGATGGAGCTGACGATCGGAGAGAAGACGACGCGGAAGAACTTTCCCAAGCGGGACCAGGTCGCGGCGGAGCTCGTCCGTTTTTCGGAATGCGTGATCGAGGGGAAGGAGCCCGAGCCGTCCGGGAGGGAGGGGCTCGCGGACGTCCGGATCATCCGCGCGCTCTATCGCTCGGCGGCGGAAGGCCGCGCCGTGAGGCTGCCCCCGTTCGAGAAGCGGAGGCGCCCCTCGATGAAGCAGGTCGTTCGCCGGCCGCCCGTCCCGCGGGCTCCCGAGGTCGTCGGAGCCGCGGCGCCTTCGGAGAACTGAGTCTGGACTGCTGCGGGTGCAGGTCGGAGACCTGTCCCCGCGGCGGTTAAAAAAGGTGGCACGCGCGGGCGAACCCGCCCACGACGAGGAGCACCGCGACGATGAGGACGAGACGGACCACCGTCTTCTTCTTTCCGGGGAGCGGCTGGCGCGTGTAGAAGCCGGTCTGCCATCGTTCGATCTCGCGACCGCACTTCGGGCAGACGGAGTCCTGCGGGCCGACGGCGGCGTAGCAGTACGGGCACTCGTTCATCGCGTCACTTCATCCTACGACAGGACGTGGAAAACGCGGCGCGGCGGGGAAACGAAGAGTCGATCCGCCGCGTTACACTGACTGAATGAAGGATTCGCCCCGGCCGCCGGAGAACGTCCCCGACGCACCGGGCGTGTACCTCTTCAAGGACCGGAAAGGTCGGACCCTCTACGTCGGCAAGGCCCGGTCCCTGAAGAAACGGGTCGCCTCCTACTTCGTCCGCGGGCCCGAGGTCACGAAGACCGAGGCGCTCCTCCACGCGTTCACCGACGTCGAGACCATCGTCACGAACACGGAGCTCGAAGCGCTCCTGCTCGAGAACGCCCTCATCAAGAAGCACCGGCCCCGCTACAACGTCTGCCTGCGGGACGACAAGACCTACCCGTACATCAAGATCACGACGGGGGAGGAGTGGCCGCGCGCCCTGGTCACGCGCCGGGTCGTCGAGGACGGGCATTCCTACTTCGGGCCGTTCTGGGGGGGGCTCGCCCGGCGGATCATGCGGATGATCACGCGCCACTTCCAGATCCGCACGTGCACGATCGAGATCGATGGGACGCTTCCACGCCCCTGCCTCTACTACGACCTTCACGCCTGCCTGGGACCCTGCGTCGCCGGCCTGACGACGAAGGCGGCCTACGACGAAGCCGTCCGGGACGTCGTTCTCTTTCTGCAGGGACGCAACCGGGAGCTCCTCGCGAGCCTCGAGAAGAAGATGGCCCGGGCCTCGTCGGAAGAAAACTTCGAGATGGCCGCCGCCTACCGGGACGCCCTGCGCACGGTGGAGGACGTCTCGGAGCACCAGGTCGTGCACTCCCTGAAGGGGGAGAGCGTCGACGTCTTCGGCTTCTTCGAATCGGGCGGCGACGTGGCGGTGTGCGTCCTCGTCGTCCGCGGCGGCGTCATCCAGGACCGCCGGGAGTTCTTCTTCGAAAAGTCCGGAGAGGTCGACCCCGCGGCCTTTCTGGACGCTTTCCTGCCCCAGTTCTACGACGCCAACCCGTTCCTGCCGGCCGAGGTGCACCTTCCCGTGGACCTTCCGGACCCCGACCTGCTCGAAGCATTCCTCGCCGCGCGGCGAAACGCGAAGGTCGTCGTCCGGGTCCCCCGCCGCGGCCCGGCCCGGGAGCGGGTCGAGCTCGCGCAGGACAACGCGCGGGAGCGTCACAAGGTCCGCTTCCGGCGAATGGGCGGGGAGGAGGCCCTTGGCGTCGAGAGGCTGGCACGCGTACTCGACCTTCCCGTCCCGCCCCGAAGGATCGAGGCGTTCGACATCTCGCACCTCCAGGGCACCGACTCGATTGCGTCGCTCGTCGTCTTCGAGGACGGAAGGCCGAAGAAGTCCGACTATCGACTGTTCGGCATCGCGTCCCAGACGCTCCTCGCCCCGGACGACTTCCGCAGCATGGCGGAGGCCGTCGAGCGGCGATATCGCCGGTTGAAGGACGGAAACGCGGAGATGCCGGACCTCGTCCTCGTCGACGGCGGCCGCGGGCAGCTGCAGGCGGCGCTCACGGCTCTCGACCGCATCGGTGTCGAGCTCCCGGTCGTCGGGCTCGCGAAACGGGAGGAGGAGATCTGGATGCCCGGGCGGCCGGACCCGATCCGCCTGTCACGGAAAGATCCGGCTCTTCAGCTCATCCAGCGCCTGCGGGACGAGGCGCACCGGTTCGCGATCACCCGTCATCGCGGGCGTCGCTCGAAGCGCATGCGCGAGACGAGCCTCATGGAAATCCCCGGAATCGGACCGACGCGCGCCCGGATCCTCTTGAGAAGGTTCGGATCCCTCTCCGGCCTCGCCGCCGCGGATCCGAAGGAGGTCGAGGAGGCGGTGGGCCCGGCGTCGGCGCGCGCCGTGCGCGAGCACCTCCAGACGGTCTCGCGGGCGGAGCCGGTCGGGGCATCGGACGGAGCGCCCGAAGGAGGCCGCGTCCACTCCGCATGAGAACGGCCTTCGAGAGCGAGGGCGACGTCCGGAGCGTCGATCTGCCCGGCGCGTTCGCCGCGCTCTGGCGGGAGCGCGCCAACGGAGTCCTCTCCTTCTCCCGGCCGGAGTCCCGCGTCCGGTTCGAGATCCTCGACGGCGCGATCGTGGGCGCGTCCTCGTCCGATCCCTCGTTCGACGCGGCCGAGGTGCTCGTCCGCGCCGGCAAGCTCGATCCGGCTGTCTTCGAGAGCCGCCGGATTTCCCGGGGCCGCGACCGTGCTCGCTTCGCGCGGGACGAGGGGCTTCTGACCGAGCGTGACTGGCGATGGGGCGAGAAGATCCGAGCGGTCGAGATCCTGTCCGACCTCGTCGGGTGGCTCGAGGGACGCTATTCCTTCGATCCGGAGGAGAGCCCGGAGCCGGGCGAGATCCGCATCGGCATCGACCGGCTTCTCCTCGAGCTCTTCCTCCGTTCGCGCGACCGCGAGTTCGTGCACCAATCGCTCGGCGCGGTCGATGCGCCACTCCAGCGGGCGGCCGACTTCGACGAGGCGTTCCCTTCGCTCGGGTTGACGGCCGACGCCGAGTCGGTGGCCGCCGCCATCGACGGACGCGCGACGGCGGCCGAGATCTCGCGCCGCGTCCCGCCGGACCCGTTCTCGGTGGAGAAGCTCCTCGCCGCGCTCACGACGCTCGGCCTGGTTCACCCCGAGTATGCCGCGCCCGCGCGGACCCGGGCCGCGCCGGTGGCCGAGCCGCCCCGTTCGGTTCCCGGGGCCGACGCTCCCGCCGCCCCGCGCGTCGAACCCGTCGCGCCCGAGCCGCCGGAACCGGAGCCCGTTCCCGAGCCGGAGCTGGTCTCGCCTCCGCGCATCGCGCTCGACGAGACGCCTGCCCCGGGAGAGCCCCGGATCGAGCTGCCGCTCTCGCCCGTGGCCGACCCCGCGGAGCCGGAGCCCGTGGTGATCGGCTGGGAGCCGGGTCCGCCGGATCCCATGGATCAGCCACTCGCGGTCTCGGAGCCGCCGGACCTGCTGCGATCGAGCCGCCCGGGCGTCAGCCCGATCTGGCTGCTGGTCGCGCTGGCGGTCGCCGTCGGAGCCCTCCTCGTTTTTCGCTCGCGCGACTCCGGCACCGGAGCGCGTCCCGTAGCCGCGGCCGAGCCGACCGCCTCGCCGGCGCCGACCAGCGCTCCGCCGACGGCCGCGATTCCCGCAGTCGCGGCCATTCCGCCGCCGCCGACGGCGGCCGTGGCGATTGCGACGCCGGTCCCGACGGCGCCTCCCGAAGCGACGGCCGTCATCGCGCCGCCGGCCGGCCGCCCGCAGTGGCTCGCGCGCGCCGAGAGGGACCGCCGGGCTCTCGCGCGCGACCGGCGAACGAGGTTCACGATCCAGCTCGAGCTCGTCTGCGAGCTGCCCTCGGTCGAGGAGGCCTGGCGGTACGACCGAGGGGGAAGGATGTGGCTCCTCGTCGCGGAGCACCGCGGCCGCGAGTGTTTCCGGGTCTTCTGGGGCCGGTACGCGACCGTCGAGGAGGCGCGCGCCGCGAAGAGCTCGGTGCCGCGCTTCTTCTTCACGCCCACGAACGTGCCGGCGGTGATCGCGACGCGCCCTCTGCTACCGTAGCCGAAGACAGATGAGCGATCCGGCCGCTCCCGTTTCCCCCCGGGAGGTCCCGGGGTTCCGCGGCTCTCTCCAGGAGACGCCGCTGCCGCAGATCCTGCGGCGGATCTTCGTCGACCAGCTCCGGGGCACGCTGACGCTCACTCGCGGCGACGACGTGCGCCGCCTCTACTTCGACAAGGGGGAGCTCCGGACGGCGACCTCCTCGCGCGAGGTGCAGCGCATCGGATCGTTTCTGCGCCGCCGGGGAAGGGTCACCGAGGACGACCTCCGCTGGGCGCTCGAGGAGATGCGACGTCAGCAGGGGTCGCGGCTCGGACAGAAACTCGTCGAACGTGGACTGCTCTCACGCGCCGTCATCGACTCGGAGATGAAGCGGCTGGTCGAGGAGATCGTCTTCTCGGCGTTCGAGTGGGAATCGGGGGAGTATCGGTTCGAGCCGTCCACGGCCGTGCTCGACCCCGACATCGTTCTCGCGTTCTCGACCGCGGCGATCATCGTCGAAGGCATCCGCCGGTTGCCGGAGACCCCGGTATTCCGCGAACGGCTCGGCGAGGGGACAAATGTGCTCCGCCTCGCGCGAGACCCGATGTCGCGATACCAGTACCTTCCGTTGGCGCCGCAGGAGGCCTACGTGCTCTCGCGAATCGACGGGCGACTTCCTCTCGACGCACTCCTCACGATCGCGGGCTCGTCGCGCGCGTCGGCCGCGAAGACTCTCTATGCGCTCCTGTCGTGCGGGTTGATCGAGTGGCAGACGGACGGGTTCGATCGCCGCGAGTCCATCGGAACGGTGGCGAGCCTGAACGTGGAAGTGACGAACGAGCCGCCCACCTCCACTCCCGGACACGCGGAGCTCGTCCGGAACACGTGGCGGCGAATCGACTGGCTGTCGCACTACGAGCTGCTCGGCGTCCCGCGCGAGGCGACGGAAGAGGAAATCCGGCGGGCGTACCTCGAAAAAGGGCGGCTCTTCCATCCCGACCTCCGCCACCGGCCGGATCTGGCCGCGTTCGGGAGGGAGCTGACGGCCGTCTTCGAGCGCCTGAAGGTCGCCTACGAGGTCCTGGGGGACTCCGCGAAACGCGCCGAATACGACCGGGCCTCGGAGGAGCCGGAGGCGCGGGTGTTCGCGGAGGAGGCGGTGGTGGATGTCGAGGCGCGCCGACAGCTGGCGGCGAAGAACTACACCCATGCGATGAAGCTCATCGACGCGAAGGACTATTTTCCGGCGGTCGAATTGCTCCAGGAGGCGGCCCGTTTCGCCCCCGACAAGCCGGAGTATCGCTTCCGGCTCGGCGAAGTCGAGATGAAGAACGCGAAGTGGGTCGAGCGTGGCCTCGAGAACCTGAAGGAGGCGGCGCGTCTCGCCCCGGATCGTGCGGACTTCCAGCGCGACACCGCGCGCGCTCTGCTCTCGCACGGACGGCGGCGGGAGGCGGAGCCGTACGCGCGGCGGGCGTGCGAGATCGAGCCGGGCGCGGAGAGCAACGCCCTGCTTCAGGAGATCGCGGGGCGCGCGACGCAGGAGTCGGCGCCGCCCCCCTCCGAGACGCGAGGGGGGTTCCTGTCGCGCCTCCTGAAGAAGGGGAGATGATGCGGGGCCGGGAGGCACACCGGCAGTGAACCCGCTTCTGACGGGTCTCGGTCTGGCGACGGCCGCGGGTTTCAACGCGTGGGCCGTGCTCCTCCTCTACCACGCCCTCTACCGCTTGCTCCCGCAGGAGTTCCCGGGGGCCGTCGCGGCGACGCTCGCCGGACAGACCGTCTTCGGCTTCGCGCTCGTCCTGTTTCTCCTGGAGCTCGTGATCAAGAGGATCCCGATGCTCGACCGGTTCTGGGAGCTCGCCAATACCCTGCTGCGTCCGCTCGTCGGCGCGCTGCTCGCTCTCGCCTGCGTCCCGGCGCCGTCGCTCGCCGGGAAGGTCGGCGTCGGGCTGGCCGGCGCGGTGACGACGGCGGCGGCGCACGTCGCGAAGTCGACGACACGGCTCGATACGACGGCCGCGACTCATGGCTGGACGCAGTTCGCGCTCTCGCTCGCGGAAGACCTGATCGCCGTCGTGCTCGCCGTGCTCGTCTTCTTCGTGCCCTGGATGACGGCTCTCGTCCTCGTCGGCCTCCTCGTGCTCCTCGCCACGCACCTGGAGCGCGTGGGCCGGGCCCTCTCGGTTCTCTTCTTCCGCATTCAGCATCCGCGACGGCGCCAGAAGCCCGCGGTCTGATCCCTTCTCCGTGC
>DATIBN010000031.1:0-8869 GCA_035457525.1 Thermoanaerobaculia bacterium | reverse complement strand
AGCTCGAAGGCGAAGACCACGGGGACGATCCGGCCGAGGGGGCGCTCATGGCGGTCGCCGTGACCGGCCACCCTGCCGCCGACTCGGCGCTCGAACGGCTTCTCGCCCGCGGCGAGCCGCGCGAGCTCCGCAAGAAGGCGGCCTTCTGGGTCGGTAACTCCCGGGGAGACCGCGGCTTCGCGCTCCTGAAGTCGCACCTCTCCGATCCGGACCCGCACTTCCGCCGCCACCTCACGTTCGCTTTCTCCCAGAGCCCGGTTCGGGAGGCGGTCGACGTCCTCATCGGGATGGCGAAGAAAGACCCGGAGGGCGAAGTGCGCGGACAGGCGCTCTTCTGGCTCGCCCAGAAGGCGGCCGACCGGGCGGCCGAGGCCATACAGAACGCCATCCGCGACGATCCCGACGAAGACGTCAAAGAGAAGGCGGTCTTCGCCCTTTCCCAGCTCCCCCGCGGCGAGGGGGTGACGGAGCTCATCCGCGTGGCCCGCACGAACCGCAATCCCGAGGTCCGAAAGAAAGCGGTTTTCTGGCTCGGGCAGTCGAAGGATCCTCGGGCGCTTGCATTCATCGAGGAGATCCTCAGCCAGTAGAGCCGGTCCCGGCTTCTACGAAACTTTTCGTGGTTCTTTTCGTCGGATCAATCGAAGGGGGGATTCGGCGTGCGATCTCGAGCGCTCAGCCTCGGGTTTTTCCTGGGTGTCCTTTCGCCGCTCCGGGTCGGGGCGCAGGCGCCAACGGGCCCGACCCCGGCCCCGACGCCTCCGGCAGTCGCGCCCGCGGACCCCTCGAAGAGCCCGGGGACGCCGGCGGCCCCGGGGCCGGCAACGGTCCCGCCTGCGGCGACCGCCTCCTCCGCTCCCGCCACCGGACCGAAGGTCTACCGGATCAACCGGGCCTCCGGGACCGTCAAGGTCGACGGCGTTCTGGAGGAAGACGTCTGGGCGAAGGCCGAGAAGTGGGAGCTGCCCCACCAGACGTACCCCGGAGACAACCTGCCGGCCCAGGTGCGAACGGAGGCCCAGGTCGCCTACGACGACGAGCGGATCTACATTGCGTTTCACTGCCACGATCCGGAGCCCGCGAAGATCCGGGCCCACCTCTCCGACCGGGACACCGCGTTCAGCGACGACTTCGTCGGGATCGTCCTCGACACGTTCAACGACGAGCGGCGGGGGTTCGAGTTCTTCGTCAACCCTCTCGGCGTTCAGATGGATCTTTCGATCAACGACGTGGGCGGCGGAGAGGACGAGACTTGGGACGCTCTCTGGAGCTCGGCGGCGCGGATCACACCGTCCGGCTACACCGCCGAGATTGCGATCCCGTTCACGTCTCTCCGTTTCCGCCGGGCGGCGGGCGATCAGACGTGGGGCCTGGATCTCCTGCGCGTCTATCCCCGTGACCAGCGGTTCATCCTCCGGCTCCAGAAGCAGGACCGCAACCGCAACTGCTACCTCTGTCAGATCTCGAAGCTGAACGGCCTCTCGGGTATCACACCCGGGCGCAACCTCGAGATCGACCCGACGGTCACGAGCCAGCGGACCGACGAGCGCGAGGAGGATTTTCCGGCCGGCAAAGTCGAATCCGGAGACTTCGACTTCGAGCCCGGCGTCACCGCGCGCTGGGGAATGACCCCGAACCTGACTTTGAACGCGGCGCTGAACCCGGACTTCTCGCAGATCGAAGCGGACGTCGCCCAGCTCGACGTGAACACCCAGTTCGCGCTCTTCTTCCCGGAGAAGCGCCCGCTCTTTCTGGAGGGCGCGGACTTCTTCACGACGCCGCTCACCGCCGTCTACACGCGGACCGTGGCCGACCCCCAGTGGGCGCTGAAGCTCTCCGGCAAAGAGGGAAGGAACGCGCTCGGCTTCTTCGTGGCGCGGGACGACATCACGAATTTCATCATTCCGGGGAGCCAGGGCTCGGACCTGACGTCGCTCGACGAGAACAACTCGTCGGGAGTTCTGCGCTACCGGTTCGACATCGGCAAGTCCTCGACGATCGGCGCGCTCTGGGCGGGGCGCGAAGGGGACGCGTACTCGAACCACGTCGTCGGGGCCGACGCGTTTTTCCGATTCACGCCGAAGGACCGCATCTCCGCCCAGTTCCTCGGATCACGGACGCGGTATCCCGACTCGATCGTCACCGACTTCGATCAGCCTTCCGGGTCGTTCCAGGACCGCGCTTTGTACTTCGACTACGTTCACAGCTCGCGGAACTGGTGGTGGCACGCGGGCTACACGGACGTCGGCGAGGACTTCCGCGCGGACTCGGGCTTCCTGCCCCAGGTCGGCTACCGGAGGCCGATCGCCGGCATCGAGCGGACGGTCTGGGGCCCGAAGGGAAGCTGGTATTCGCGCTTCTTCGTGGGTGGCGACTGGGACCGCACGATCGAGCAGACCGGCCAGGAGCTCGAGGAGGAGTTCGAAGCCTGGTTCGGCATCTTCGGCCCGCGACAGTCCTTTCTCTTCCTCGGTGGCGGCACGCGGGACGTCTTCTTCGACGGAGTCCAGTTCCGCGGGCACAACTTCCTGAACTTCTTCTTCGAGATGCGTCCCGTTGGCGATTTTTACTTCAACATCGACGGGAGCGTGGGCGACCGCGTCGACTTCACGAACACGCGGGAAGGCGACCGGGTCTGGCTCGAGCCCAAGGTCCAGTGGAACCTCGGCCGGCATCTGAAGCTCGAGCTCGACCATACCTACGAGCACCTGGACGAGGAGGGAGGGCGGCTCTTCACGGCGAACCTGTCGCAGCTGAAGGCGATCTACCAGTTCGACATCCGGACGTTCGTGCGGGTGGTCCTCCAGTACACCGACGTCCGGCGAAACGCCGACCTGTACGTCGACGAGGTCGAGCCCGAGTCCCGGGACCTCTTCACGCAGCTGCTTCTCGCGTACAAGATCAACCCGCAGACGGTGTTCTTCGTCGGGTACTCCGACACGCGGCTGGGCGACGAGCGCGTCGATCTGAAGCAGCAGAACCGGACGTTCTTCGTCAAGCTCGGCTACGCGTGGCTGCTTTAAAGTCTCAGCGGGGTCAGGTCTTCACGAGCCACCGGGAGTTCGAATTCACCCCGACGGCCTTGCCACTTTGCTCTCGCAAAGTGGCAAGTGGAGACCTGACCCCATATGTGGCAAGTGGAGACCTGACCCCCCCTATTGGCTTCCTCCCCCGCCGGAGGCCCCGACCGGCTTGCCTTCGGCGTCGAGCAGCACGATCTCGCCCAGGTTCGTCTCGCGCAATCCGGCCTCGATCTTCGCGCGGTCGCCGACGAGAAGAACCGAAGCCGCTGCCGGCTTCGCGTACTTCGACGCCGCGGCGCGGGCGCCTGCGAGCGTCACCTTCTGCGTCTCGTCGACCTCGCGCTGGAGCTCCTCCATCGTCAGATCCGAGGCCCAGAGATCGGCGACCTGCTGGGCGATCCGTCCGAGCGACTCGAACTGCTGCGCGTAGCCCCGAATCCGCTTGATCTTCGCGTCCTCGAACTCCGCGTCGGAGATCGGCTTCGTCCCGGCGAGCGCCTTCAGCTCCTTGTCGAACTCGACTAAGGACTCCTTGGTCTTGTTCGTCTGAACGCCGCCCGCCGCGTACCAGAGTCCCGCGTCGTTGAAGTGGGCGAGGTTCGAAAAGACGCCGTACGAGTACCCCTTGTCCTCGCGCAGGTTCAGGTTGAGCCGCGTCCCGAATCCGCCGCCGCCCCACACGGCGTCGGCCAGGTGCAGAGCGTAGTAGTCGTCGGTCTTGCGTCGCGGGGCCGGGAGGAAGGGCGAGATCACGGTCTGCGCCGCGTCCTGACGGTCCACGAGGTAGAGCTTGCCCGGCGGAGAGGGTTGCGCCGGCGGAATCGTCACGGCCGGGGCGGCGCCGCCGCTCCAGTCGCCGAAGTTGCGACGGGCGAGGTCGGTGGCCTCCCCGAGGGTCACGTCGCCGACGAAAATCAACGCGCTCGAGCCCGGCTTCCAGTAGGTGTCGTGGAACTTCGCGAGGTCCGCCCGCGTGATCCCCTCGATGGAGGACGGCAGGCCCTGGACGGGACGCCCGTACGGATGGTTGGCGCCGAATGCCAGCATCGACCGCACCCGGCCGGCGATCGCGTTCGCGTTCTTGGACTGTTGCGAGAGCGCGTCCAGGTGCCGCTTCTTCTCCCGGTCGAATTCCGATTCCGGGAACGTCGGGTTCCGAACGACGTCGGCCAGAAGGGTCATCGTCCGGGGCAGCCCGCTTTTGAGGACCTCGACCGAGAGCCGCGAGGACTCCCGGGTCGCCTGACCGTTCAAAGACGTTCCGAGGTCGCCGAACGCGTCCTCGATCTCCAGCGCCTTGCGGGTCTTCGTGCCGAGGTCGATCGTGGCAATCGTCATGTGCGCGGTCCCGGCCTTGCCTTCGGGATCCCCGACCGCCCCCGCCTTCGTCGCGAGCGTCACCGCGACCTTCGGCAGCTCCGGCCGTTCGACGACGTAGAGCTCGACACCATTCTCGAGCTTCGCCGTCTTGACGTCCGGCGCCTGGAAGGGGCGATCCGCTCCGAGCGACGGCTCCTTCGCCCGGTCGAGCGCGACCTCGGTCGCGCGTCCCGACTTCTCCGGGTGGAAGCGCACGAGCAACCGGTTGCGGGTGTTCAGCCAGCGATCGACGGTCCGCTGGATGTCGGCGGCCGTGACCCGGTCGTAGCGCGCGATGTCCTCGTCGAACTTCCCGGGATCGCCGAGATAGATGTTGTACTGGTTCAAGAGATCGGCCTTCCCGCCGAAACCGCCGATCCTCTCGAGTCCCGTCACGAAGTTGTACCTCTGCTTGGTCTTCGCGCGTTCGAGCTCCGCCGCCGTCGGTCCCGTCTTCGCCAGCCGCGCGATCTCGTCGGTCACGATCTTCTCGATTTCGGCCAGCGAGGCGCCCGGCCGGGCGGTCGCGATCACCGCGAACCATCCCGAGATCTCCGCCGAGTTCTGGAAGGAGTTGACACCCGTGGCGAGCTGCTTGTCGTAGACGAGCACCTTGTTCAGCCGCGAGGAGAGGCCATCGCTCAGGATGAGGGAGGCCAGGTCGAGCTCCGCGTCCCCGGGCCCGAAGATCTGCGGGGTCGGCCAGGTCATGTAGACCCGGTCCTGGGGGACGCGGTCGGTGGCCTCGATGATCCGCTCGCGGTCGAGCGTCGGGATCCAGAGCGTCGGCCGGTCCAGAGGGGGACCCGCCGGCAGACCGCCGAAATATTTCTCGACGAGACGCTTCGCCTCCGCCGGGTCGAAGTCGCCGGCGATGACGAGCGAGAGGTTGTTCGGGGTGTAGTACTGCTTGAAGAAATCCTTGACGTCGTCGAGCGACGCCGCGGTCAGGTCCTCGTGGCTTCCGATGACGGTCCAGGAGTAGGGATGGCTCGCGGGGTGGATGTTCTCCGTGACGAGCTTGAACCAGCGGCCGTACGGCGTGTTCTCGAGTCCCTGCCGGCGCTCGTTCTTGACGACGTCCCGCTGGTTGTCGAGCTTTTCCTTCGTCAGCGCGTCGGTCAGGGTGGCGAGCCGGTCGGCCTCGAGCCAGAGGAGGTTCTCGAGGTTTCCGGACGGCACCGTGGCGAAGTAGTTCGTCCGGTCGGTGTTCGTCGTCCCGTTGACGCCGCCCTCCTGGAGGTTCGCCCCGGCTTTTTCGGCGTAGACGAAGTAATCCTTCGCGGCGTTCTTCGAGCCCTGGAACATCATGTGCTCGAAGAGATGCGCGAAACCGGTCCGCCCGATCTTCTCGTTCTTCGAGCCGACGTGGTACCACTGGTTGACGTGGACGATCGGCAGCTTGCGGTCGACGTGCAGGATGACCTGCAGCCCGTTGGGAAGCGTGTATTTCTCGAACTCGATCTTCGGAATCTTGCTCGGCGTCGGAGCGGCCGCGCGGGCCGCCGGAGGCTTCGCGGGAGCGGCGCCAACCAGGGCGAGCGCCGCGAACAGGATCGGGAGGGTTCTGCGCAGATTCACGGTCGGACTCCTTCCATGAATGGACACACTTCCAGACTCGTTCTTTTGGGCCTTATACGCCGAAATCGCCCCGGGGTTATCCGCTCCCGGACCTGCGGCCGAAGGTCCGGGACGGAAGGGACTTAAGATAAAACGATGATCTTGGACGCCGCGCGGAAAGTCCTCCAGATCGAGGCGGATTCGGTCCGGGAGCAGATCGGCAACCTCGGCCCGGAATTCGAGCGCGCGGCCGCGGAGATCGCGGCCTCGACCGGGCGCATCTGCGTCACGGGCCTCGGGAAATCCGGCCTGATCGGCCAGAAGCTCGCCGCCACCCTGTCCTCGACGGGCACGCCCGCGTACTACCTCCACGCCGCCGAGGCGAGCCACGGAGATCTCGGAATGCTCGTCGCCGGGGACATCGTGCTCGCGCTCTCCTTTTCCGGGGAAACGCCCGAGCTCGTTCGGCTCCTCGAATTCGCCCACGCCCGGGGCCTGCGGACCATCGCGATGACCGGCGAGGCGGCTTCCCCGGTGGGGCGCGCGGCCGATCTCGTCGTTTCCGTGGCGATCTCGCGCGAGGCCTGCCCGCTGAATCTCGCTCCCACCGCCTCGACGACCGCCATGCTCGCGATGGGGGACGCGCTCGCGATGGCCGTCTCCGAGGAGCGAGGGTTCGGTGAGGCCGACTTCGCGGCGCTCCACCCCGGAGGGCGGCTCGGGCGTCGCTTCCTGAAGGTCCGCGACCTCATGCGGACCGGGGATCGCGTACCGCTCGTGACGCGCGAGACGCCGATGGCGGACGCGATCCACGAGATGTCCCGCAAGATGATGGGCGTCACGGGCGTCGTCAACGGCCACGGCGAGCTCCTCGGCGTCATCTCCGACGGCGACCTGCGACGGTTGATCGAGAAGGACCGCGAGCTCCTCTCGAAGACGGCGGGCGAGTGCTCGCACCCCGACCCGAAGACGATCGGGGCCGACGAGTTCGCTTCGGCGGCGCTTCAGCGGATGGAGACGGCGAAGATCACCTCGCTCTTCGTCCGGGACGCCGACGGCCGCCTCGCCGGCGCGATCCACATGCACGACCTTCTTTCCGCGGGCGTGGCTTGAAGCGCCGATCCCCGTCTCACGTCTCACGTCTCCCGTCTCACGCCCCGATCAAAGCCCTCTTCTTCGACGTCGACGGGGTGCTGACCGACGGACTCCTCTACATGGACGATCGCGGCCGCGAGCTCAAGGTCTTCGACACGAAGGACGGTCACGGAGTCAAGATGGCGATCGCCGCGGGAATGCGGGTCGTGTGGATCTCGGGGCGGGAGTCGCTCGCCACGACGCGGCGCGCGCGCGATCTCGGCGTGCGTCACTGCTACCAGCGCATCGCGGACAAGGAGGCGCTCTACCGCCAGCTCTGCAAGCGCTGGCGCCTCGACCCCGCCGAGACCGCGGCGATCGGGGACGACGAGCCGGACGTCCCGCTCCTCGAGGCGGCCGGCTTCTCGGCGTGCCCCGCCGACGCCGCGCCGGCGGCGCGCGCCGCCGCACAGGTCGTGCTCGAGCACCCGGGCGGCCGTGGCGCGGTGAGGGAGTTCGTCGAAGCCGTGCTGGCAAGGAACGGAATCGGGCCTCGGCCCGGCCGCGCTTCCGAGAAACGCTCGCGCTGACTGAGAAGAACTTCCCCGCCTTTTGGTCGTCTCCACTCTTCGGAGGGCATCCAATCCCGTGTTGAACCCCCGACGAGTCGCGACGGGGCTCGTGCTCGTCGCCGCGTTGCTGGCGCACCCGGGGTCCCGGGTGGCGGCGGCCGACCCGCCTCGGGCCATCGCAGATGTCCCCTTCGCGCTGAACGGCCACGTCATCTTTCTGCCGGTCTCGGTCAACGGATCCCCGGCCGGCTCGTTCGTACTCGATACGGGGGCACAGGGCTCGAGCCTCAACACGCGAACGGCGAACACACTTCGCCTTCCGCTCGGGCGCGGGGGAACGTCTCACGGCGCCGGGGGCGCGGTCGCCAGCCACCGCCTGACCGGGGTGACGCTCGGCGTCGGAGAGGCGCGGCTCGAGAAACTGGACCTCGCGGCGATCGAGCTCGCGCCGCTCGAAAGCAACACGGGTCGGCCGATCGACGGAATCCTCGGTTCCGATCTCTTCCGGCGCTACGTCGTCGAGATCGACTACGAGACGAAGCTCATGCGCCTGTACGAGCCTTCCGGGTTCGAGGCCGAGGGCCGCGGGGCGAGCCTTCCCCTTCGCTTCGAGGACCAGCATCCCTACGTCCGGGCGGCGGTGACGCTGCCGGGGCGCGGCGTCCTCGACGGCGAGTTCGTCCTCGATCTGGGCTCGAATTTCGCGCTGATCCTCCTGCCGTCGTTCATCGAGGAGAAGAAACTGCGCGATTCGCTGCCGCCGACGATCGAGACCTTCGGACGGGGCGTCGGCGGAGAGGTCGGTCTCCCGATCGGTCGGGCGAGCCGCCTCCAGATCGGCGCGCACGCCCTGGAGGCGCCGGTGACCGCATTTCCGCGGAGCGGCACCTTCGGCCGGAAGGGAAAGGCCGGGAACATCGGAAGCGCCGTTCTTCGCCGCTTCCGCCTGACGTTCGACTACCCGCGCAGCCGGATGTTCCTCGAGCCCAACGGCCGCTTCGGCGACCCGTTCGAGTTCGACATGAGCGGCCTGCAGCTCGTCACGGAGAGCCCGGCCTTCGACGTCGTCCGCGTCAACCGCGTTCTTCCGAACTCGCCGGCGGCCGAAGCGGGTCTTCGACCGGCCGACGAGATCCTCTCGGTCGCCGGGCGTCCCGCGGCGGCGATGCGTCTGGCCGAGCTGCGGGAGATGCTCCGCCAGCCGGACCGCGAGTATCCCCTCCGGATCAAACGCGGCTCGGAGACGCTCTCCGTGACCCTGAAGACCCGCCGTCTCGTCTA
>DATIBN010000030.1:0-9841 GCA_035457525.1 Thermoanaerobaculia bacterium | reverse complement strand
CCCTTCGCGGTCCAGGTCACGTTGAAGCCGTTGCGCTTCGTGTGCGAGAACTTGCGATCGCCGTTGAAGTTGTGCGTCGAGTACGCGAGAACGAATCCCTCGTTCGAGTTCGTGAACCAGTACGGGAGCGGCTTGACGACGGTGCCGGCCGCCGTCTTCTCGAGCTTGATCTCCGCCATCCCGCTGGCCATCTTGGCGTGAGACATCTTCGCGTCGTCCTGCCAGGAGAGGTCGTCCTCGCGGGTCTCGAACTTGCCCCACTTGACGTCCCACGCCGCGTGGATGACTTGTTCGATCGCCTTTCTTTGCGCCGGCGTCGACTTCTTGTCGAAGGTCACGACCGTCCAGGAGAGCGGCATTCCCGGCCCCGGCTTGTGGTGCCACTCGCCGCCGAGGTCCCCGGACATCCAGACGACCTGATTCGAGATATCCACGTCTCCATAGTGGCTGCCGGGCCGGAATTTGTAGACGTTGTTGAACTGGCACATGTGCTCGTCGGCGGAGGCGCCGAAATAGCACGTGCAGAAGAGCGGACAGGAGCAGCCCTCGATCGTTTCGGCGGTGACGTCGAACGTCTTCGATTTGTCGGCCGGCGACGCTGCGATGACCGCGATGCCGATCGCCAGCACGGCGAGATAGGGAAGGTATTTCTTCAAGCGGGTAGCCTCCTTTCGGTGAGTGGCGGGGTGCGAATCATGAGATTCTGGCGGCTGCGGATCTTAGCGCAGGAGCCGGGCCGGGTGTAGCCTAGCCGCGCCTGGTTTTTTGGAGGAAATATGAACCGCCGCGCCATCTCCCTCGGCCTGCTGACCTTTCTCGCGGCCACTCTCCTTCACGCCGGCGGACCCGACCCCCGGGAGCGGAATTTCCGCCTCCTCGTGGACGGTGCGGAAGTCGACGGGGTCGTCGGCTACCGGATCTCCTTCGCCCGCGTGCCCGTCCCGAGGTCCGACTCGCGCCGCCTCGACCGGGCCTATGCGCCCGACGAGCGCCGGCTGGTCCTCACGCTGACGGAAAAGGGGTTGAACCGGCTCCAGGGCTGGCTGAACGACGCCACCGACGACGGGACGCCGGCCGGCAAGAACGTGACGATCATCGCGCGCGACAACGAGAACGAGCTCCTGGCGCGGTGGGAGTTCACCGGCGTCGCCCCCGTGACGTTCTCGTCGGCGGGAGCCGGGAACATCAACCAGGTGGACTCGACGGTCGAGTTCGCGTTCGAGCGGATGAGGCTGGTGGAGGCGCGGGCGAGGTAGGGCTCGCCTCGAAGGACCCTCTCACCCCGGCCTTCCCGGTGGGAGAGGGAGAAAAAGCTAGTGCCCCCGGTTCAGGTTCTTGATCGCGTCGAGCAGAGCCGCCGGAGGGCGTTCGAAGCGCGCGCCGAACCCGGCCCGCGCCGCCGCGGACTCACCCACGAACACCACGCTTCCCCGGACCCGGAAGGTCCGGTGGTCGCCGGGAAGCGTGAAGTTGAGCTCGACGTACTCGCCGATCTCCGGGGCGCGCGCGGTCGCGACGTAACCTCCGGCGAGGTTCAGGAGCTCGAGAAAACCGGAGAGCTCCTCTTCCCCCCACTTGATGGTCGCGGGTGCGCCGACCGGCACGCGATCCGATATCCGCTGTTCGGCCAGCTTTCGCCCCATACCCTCGCCCTCTGCTGGATTGACCGGATGAATTCGCGGAAGGATAGCAGATTCGGGAAGTTTTCCGCGATGCGCGCTCAGAGCCGCGCGTCCTCCAGCGCGGGTAGAAGCGTCTTCTCGAGTTTCTGAAAAAGACGCCCGGTCGCTTCGACGTCGCGCCGACAGTAGAGCGCAATCTCGCGCAGCCGGTTCTCCCGGTAGTAGTGGCCGACCGCGTAGCCGTCCAGGCCGTGCTCCTTCGGGCTCTCGACCCCGAAGGCCTTGCACGCGAAGTCGAGGTTCCACTTCCGCGATGCGCCGAAGAACGAAAGCACGTCCAGCAGATCCGTGTGCGGCTTGATCGCGTACCGGTAGCCGCAGAGGTTCTTCGTCACCCGGATCCCGAGCGCGGCGCTCCGGAGCATCAGAAACGGTCCGTCGAAGCACCGCCCGTTGAACGAGACGAACCGGTCGAACTTCGCGATCGCCGTCCAGAACTCAGCGAGGAAAGCGGCCTCCGTGTCGCCGACGAAGGTGAAGAGACCATCGGCGGAAGTCTCCTCGAGACGTGCGTCCGTCTTTTCGTACCAGACGCGCCCCCGGCCCGAGTCCGGGTTCACCATGCCGAGCACGACGATCCTTCCCGTCAGCGGCCAGAGCGACAGGGATTCGGGGAGTCGCGCGCGATCCTCGTCGCTGCGCGCCCACTTTCCGAGGTAGGTCCGCTGGCCGTCGTCCAGGGATTCCCACGGAACGCCGACGGTCTCGATGTCGAAGACGACTGTCGCCACGGAGATGGAATGCTATTCTCTCCGGGCTCATCGAATGAAGCGACTTCACGCACGCGGCGCCGTTCTGCTCGCGGCCGTCGCGCTCGCGTCCTGCGCCCGCGCCCCCGAGCCTGCCGCGAAGGACACGCTCTACCGGCACCTCGGCGGCGATCCCGCGACGCTCGACCCGATCACGACGACGGAGGAGAACGGAATCCTCGTCGAGGAGTTGATCTTCCGGCCGCTTCTGTCCCTGGATGCGAGCGGCCGCCCCGCGCCGGGCCTCGCGCGGTCGTGGACCGTCTCGCCGGACGGAATGACGTACGAGTTCCGCCTCGATCCGTTCGCGGAGTGGGAAGACGGGTCCGAAGTGACGTCGGACGACGTGCTCTTCACGATCGAGCGCATCCGGGACCCGAAGGTCCAGGCGTTCAACTACCGCGAGCTCTTCTCGGAGGTCACGGCCATCGAGACGCCCGACGTCTCGACCGTGCGGGTGCGGTTCTCCGCTCCGTACGCCGAGCGGCTGCTCGCGTTCAACGTGCCCGTCGTTTCGCGCGCCGCGTACGGGCGGGCGAAATCGCCCACCGACCTCGACCGCCGGCCCGAGGGAAGCGGTCCCTACCGGCTGGAGAAGTGGAACACGAACCAGTCGATCTCGCTCGTACGCCGACCCGGAACGGCCGAGACCGCCGCCCCCTTCCGCCGCGTCGTCTTCCGCGTCCTTCCCGAGAAGACCGTGCGTTTCCGCGCCGGCTCGCGCGGCGAGCTCGACGAGTTCCGCATCGACCGGGACCAGCGTCCGGCGGCGCAGTCGTCGAAGGACTTTCTCGCGCGCAACCGCATCCTGAAGGTCCCGCAGCCGGTTGCCGCCTACCTCCTCTGGAACGTCCGCCAGCCGTTTCTCGCCGCGCCCGCGGTCCGCCGCGCGCTCGCGTCCGCCTGGCCGCGCGAGGAGACCGCCCACCGCCTCTATCCTCCGGACGGCGCGACGCTCGTGTCGGGGCCGTACCTCCCGGGCGCACCCGAAAACGATCCCGCGACGCGGCCGCCCGCGTACGACCCCGAGCTGGCCGGGCGCCTCCTCGAAGAAGCGGGGTGGCGTCTCGGCCGCGACGGCGTGCGCGCGCGCGACGGCCGCAGGGCGTCGTTCGAGCTGCTCTATCCGACGGGCCAGGCGATCTACGGGTCGCTCGGCGAGATCCTCCAGAGCTCCTACCGGAAGGTCGGCGTCGCGCTCGTCCTCCGGCCGCTCGACTGGGCCGCGTACTCCGAGCGCTCGGACGCGGGGGAGTTCGAGGCGCTGTTGACGGGGCGCGTCTTCCTGCCCCCGAACCCGGACCCTTTCCCGCACTTCCACTCGAGCCAGGCGCCGCCGCTCGGGCAGAACTACGGCTTCTACCGGAACCCCGAGGCGGACCGCTGGATGGAGGCGGCGCGACGGGAGACGGACGCCGGCCGCCGGATGGCGGCCTACCGCCAGGTGCACCGGTTGCTCGCCGCAGACCCTCCGGCCGACTTCCTCTGGGGCGCCGACCAGTACTGGGGCATCTCCCGGAAGATCGACGGCGTGACGCTTTCGCCGCTCGGCCTGTTCCACTTCCTGCCGGGGCCGCTCGCCTGGAGGCCCGCGAAGAATTGAGCGGCGCCGCCGGTCCGCTCTCCGGGCTTCTCGTTCTCGACCTGTCGCGTGTGCTCGCGGGGCCCTTCTGCACGATGCTGCTGGGCGACATGGGCGCCCGCGTGATCAAGGTCGAACACCCCGGAGGCGACGTGACGCGGGGCTGGGGTCCCCCGTTCGAGAAGACGAGCGGCCTGTCCGCGTATTACCTCGCGGTCAACCGCAACAAGGAGTCGATCGCCCTCGACCTGTCTACGGCAGCGGGAGCCGACTCCGTGCGGATGCTCGCGCGCCGGGCGGACGTGCTCGTCGAGAACTTTCTGCCCGGAGGGCTCGAGAAACTCGAGCTTCCGCTCGAGTCGCTGCGCGCCGCGAACCCCGGGCTCGTGACGGCTTCGATCACGGGTTTCGGCCGCACGGGGGACGACGCGACGCTTCCCGGTTTCGATCTGCTCGCGCAGGCGGGTGCGGGCCTGATGGCGATCACGGGCGCCGACGGAGGCCCCGCGAAGGTCGGGGTCGCGGTGTCGGATCTCTTCGCCGGCCTCTATGCGCTCGCGGGAATCCTGGCCCGGCTGCGGGAACGCGAGGCGACGGGGCGTGGGGGTCACGTCGAGGTGGATCTGTTCACGTCGACCCTCGCTTCCCTGATCAACGTGGCCCAGGCCGCTCTGGTCACCGGGGAGGAGGCGAAGCGCTGGGGAAACGCGCACCCGCAGATCACGCCGTATCGTCCCTTCACCGCGTCCGACGGGGATTTCATCGTCGCCGTCGGGACGGACCGGCAGTTCGCGCTGCTCGCCCGGCTCGCCGGCCGGCCGGAATGGGCAGAGGACCCGGCTTACCGCACGAACGCGGCGCGCGTCGCCAACCGGGAAGCGCTGGAGCGCGCGCTGCAGGAGATCTTTCGCACCCGCCGGCGCGGGGAGTGGATCGCCCTCTGTCGCGGCGCCGGCATTCCCTCGGGGCCGGTCCGCGCGCCGCTCGAAGCGCTCACATCGGAAACCGCGCGGAGTCTCGGGGCGGTCGCGTCGGTGGACGGCGTCGGGTTCGTCGCGTCGCCGATCCGGCTTCCCGAAGGAACGGCGCTGCGCTTTCCTCCGAAGCTCGACGAGCACGGCGACGCGCTGCGGCGCGAATTTGGATTGCCGTTCCGAGGCCCGCAGGGCCGAGGAATCTCTGACTTAGAGTAGGGAGAGATCCTTCGCTACGCTCAGGATGACAACGGAATGAAGTTCGCTTTCATCGGAACCCACGGCGTCGGCAAGACGACCCTCTGCTTCGAGCTCGCCGCGCTTCTCAAGAAACGCGACCGCGTCGTCGAGATGGTCCACGAGGTCGCGCGCTTCTGCCCGCTCCCGATCAACCGCGAGACGACGACCGACGCACAGTCGTGGATCCTCCACAGCGAGATCGCCGCCGAGCTGGCGGCTGCGCACAAGGCGGAGATCGTCATCTGCGACCGCAGCGTCCTGGACAACTACTGCTACATGCTCCAGACGGGGAAAGCGCCGATGCTGGAGCCGGTCGTCCGGTGGTGGACGGATACCTATCAGCTCCTGATCAAGGTGCCGATCGTTTCGCCCCCCGGGTACGACGGCCTGCGCGACACGGACACCGCGTTCCAGAGGAAGATCGACGAGACGATCGAATCGGTCCTTGCGGAGTGGGACGTCCCGGCCGTGCGGCTCGACAAGGACCGCCGCGAGCACTGGGCGATCGACTGCCTGGAGGCGATCCTTCCGCTCCTGGGCCCCGTCCAGCAGCCGCTCTTCGACGGCGAGACCGCGAAGTAGGGTGTCGGTGCCTCTGATCGAGGGGGTCAGGTCTCCACTTGCCACATGCGGGGTCAGGTCTCCACTTGCCACATCGCGCCGCGAAGTGGCAAGGACGCAGTCGCGAAGCCCCGCCTAGTCCGGCGGCGGGACGGGATCGGGCGGCGAGCCGGTCAGGGTCCGCCATGCGATGGCCCCGAGCACGATGGCCCCGCCGAGGACGGACGTCGCGGCGGGCCGCTCACCCAGGAAGAGGAGGACCCAGATCGGGTTCGCGATCGGCTCGAGCATTCCCACGAGAGACGCCTCCGTGGCCGACACGTGGCGGATCCCGCGCACGAAGAGGA
The DNA here is from genome assembly GCA_035457525.1 of Thermoanaerobaculia bacterium. Lineage (GTDB taxonomy): Bacteria > Acidobacteriota > Thermoanaerobaculia > UBA5066 > Gp7-AA6 > Gp7-AA6. Next base: position 3,706 of record DATIBN010000030.1, on the reverse strand, counting down.
TGTACGCCACGGCGAGCTGGAAGACGCCCAGGAGCAGGTAGGCGATCGCCGACTTCGGCGTGAGCGACAGGTCTCCCGCGACGAACGGGAAGGTCACCGCCGCGGTGACGACGGCTCCCCACGCGACGACGGCCTCTGCGCCGATCCCGCGCTCGCGGCGGAGGGCGAGAATGAGCCCCGCGAAAAACACGCCGGAGAGGAGCGCGATCGCGTCGCCCGCTCGGCCGCGCGGATCGAAGCCCCCCAGGAAAAAAAGAGCCATTCCGGCGAACGCGACCGCGATCGCCGCCGCGTCGCGAGCGCGCAGCGGCTCCTTCACGATGATCGGGGAGAGCAGGAGGACCCAGACGACGCCGCTGTATTGCAGGAATATCGCGTTCGCGGCGGTCGTCCACTTGGTGGCTGTGACGAATGTGATCAGGCACGCGGCGTAGCACACGAGGCCGGCCAGAAAGCCAGGCGTCAACCTCCGGATCCGCGGTCGGAAGTAGAGGAGGAGGACGATCGCCGCGATCGCCGATCGGAAGAAGACGACCTTCAACGGCGGATCGTCGATCGCCTTGATGCCGATTCCCGCGGTCGACCAGAGCAGCGCGGCGCCCGCGATCAGCAGGACGCCGTGTCGCTCGCCCGGATCGCGGAAGGTCAACGAAGGCGCTTCAGCCGGCTCGGTCGGCCGGCCCGATCGCACCGCACGCAGTAGCGCGCTCCTCGGAAGGCCCGGTACCTTCGGAAAACGCGGCGACACCCCTCGCACCGGTAGAGAACCTCGTTCCTGCGGCGATGCTCGACCAGGGCCGGCGTGAGCGGCGCCTTTCGCGGGCTCGCGCCGATGTGACGCGACAGCCGTCGAAAGAGCGGTCCGTGCCCGGCGCGGGCGCCCTCGATCTCGTAGGCCCACGCATGGGCGGCCTCGTGGCGGAGCGTGTCCTCGCGCTCGGCGGGCGAGAGATGCGACGAGATCGTGATGCGGTGGGGACGGCCGTAGACGATCTCGCCGCCGGAGAGCTTTCGCCCGGAGAGACGCACGTCCGCCGCGGCGAAACCGAAGCGCGTGGCGAGCCGGTCGTAGAGAAATTGAAGACTGGTGCTCTCGTCCTCCGGCTCAACCGGGAAGAGAGAGCTCACGCCATAAGATTAACCCGTTCGGAGGTGGAGACCATGTCGAAAAGAGCGATCCTGATTCTTGCCGCGTTCGCGGCTGCCGCGGCGGCCTCGGCGGCTTCCCCGGGAAAGATGGTGACGTACGCGAGCGGAAGCGAGACCGTGTCGGCGTACGTCGCCGTTCCGGAAGGCGCCGGCCGGAAGCCCGCGATCATCGTGATCCAGGAGTGGTGGGGTCTGAACGATTTCGTCAAGCGGAAGGCGGACGAGTTCGCGAAGAAGGGCTACGTCGCATTCGCGCCCGACCTCTATCGCGGCAAGGTCGCCTCGGACCCGGACACCGCGCACCAGCTGATGCGCGGGATGCCGGAGGATCGCGCGATGCGCGACCTGACCTCCGCTTTCGACTACCTGCGATCCCGCAACGACGTCGACGCCGCCCGGATCGGGTCGGTCGGATGGTGCATGGGCGGCGGCTATTCGCTCGCGCTGGCGCTCGCGCAGCCGAAGCTGGCCGGGGCCGTCGTCTATTACGGGCGGCTCGTGACCGACGACCAGAAGATCAAGAGCCTCGCCCCGCCGCTCTCGGGGAACTTCGGCGGGAAGGACGAGGGGATTCCGCCCGAGACCGTCCGCGAGTTCGCCCGGAAGGCGAAGGCGTTCGGCAAGGACGTGGACTTCAAGGTCTATCCGGAAGCCGGACACGCGTTCGCGTCGGCGAGCGACCCGAAAGTGTTCCGGGCGGACGACGCGAAGGACGCCGACGCGCGAACGGACGCTTTCTTGACGAGAGTCTTGAAGAAGGGGAAGTGAAGGCTTCGGGCAGTCGCTAACACCCGTCATTCCGAGCGCAGCGAGGAATCTCTCTCTCGTCGAGGAAGAGATCCCTCGTCGCTGCGCTCCTCGGGATGACAGGAAACTTGCTCACCCGCGGTTCTTGTACCAGTCGGCGTTGATCTGCTGGTAGTGCTTCCACTTGTCGGGGATCGTCTCTTCCGTGAAGATCGCGGTCACCGGGCACGCCGGCTCGCAGTTGCCGCACTGGATGCAGACGTCCGGATCGATGTAGAGCATCTCGGCGGCCTCGAACTCCGCCTCGTCCTTGCGCGGGTGGATGCAGTCGACTGGACACACGTCCACGCACGCCGTGTCCTTCGTGCCGATGCAGGGCTCCGCGATGATGTACATGCCCATCGGGCGATTTCCTCCGTTGGCCGCGGTTGCGGCCCCGGGATTCTAGACCAAGGTCCTCGAACTAGCTTCGCGCGACGCTGATCTGATGGGCCAGGTTCTGCCCGTCCGGCAGCTTGGTGTAGCGGATCGTGACTTTCGCCCGGGGCGCGAGCGTCCCGTTGATCTTCGTGTCGGCCGTCCAGACGAAGGTGGTTTCGGGGCCGTCGCCGCCCTCCGTCACCTCGACGATGATGGTGCGCTGAGCGGCGTCCAGCTTGGAGACCGTCCCCGACGCCGTGAGCGTCTTCTCGGCGGCCGAGGCGTCTCCCGCCAGAACGAGAGAAAGTGCCACAGCAGCCACCGCGAGCAACGACGTCCTGAGAGTTTTCATGCTTGCCTCCGCCAATGAAACGTCCCCGCACCTCCCTCCATTCCGGCCGGCGAGGCCCCCGTCGTTGACACCGGAGGGGTCCGTCCCTACAATACGCCGTTTTTCCTGCGGCCCCCCGGAGGCAACACGATGGCAAAACGCTGGACAGAAGCCGAGCTTCGATTCCTGAGAGACAACGCGTCGAAGATGAGCCCCCAGGCGCTCGCCGATGCGCTTTCCGTCCGGATCGACGAGCTCGAAAAGAAGCTCGAGAAGATCGGCGCGGCGCCGGCCGCCTCCGCGGCGGACGCGCCGAAGAAGGCCCAGACGCTCAAGGAGCTGTCCCGCCACACCGAAAATGCCCGGAAAGAGTACGACCGCGGCGTCGCCGCACTCCAGCGCAAGAAGATCGAGGAGGCGCAGCGGCACTTCCTCGAGCTGACCCAGAAGTATCCCGAGGAGAAGGAGCTCGTGGACCGCGCGCGGGTCTACCTGGCCGTCTGCGAGCGCCAGAAGAACGCGGCCGCCTCCTCGCTGTCCGAGCCGGAAGACTTCTATTACGCCGCGGTCCTGGAGAAGAACCGGGGCAACGTGGACGAGGCGATCGAGCACCTGAAGCGCGCGGCGCGGAAGAACGGCGGCGGCAAGGTGGATTTCCTGCTCGCGTGCTGCTATGCGCAGCGGGGCGAGCCGCTGTCGGCGCTCGAGTACCTGCGCCGGGCGATCGGCGAAGACCAGCGCAACCGGATCCTCGCGCGGCACGACCGCGATTTCGATCCGGTCCGCGACTCGCCGGAGTTCCAGGAACTCTTAGCCTCGTAACGTCGCTCTCGCTCGCTCGCGATCTGGCTGACGCCACCGGCGCCCGGCTCGGCAGGCCGGCCTCGACCGGGCGCCTGATCGCTCGCTCGCTCCTGCTCCCGCATCGTGAGGCTCCTTCCTTCGGGAGACTCCTCGCGCCGCGGCCCGGGAGACTTCTCACGGGAGACGGTGGCTTACGAGGCTAAGAGTTCCTGGAACTCCGGCGAGTCGCGGACCGGATCGAAGTCGCGGTCGTGC
>DATIBN010000029.1:0-6739 GCA_035457525.1 Thermoanaerobaculia bacterium | reverse complement strand
CCGATCACTGGTAGTTGCGGAGCGAAACGGCGAACCGCTGGAGCCGGCGCCGATAGGGCCGGCCGGTCGTCGCCGAGAAGGAAGCCGCCGTGGAATCGAGGAGCGCGAACCCGCGCGCTCCCGGTCCGTTGTACTTGAAGTCCGGATCCACCGACTTGACGACGAGGCCCACCATCACCGAGCGCAACGCGGCCGAAGCGAGCGCCGGGGCCGTCGGTCCGGTCGGGACGGAGGAGTCGATGAAGGCCTCGACGCGCTGCGGGTCGCCCGTCAAGGCAAGCTTGCTCGCAACCTCATCCGGAACGTTGCCGACCCATTCGTCGGCGTTCGCCGTGGCGCTGTACGCGGCCGGGGAAATCCCCTTGTCGCGCACGCTGCCATCGATCCCGTCCACCCCGTAGGCGACCTGAAAGTCCTCCACGTCCTCGATGAGCGGCTGGATCTCCCAGTTGCCCGACTGCGGGTCGAAGGTCGCCTCCGCGAGCGAAGGATGGGTGTCGATCGTGCTCGTCGACACGTCCACGGGACCCTCGTCGACGAAGAAACGGATCTCGTCCACGACGCCTGCCGAAAAGGGCTTGTCCATGGCCGCGGCCGTCGGGGCGGCCGCGGTCAGCTTGCGCGCGCCCTCGTCCGTCGGATCCATGACGAAGGTGAAGGTGTCGGAGGTCTGCGTGTACCAGGTGCCGGTCGTGTCGACCAGACCGACGTAGTACACCGGGACCAGGTACGTCCCGACTCCCGTCGTCAGCATCTCGCTCGAGCCGTCGGCGACCACGAAGTAGAACGGCCGCGTCTTGGACGCCATCGAGGGGAGGGTGTCCGGTGCGAAGTTGACGACCCCGCTCGAGGAGGTCGCGCGGATCGTCACGGTCATCGCGTTCGTCGTCGCGCAGCTCCCGCCGCAGGTCACGTCGCCCGTCGCGACGCCGTACTTGTCGCCGGAGATGATGCCTCGGACACCGATCACGTCCGTCCCCTTGCGGACGAAGTGCGGAACTCCCGAAATGTCGGTGAAGGAGACGCCGCCCGCGCTGTTGTTCTCGATCGGCAGGATCGCGTTGGCGATGAAGAGGCCCCCGACCCGTCCCTGCCGGACCACCCTCGTGACCTCCGAGACGCCGATGCGGACCGACTGCTGGGCCTCCGCGACGTTCGTCTCCTGCTTCGCGAGCTTGTTCGAAGAGTCGAGGAGCGCGTAGAGACCGACCATCACGGCGATCAGGACGGCCATCGTGATCAGTGTCTCGATGAGCGTCAGGCCGCGCTCGCTCCGAGCCGTGCGGGCCCTAAGCATCGCGCAGCCTCAGGATGAGCGCCTGGCGGCTCGTTCGAAGCCCCGGGAACGGACCGCTCGTCGGGCGAACCGTCACGGTGATCATCTTCACGACGTAGGGAGCCGGAGCGACGATCCGCGTGACGAGATCCTCGCCGAACTGCTCGACGGTGTACGTCCGCGTGTAGGGGTAGGAAAACCACGCCACGCCCGGCCGCGTGGCCGCCGTCGAGGTGGCCCCCGTCTGCGGGTTGTACCAGCGGGGGAGGTCGTTCTGGCACCACGTGTTCACGCCGACGACACTTCCGGTCCCCACCGAGGCGGTCGTCGGCCCCGACGCGTTGTTGGGGGAGGCCACGGCGAGACGAGGGTCGCTTCGGAGGTAGCCGGAGAGCTCCTCGAGCTTCTCCCGCGCCAGCGTGTTCGCGTTGGTGAGCTGGTTGGCCGACGCGTTGGTCCGGACGGCGCTCGTGAACATCGGGGCGAGAGCCAGGAGCGCCAGACCGAGGACCGTCGTCGCGACGAGGACCTCGATCAGGGTCATTCCGGCGTCGGGGCGCCGGGCCTTCGGTTTCGATTTCAATACCATGTCCATCCCGTCGCCTTGTAACCCGTGCCGGCCTGGTACTTGTCGACCACCAGCCGACCCGAGATATCGCTGTCGATGGTCACCCGGAAGTAGTTCTTGCCGGCGGAATCCGCGAAGTAGATGCCCCTCCCGCCCGAGAGATTCGGAAGCCCGGAGGTCCCCGTGTCTTCGGGAGGGAAGATCCCCCCCGTCGCCAGGAAGCCGACCCGATCCGTGAGCGACGAGTCCCCGTTGTACTCGTCGAAGGCAATTCCCTCTCCCGTGTCGTTCTTCGTGCCCCCCTGCTTCCAAACGGCGACCGTCGAGGGCAGGACGATTTCTCCCAGCGTCGGCTCGTTCGCGTCCTGAACGAGATTCCCGACCTGCCCCTGCTCGGTGCTGGTCAGCGGGGTCTCCTTGTCCACGCGATCCTGAAAGGTGTGGAGTTGGATCCTCTTCTCCGGCGTCAGGCTGAACTGGACGACGACCGGAACGCCCCGTTTGACGGCCTGGAGGCGCGCAGCCGCGAGGGCCTGCCGCATCGAGGAGTACGCGGCGAGGGTCTGGGACCGCCGGATGAGCTTGGACGCAACCGGCGCCACCAGGAGCGCCAGGGTCCCCAGGATGGCGATCGTGATCGAAACTTCCACGAGGGTCATTCCGCGTTCGCGCCCCGGCTCACTTTCTGCTTTCTTCACGAGCTCCCTTCCCGAAGACACGTGTCCCTGTACACCCAGTGGACCGTTTCATTAAATTCCTTCCGACCGAATACTTAGGGTCCGCACTCCTTCGGGAGCTGGGACCCGTTTGTAGCGAACGGCGTGCCGGACCCTCAACGAACGTCTAATAGATTTTAGAACAAAAGCTTACGCCGACCTGGTGACCCCACTCACCAGAGGGGTTTTGCCGAAAATCGTTACCTGGCGTAACACCCGCTAAACCGGCGGCACGGCGTCGAAAACGCCGCCCGGAGACCTCACCGTCGCGATCGTTAAGGCCGGCGGATCAGCGCCATCGCCGCCGCCGCGAGGCCCAGGGCCAGGAGCGCCAGCATCCCGCCGGAGAGCGTCGGGATCGAGCCGAGAGGCGGAACTCCGCCCCCGCCGATGACCGTCGCGGTCGCGCTCGGCGCAATGGTGGTCGGGGTCCGCGTCGCGGTCGCAGTGAGCGTCGGGCCTCCGGACGTGATCGTCTGGGTCGGTGTGGACGTCGGCGTCAACGTCGGACCGCCGGGAGTGACGGTGAGGGTCGGCGTCGAGGTCGGCGTCGGCGTCGCGGTCAGGGAGGGCGTCGACGTGGGCGTGAACGTCGGGCCCCCCGGGGTGATCGTCACTGTTGGAGTGGGTGTCGGTGTCGGGGTGAGCGTCTGCGTCGGCGTGGCCGTCAGCGTTGGGGTGAACGAGGGAGTGAGAGTCGGCCCGCCGGGCGTGATGGTCGGGGTCGGGGTCGCTGTCGGCGTCCGGGTCGACGTCGGAGTCGGGGTCGACGTCGGGGTCGGTGTGACCCCTCCGGCGATCGCGAAACACTGCGAGAACTCGGACGTGCTGTTGCCCGGGTTCGTCGCCGTCGCGGTGGCGAACTGCAGCGGGCTCGCCACGGCAAACGCGATCGGGCCGAACGTCACGTTTCCGCTGGCGTCGGTCGCGACCTGCGCCGTTCCGACCGGAACCTCCCCTTCGCCGAAACCGGACGGGTCGCAGACCCCATTGACGAAGAACTCGAGGGTGAAGGTCGTGCTCGGCGTGCTGGCGAGGGTGCCGGAGAATGAGACCATCCCGCCGGCGAAGCTGGCGGCGGTCAGAACCGGGAAGTTCTGGACGTCGTTCGGGCCGGTGTCCGTGTCGGGCGGCGGTCCGAGGTCGTTTGGCGTGACGCCGTCGTCGGGTGAGCTCCCGTCCGGGTCGATGTCGATCCCGAGATTCGGCGGAGTCGAAACACTGTTCTCGAATATCGCGTTGGATCGGATCAGGTGTCCGCTTCCTCCGTAAACCTGGACGCCGCCGTCGACGTTCCCGCGAATCGTGTTCCCGCGCACCGTGTTGTTGCCGTTGAACGCGATCCGGACGCCGATGTCGCCATTGAAGGAAATGACGTTGGGCTCATTGACGCCGGTTCCGCCGATGACGTTGCTGGACCCGCTGTCGATGCGGAGCCCCTGATTTCCGTTGGGCAGTGGCGCGGTGTTGGTGGCGTTCACCCCGATGAAGTTTCCGAAGACGGTGTTGTTGCTGCTGCTCAAGGAGACGCCCGTGTTGGAGTTCCCGGATACGACGTTGCGGGCCCCCGCGGCGGTCCCGCCGATCGCGTGTCCGCCTCCGGACTCGGACAGGATTCCAAACCAACTGGGTATGGCGGCGGCGCCGGCCGCGTTGGTGCCGATGTAGTTGCCATGGATCGTGTTTGCGGTCGCGCCGCTGCCCGTCAAGTGAATGCCGGCCCGGGCTTGCTGCAGGTCGCTTCCGGAGATCACGTTCCGCGCGGCCGGCGTCGTTCCCCCGATGGTGTTGCTGGTGCTCGTGATCTCGATGGCGTGACTCGTGTTTCCCCGGGCGATCATCCCCGTGGGATCGATGCCGATGAAATTGCCGGCGAGGAGGTTCCCGGCGGACTGAACGAGGATCGCATTGACGAAGCGGTTGACGACGAGGCCACGGATCGTGCTCCCTCCGGATCCGGCGGCGAGCGTCAGGCCGACCCCCCCCGCGGTCGTGCCGTTCAACTCGATCTTGAGAACGGCGTCGTTTCCGACGGCGAGCGTATTGGCGCTGGCGCCCGGTTGGGAGTAGCCCTCTACGATGACGGGAGCGGTGATCGACGGCAGAGCCGTTCCCGGCGTGATCGTGCAGGGAACCGCACAGCCGCCCGTGATGTCGAACTGTATGGCATCGAGACTCACGGCGCCGGCGACGCATTCCCCGGCCGCCCCACCCGAGACGGTGTTGGTGTTGGCCGACGTGATCGCTTCGCGCAGCGTGCAGACGCCGTCGTTCGCGGCGGTATCCGCGGTGCTGGTCACGGTGATGACGACGCCGGCGGAGAGCGTTGAGGCCCAGGACAGGAGGGCGAAAGCGAGGAATGGCGCGCGCGCAGTCTTACCCACTTACACCTCCCGGGGAACGGGCAACTTCGGGGATTCGTTTTTCGGACGGTACGCTCGGCTCGGCGGACAGTCAAGCCCTCGGAACGTACGTCGCGCGGTTTTCGGGACCCTCCCAGACGGTGACCTCGGCGACGCGGGTCCAGCCGAGAGCCCCCGAGGAGTCGAGTCTTTCGGCGAACCAGCGGGCGAGGTTCTCTGCGGAGGTGTTGCGCGCCGCGAAATCCGGGTGCTCGTTGATGTAGCGGTAGTCGAGCTCCTTCGCGATTGCGTCGAGCGCACCCCGGGCCAGGACGAAATCGATCGCGAGGTCGTGCTGCTGGAGCTTCTCGTTCTCGAGAACCGCCTCCACTCGGTACGAGTGGCCGTGGAGCGGTTCGGGCCCGCCGGGGTAATCGATCAGGTTGTGCGCCGCCTCGAACCGCGCGGTGACGGTGACGCGGTAAGGCATCGTGCCGGCGGTCAGCCCAGGACCGTCGCCCGGCGGGTGACCGAAAGCGTCGCCTGCGTCTCGGGCGGAACGCCGAGAAGGGCTTCGAGCACTTTCTTCGCGGTGGCCGTCTCTCCCGCGCTCTGGTCGAGGTTGACCTCGAAGCAGAGCTCGTCGCCTTCGAGCGACAGCGCCCGCAGCGCCGGCATTGCCTCGCGCCAGCCGTTATCGATCGCTTCGGCCGCGCGGCCGACCTGCTCGGCGGAGTCGAGCCGCACGGCGTAGCGAGCGGACTTGACGGACCGCGAGAGCACCGGCTCGGCCGGGCCGAGCTCGCGAACCTCCCGGACGAGCATCCCGGCAGGCAGCTTCTCGTTGATGACCCGCGCGGCGTCGGGTCCGAACGGCGCGACTCCCTCGACGTCGAAGACCTCGTGCCGGCTTTCGAGGCCGAGCGGAAGCGCCGGTCCCATCGAGAGCTTCATGTGCGGGTTGAAGCCTTCCGAGTAGCGCGCCGGCAGGGCCGCCGCGCGGATCGCCCGCTCGAGGACGTCCATCGTATTGCGGTGGGAGAGGAAGCGCGCGTCTCCGGTTTTCTCGAAGGTGACGCGGTGCCGCACGACCCTGGGCGCCGCCGCCGGCACGCGTCGGACGGCGGAGGGCAGATCGGGCATCGCTTTCTGGCGATAGGCCGCTCCCTTCTCGACCTCGCGATACGACGCGGGATCCTCCGACGCGGCGACCGCCGGATCGAGCGTCGGAAGAGTGCCGGGCAGGCTCGCCGCGAGAACGGTGTCCTCACCGTTTCCCGGTACGCCGCAGGCGTAGCAGTGCCCCCACTTGCAGTCCTCGGTGCGCATCTCCTTCATCGCCTTCACGAGCTCGACGCGCAGGAAACGCTTGTTGATCGAGATGTCGAGGACGTCCCAGGGAAGCACCTCGTCGAGGTCGTACGCGCGCAGGTAGAACTCTTTCGGGATTCCCTCCGCCTCGAAGGCGCGCATCCAGAGGTCGTGGCGGAAGTGCTCGCTCCACCCGTCGAACTTGACGCCCGACTTCCACGCGGAGTGGATGACCCGCGCCATCCGCCGGTCGCCGCGGGAGAGCACGCACTCGATCTCGGCCTCGAGCGGCTCGTGCCACTTCATCTTCGCCCCCCGGACGCGGCGAAACCGCTCCTTGAGATAGGCGAGCTTTTTCTCGAGCAGTTCGACGCCGTCGAACGGCGCCCACTGGAAGGGCGTCCAGGACTTGGGGACGAAAGAGCCCACGGAGACGTTGACGTTCTTCCGCCCGTGCTTGCGCCCCTGCGCGAGGATGCCCTCCACCAGCGTCACGAGCTCGTCGAGGTCCGCGCCGGTCTCGGTC
>DATIBN010000028.1:0-4792 GCA_035457525.1 Thermoanaerobaculia bacterium | reverse complement strand
CGAAAGAGTTTGTTCTTGACCGTTCCCAGCGGCATGTTCTTGACCCGGGCGATCTCTTCGTAGGACAGGCCGCCAAAGTGGCGCAGGGTGATGAGTTCCCGGAATTCGGGGGGTAGCTCCGCGATCGCCCGCGAGATCGCCCTTCCCCGCTCGACGTTGCGGAGCTCGCCGTAGGGGTCCAGGACCGAGCTCTCGTGCTCGATCGCCGACACGCCGGAGCGGCTGTCGGGATCCGGTATCTCCAGGGGCACGGTCCGGGGGCGCCGCTTGCGCAAGTGATCGATCGCGGCATTTCCGGCGATCCGGAAGAGCCAGGTCGAGAACTTGAACTCGGGGTTGTAGCGGTCGAGCGCCTGGAAGACCTTGAGGAAGATCTCCTGCGCGAGATCGAAGGCGTCGTCACGGCTGCCCACCATCCGGCTGACGTGCGCCACGATCCGCGCCTGGTAGCGGCGGACGAGGATCTCGAAGAGATCCTCCTCCCCCGCGAGGATCCGGACGACGAGGTCGGTGTCGCCGGCGTCCGCATCCGCGACGGTCACGTCGAGAGCGCGCGGCGAGCGGGAGGCGTGTGGAGGCTGGGATACAATCCGTAACCCATTCTAACGAAGGCCGGAACCTTCCGGCCGAGGAGTGAAGCCCGTGGACCCAGTCGTGGAACAGGAGATCCCCCGGCTCACGACGACCACCCTGCCGATCGGCGTGGACAGCGGCAACCCGTTCGACGAGATGATGTCCCGCTTCGACGTCGCCGCCCAGAAGCTCGGCCTCGATCCCGGACTCTACAAAGTCCTCCGGGAGCCGGTGCGGGAGACGAAAGTCTCCATACCGGTCGTGATGGACGACGGCCACATCGAGGTCTTCATCGGCTATCGCGTGCTGCACAACATCGCCCGCGGACCCGGGAAGGGCGGCATCCGGTTCGACAAGAACGTCACCCTGGACGAAGTCCGCGCGCTCGCGGCGTGGATGACGTGGAAGTGCGCCGTCGTCAACATCCCGTTCGGCGGAGCGAAGGGCGGCGTGATCTGCGACCCGGCGGCGCTCTCCCGGGGGGAGCTCGAGCGAATCACCCGGCGCTACACGGCGGAGCTCATGGACCAGTTCGGACCGGAGAAGGACGTGCCGGCGCCCGACATGGGGACGAACCCGCAGACGATGGCGTGGATCATGGACACGTACTCGATGCACGCGCGGCACACCGTGACGTCGGTCGTGACCGGCAAACCGCTCTCCCTCGGCGGCTCGCGCGGGCGCGTCGAGGCGACGGGCCGCGGGCTGATGCTGATCTCGAGGGAGGCCGCGCCGCTCAAGGGATTGACGCTCTCGGGCAGCCGTCTCGTCGTCCAGGGGTTCGGCAACGTCGGATCGATCGCGGCGCGCATGTGCCACGAGGCGGGAGCGAAGGTCCTCGCGGTCTCCGACATCAACGGGGGGATCCATCACCCGGCCGGCCTCGACATCCCCGCGGTCATCGCGCACTACGAGAAGGCGCGGAGTTTCGAGGGACTTCCCCGGGTGCAGCCGATCACGAACGCGGACCTGCTCGAGCTCGACTGCGACATCCTGATCCCGGCCGCCAACGAGAACCAGATCCGGGGGCGCAACGCGCCCAACATCAAGGCAAAGATCATCGTCGAGGGCGCGAACGGCCCCACGACGCAGCGCGCCGACGAGATCCTGAACCAGAAGGGCGTGCTCGTCGTCCCGGACATCCTCGCGAACGCGGGAGGCGTCACGGTCTCCTACTTCGAGTGGGTGCAGGACCGGGCCGGTTTCTTCTGGCGCGAGAACGAGGTCAACGAGCGGATGGAGGACATCATGTGCCAGTCGTTCCACGACGTGCGCACGATGGCCGAGAAGTACAACGTGAGTTACCGCATCGCGGCGTACATGCTGGGGATCTCGCGCGTCGCGCACGACACGATGGTGCGCGGCCTGTACGCCTGACGGCTTCAGATCTCGGGGATCGCGACGATCCCCGCGACCCGAACGGTCTTTTCGGGTCTCGACGAACCCGCGACGATTTCGACCTCGTCTGCGCCAAGCCACTCGCGCAGGAGGCCGATCAGCGCCTCGTTCGCTTTCCCTCGTTCCGGAGGCGCCGCCACGCGCACTTTCAAGCGGTCGCCGAGCGCTCCGACGATCTCGGATTTCGACGCGCCGGGAACGACTTTGATCTTGAGCTCGATTCGATCCCCGACACTCCGCGCGAACGGAGGCAAAGCCGTCAGCGTCTTCTCGTCCCGTCCCGTGTCGGCTGTCCCGTGTCCCGGAGAACGACCCGCGGTCGAACGGCCGGGAGCTCGAAAGCGAGTCGGCGCTCCAGCTCCGGCAGCGCCGCCTCGACGGGTTTGCGCCACGCCGAGTCGAGCAGAGAGAGCGTGAGGCGGCGCCCGTTCAACTCGGCGGGCACGATCTTGCGCGCGAGCGGCTCCCCCACGATTCGCGGCCACCGCGCGCGAATCCAGAGGAGCGCGCCGTCGCCGGCGGACATGCGACGCAACACGCCGTCGGCCGCGGCGTCGAGAGGGCTGAAGCCCGCGCGCGGAGGACGTCTCATCGCTTGACGGACTCGGGTGAGACCGCCCGCAGCGGCCGCTCTCCGGAGAGCACGCGCCGGACGTCCTCGACCACCATTCGCGCCATCTCCCGCCGGGTCTCGGTCGTCGCGCTGCCGGCGTGGGGCATCAGCACGACCCGGTCGTTGTCGAGGAGGGCGGGCAGGACCGCCGGCTCGTTCTCGTAGACGTCGAGCCCCGCTCCCCCCAGGTGGCCCGAGTCGAGCGCCGCGACGAGCGCCGTCTCGTCGACTAACCCTCCGCGCGCCGTGTTGATCAGGAGGCTCCCCGGCTTCATGCGAAGGAAAGTCTCTCGATTGAACAGGTTACGCGTGTCGTCGTTCAGGGGGACGTGGAGGGAAATGACGTCCGATCGTCTCAGCAGCTCCTCGAAGGAGACCCGAGGCGGGTCGTCCGGATCGTCGTTGCTTCGGCCCGACCGGCCGAAGGCGATCACCGTCATTCCGAACGCCCGGGCGCGGCGCGCCACGGCCCTCCCGATGCGTCCGGGACCGACGATGCCGAGGACCTTCCCTTTCAGCTCGCGCCCCAGGAGGAGGTCGGGCGCCCAGCCCGCGAAACGGCCGGCGCGAACCATGCGATCTCCCTCGACGACCCGCCGAGAGAGCGCGAGGATCAGGGCGAGTGTCAGGTCGGCGGTCGCGTCGGTCAGCACTCCGGGGGTGTTGGTGACGATGATCCCGCGCGCCGAGGCGGCGGCACGGTCGATGTTGTTCACCCCCACCGCGTAGTTCGCGACGATCTTGAGCCGCGAGCCGGCACGGAGGACGGCCTCGGTGACCGGATCGCTCACGAGCGTGATGAGCGCGTCGACGTCGCGCACTTCGGCGGCGAGCTCGTCCTCGTTGGGCGCATATCCGAGGACGCGGACGTCGTATTCGGGAAGGAGAGTCGACAGCGAAGGCTCGGGCAGTGCGCGCGTGGCGAGCACGATGCCGGCGGCCGCGCGACTCCCTGCCGCGGGCTCTTCGAAAGCCGCGGCGCGAAATTCTTCGCCCGAGCGGGTCGCCAATGGTCCCCCTGTCGATGCCGCGGGACAGGTCCTGCGGACCTGCACCCGCAACCTTATTCAGTTGGAGGGGGCGAGTCTAGCACCGCGGGGTCAGGTCGGGGCGATGGGGTCAGGTCTCCACTTGCCACATCGCCTTCGCGATGTGGCAAGGCCGCTCTTCCTTTGCGAGAGATCCGGCGATTCGTGAAGACCTGACCCCACTAGCTCTTCGGTTGCAGGGCCCTCCCGAGGAAGAAGAGCGCGGCACCGAGCGCGAGCAACACGAGCTCGCGCCTCACGTTGCCGGCGAGGACGCCGTCGAAGAACGCGATACCCGTCACGACCAGCCCCGCCAACTGGAGCGAGCGGGCCAAAAGGAGCATGGACCCGAGCCGAGCCTAGGGCGTCTCGGCGAGGATGATCCGCGTGATCCGGTCCCCCTGCTCGATTCTCTCGACCACGTCCTGACCCGCGATCACCTGCCCGAACACCGTGTAGATCCCGTCCAGATGCGGTTGCGGCGCGTGCGTCACGAACCACTGGCTACCGCCGGTGTCCGGCCCGGAGAGCGCCATCCCGACGGTTCCTTCGGAATACTCGATCGGGTTCAGCTCGTCGCGGATCTCGTAGCCGGGGCCGCCGTTGCCCGTGCCCGTGGGATCGCCGTCCTGGATCACGAAGTTCGGCACCACGCGGTGGATCGCCGCGCCGTTGAAGTAACCCCGCCGGGCCAGTGAGACGAAATTCATGACGGTCAGTGGCGCCGCCTTCCCGGCGAGCCGGATCCGGAAGGACCCCCGCGCCGTCTCGACCGTCGCCACCCACGGCCTGGCAGCTTCGATGAGGACGCCCGGGTACTCCCCGGACGCGCGCGACGGCTTGAACTCCGGCGGAGGGAAGGACGCCGCAGCCGCGCGGAAGTTCAGGAGGAGCGAGCGCCGGGCGAGCCGCGCCACCACGGGGTTGGGATTTCGGTAGGCCGTCTCGACGAGCGCCTGCGCGCCCGCTTCCGCGCGCAGCTTCTCGGCGGCGCCGATCACGGCGATGGCGACGTCCGGTTCCCGCATCGATGCAGACTTCGCGAGCGTGTCGGCGAGCAGCGGGATGAGGGTGGCGTCCCCCCAGCGGGCGAGCGCTTCCACCGCCGCCGCACGGACGCCGGCGTCGGCGTCGTTCAGCGCGGCCTGCGCGAGAGTGCGGTTCTGCGCGACCGCTTCCG
>DATIBN010000027.1:0-6846 GCA_035457525.1 Thermoanaerobaculia bacterium | reverse complement strand
GAGTCCGCCGGACGCAGGACGTGCTGGATCGGACCGTCGACCGGTCCCTCGGGGCCGACGTAGGAGAGACCGGCGCTCGTCTTCACGATCGCGACGAGGAAGCCGGGCTGAACGGCGAGGTACACGCGCGAGTCCTCGTCTCCTTCGAGCCGGCCGCGGAAGTGCGCGACGTCGGGCATGGCGCGGATCTCGGTGCCGGCCGCCGTCTGGACGAGGACCCGGGCGTCGGCCGTCGCGACCTCGAAACGCTCCAGCACCAGGTCCCCTGTCGCGTCCGGCGCGAACGGAAAAGCCTCGACGCGCACCGACTGCTTCCGGCCGATGCCGCGGAGCTTCCCGAACGCGCGCGGGTCGAGGTCGAGGAGTCGCTCCCCGGCTTCGGCCGCCCGGCGGACGGCAAGGCCGTCGCGGCGCGGGAAATGGAGGGGGCTGTCCACGGTGGCCGCGGCGAGGGGCGCCGCGACCAAAAGGACGAGGATCGCGAACAGCATCCCTGCGCTTCTCGAGCGAATCGGTCCGGATTGGGTCAGGTGAGCCTCCGCCGGGTACGCCGGGTTCGCGACGCGTCCGTTTCCTTTCTCACTCGGGGTTCGCCATGGGGAGAGAAGGCAACTTCCAGGCCATTCGCCCGAATTCTCAAATATCTGATCCTGCGTGGGTTGGCGGCGTGCGGGATCGCTTTGGACCGCGATTTGTCAGCTCTTCAGCCCTCCGTTGACATCCGGTCGCCGCCTATTCGAAGTAGCCCGTCACGTCGAGCACGAAATGAACAGAACCCGAAGGGATCCCGCAGAAAACGCTCAAGTTCCCGGTCGTGCCGAGCGCCAGGACCGCGTTGTTCGACCGGGTCTGCCCCGCGCGGAAGTTGATCGTCGACGCGACCGGAAGGGACGCGCCGGTCGGAAATACCGTCAGGAACCCGTCGCTCGTGGCCGACGTGACGGCGAGATTGAAAGTCGCAGCCCGCGCCGTCGCCGGTAGCCCGCACGTTCCACCCAATCCGAAGACCCGGATCGTCCCCGCGGAGAGCGCCGGTCCGCCGCGCGACCCTACGGGGTCCCGTGTGTCGACGAGCCGGCACGGCGCGAGCGAATAGAAGCGGGGCGGCCCGGCCGTCGGAGTCGGACTCGGGCTCGGCGTCGGGGGCCCCGGGGTGAAGGTCCGCGTGGGCGTCGGGGTCGAGGTCGGCGGGGCCGGCGTCGCGGTCGCGGTGGCCGTGGGCGGCGGAGCGCCCGGAGTCGCCGTCGCGGTCGCCGTGGGGAGGGGCGCAGTCGCCGTGGGCGTGGGAGTTTGCGTCGCTGTCGCCGGGGGAACGGTCGGCGTCGGGGTGGGCGGCGGCGCCGTCGGCGTCCGTGTCGGAGTCGGAGTCGGGGTGAAGGTGGGGGGGACGGCCGTCGCGGTCCGGGTCGGAGTCGGCGTCGGAGTCCGCGTCGCGGTCGGCGGCGGAGGTGTCGCCGTCCGGGTCGGCGTCCGGGTCGCCGTCGGCGGCGGGGCCGTCGGCGTGAACGTTCGCGTCGGAGTGGCCGTGGCGGTGGGGCCACCCGAGCACGAGTTCCCCCCGTCGCCGTACACCCACCGGGCCGCGTCCGAGTCGTCGGTTCCGAGCGACGTACCGCGGGACTGGACGAACGACCGCATCTGGGCGTTGTCTTCGTCCCCGCGGCAGACGTCGTGCGCCGACGTGGTTCCCGTGTCGGCGTGCCCGAATCCCAGAGTATGGCCGAGCTCGTGCGTGACCGTCGCGGCGTACGTTCCGGACGAAACGCAGCTCGAGCCGGTCAGCGCCCGCACCTCGACGTGGCCCGACGTGATCGTCCGATAGGTCTCGTTTCGCCAGACGTGGCTGCCCAGGTAGAACGGTCCTCCGCAGCCGATCACGCCGTTCCCGCAGAAGGGCCCGCTCGCGCCGCACGTGTCCTGGGCGGCGAGCTCGATGAAGTTGGTGCCCGAGGATGCGACGCCGCCGTCGCTGTAGTTGATCGTGGAGGTCGGATGGTTGGTCCACTCGGCGATGGCGGCTCGCGCCTCGGTGTATCCGCCTCCGGGGATGAGGCTCGGCGTCGAAGACTGGACCCAGGAGGCCGTCGCGCCGTTGGACCAGCGGTACAGCACGCTCGAGCTCCACTGCGCCCACTGGGGGTGCACGCCGGGCCGCCGGTTGTCATCCTCGGGCTGGAGGCCTCCGACGGGCGCCGCGGAGGTCTCGACGTCCGCGGCCCGACGCGAGCGGAGCATTCGAACGAAGGCCGTGTAGTCGCGGAGCTCGTCGGAGGCAGGGACCGGGCGATCCGGCGACTCCAGGTAGCGGACCCCGGCCGTCGAACGGGTCAACAGGTCCCGGGCGAGGTATCGGCGGCCGTTCCGGTCGCGCCAGACCTCGAACTTCCCGAGCGTGAATTCCGCGGTCTGCCACTCACCTTCGGGATGCGGTACCGCGAAGACGACGACGCTTCGGCCGACCACGTAGTCGGGTCGGCCGAAGATCTCCAGGCCGCGTCCGTCGGGCAGCTCGCCGCCGAGATCGCGGACGATCAGCTCGCCGACGGGTCGCCCCTTGAAAGTTCGCGCGACCCGGATGATGGTCCAGGTCTCCGGGAGACCCCGCGCGGACAACCGCACCTCGACGCGCGCCACGGCGCCCTCGACGATCACCCGCGCCCGGTCCTTCAGATCCGGGTCGGAGATCGGAAAGAGCGTCGTCGCGCCCCCCGCCGCCGACGAGAGAATTCCTGCGAAAGCGAGGAGCACGCGCGCCGCGCGGCTCGGGATCACTCGTAGTATCCGGTCACGTCCAGAATGAAGTGAACCTGCCCGGAAGACATGCCGGTGCGTACGACGATCTCCCCGGATCCTCCCAGCATGACGGTGGCGTTGTTCGCGCGCGTCTGGCCGGGCGCGAAGTTGATCGTGCTCGCGACCGGCAGCGCACCGCCTCCCGGAAAGAGGGTGAGGAATCCGAAGTTCGTCGGTTCGGTCACCGCGACGTTGACCGCCACGGCCCGGGCGGTCGGCGGGATCGTGCAGCTCCCCGCGACCGGGAACGTCCGGTTGGTCCCGGCGGCGAGCGCGGGTCCGCCGGTGGGCCCCGCGGGGCCGCGCGTGTCGACGACGCGGCAGGGAGGCACGGTGAACAGGTTCCGGGCATAGTCGATCCGATAGAGGCGCCCGGTGTTGATCGCCGCGTAGTACAGGTTGCCGTCCGGACCCTGGTGGAACGCGACCGGCCCTTCCGCCGAGGTCGCGAGGTCCTGGAGGCCGCCGACGACGGCGTTTCCCGCGGTGAACTCGAGAAACCGGATCCAGCTCGCGCCGTTGTCGCCGAAGACGTACTTTCCGGTGAGCGGCGGGTAGGCATTGCCCGTGACGAAGACGCCGCCGATGATCGTGGTTCCGGTCGCCCGCCCGTAATCGTAGACGGGAGGGAGGCAGCCCGTGCAGGGAGGGGTGTAGATCGTCGAGCCCTCGGCCCACGGCCACCCGTAGTTGCCCCCCGAGACGACGACGTTCACCTCCTCGCGATCCTGCGCGCCGGAGGAGCCGACGTCCCCCACGTACAGCGACCCGTTGGAGGCGCGGAACGAGAACCGGAACGGATTGCGGAATCCGTGCGCGAAAATTCGCTGCTCCCGGGTGCCGTCGCCCAGGTACGGGTTTCCCGCGGCGGGGGAGCCGTCGAGCTCCATCCGAAGCACCTTCCCGCTGAAGTTGCCCGGTGAGAGCGTCTGAGCGTTGGAGGTCTGCCCGGCCTCGCCCGGAGCGGCGTACAGTTTTCCGTCCGGCCCGATCGCGATCGTTCCCCCGTTGTGGTTGCCGAACGTTGCCGCGATGTTGTCGAGAATGACGAGCTCCGAGCCGAGGGTGCTTCCCGAGAGGGTGAAGCGGGAGATCCGGTTCTTCGGTCCGTTCGCCGTGTAGTAGAGGTACACGTATCCATTTGTCGCGAAGCTCGGGTGGAGGCAGATGCCGAGCAATCCCTTCTCGACCCCGTCGTCGACGCTCGCGACCATGTCCAGGGCGACGGTCGTCGCGCCGCCGCTCGGACCGGCGACGAGGACCCGTCCCGGCTTCTCCAGGATCAGGATCCGCCCGTCCGGAAGAAAGGCAAAATCGGTGGGCTGGTTGAGCCCCGCGACGATTGCCGTGTCGGAAAACCTCGGAACCGAATAGGTCGCGGCGCGCAAGCCCGGAGAAACCAGGCAGGCGAGAAGAACCAGGAGCGCTCCGGGAAGGGGCCGTACGCATTCGGCCGCCCTCCCGCGGCGCTCTCGCACAGGGCGGAGGACCATGGCTTTCGCTTTCGGGGCAAAGAGTAGCGGACGATTGCCCTCAGTTCAAACAAAAAGAGGCGCCGCGGCTGGTGACCGCGGCGCCTCCACGGGCTGTTGCGACCGGTTTCTCTCTACGGAACGGGTACCGGGGAAGGCGTGTCCTCCCGCTCGCGCTCCGCCCAGATGCGGTCCCATCCGAGCCGGCGGGCCGTGTCCATGTTGACGGTCCCGTCCTCCCTGTAGGTTCCGTTGGCGATCAGCCGGCGCCGGAGCTCGTCCGGAAAGTTCGCGGGAATTCGTGATCTCTCCCCCCGTCGGACGAAGAACCCATTCGAGTCGGCGATCGGCTGGAAGCCTTTGTGCGCTCGGCGCACGCCGTTGACCGTGTAGAAGAACTCGACGTTTCGGGAAGCTTTCAGGACGATCTCGTCGATCCCGATGCGGACGACCGCATAGGTCGCCATCTCGCCGATCGGCGTGATCTGGACGCTCAAGCCTTCCGCGTCGGTCACGATTCGAAAATCTTCCGGCGGGCGGATCGTCGCGAATCCATTCTGGAATCTCCCACGCCCTCGGAAATACGTTCCCGACTCGGGGCCTTCGAGGGAAACGTACTGGACGAGCTTCGACGGATCCGTCGGGTGCGGCTCGACGAAGTTCTTCGTCCCTCCGCCGACCTGCAGGTTTCCGGCGATCGTGACGTTCCCGTCGGCTTCGATGTCTCCTCTGCTCGTGAGGTCGAGCTGCGTCACGCGGAGATCGCCGTCCACGATTTCGACGTCGTTGTGGAAAAGACCACCCAGGTTGGCGGCCCCGAGCTCTCCGGAGGTCTCCGGAGTCACTCCCAACCGGACGCCACGTACCGCCGCCCCCGCACCCGCCTGCGTTATCCCGAGAACTCCGTTGAAGAAGGGGCTCGTTCCGATGACCCCGGCTGTACCCGCTGACGTTGCTCCGGAGACCGCCGCTCCCTGCATGCCTTTCACGCCCGCGGCTCCGTCCGCATTGCTCGCGTTCGTGCCCGAAATCATCCCCCCGCCCGTGTTTCCCGTCGCCAGGAAGGGGACGCCGGTGTTGTACGTATCGGTGAAGTACCCGTTGATGTCGATGACCAGGTGCGTGTTGAACCCGGCCACCTGGACGTCGATCGCCCCGTTGGTGCCGGCCGGAATGATGATCGCGTTGGCGATGGCGCCGTTGCCGACGAAGTTCCAGTTGAGAACGGATGTGACCGACACCCCGGAGCCCGTCGGGAAGGCCCGGATGTCTCCGGGGGCACCGGCCGTCTCGGTCACGGCGAAATTCAAGGAGTACGCGTCGACTCCTGCGGGAATCCCCGTGCAGGGACCCGAGTCGATGTCGAAGGTGCGGATCGCGTTCGCCGCCATGATCGGCGGTCCGTAGGCGCCGCCAAACCCCTGGGAGGGGCGGGTGTCGACGACCCGGCAGGGAACCATTCCCACGAAGGCGACGCCCGGTGTTGCGTCGGCCATGGTCGAGAGGCCGCCGGAAGGTCCGGCCGTGCGATGGTAGGCCGGGACCGTCCAGTTCGTGAGGGGCAAGTCGGCTCTCTGTGCGAGAGCCGTGGCAGCGGCGACGGCCGCGAGGACAGGAAGGGAGATCGCGATACGGCGAAAGCGGTGCATGGTTCCTCCGAAGGTCATTAGAAGGCGGCTTCCGGTTCAGCCGGATTAAAAGCAAGAACAAGGCCGCAGGCAAGCGCCGCGACCGGGATGACCGCGATACTTGGATTGCTCGCGGCGATTCTCAGGATCGGCCGAGCAACCGCACCGCCACGACCGCGAGGAGGATCGCGAGGATCGCGAGCTCCCTGGCCCCGAGGGTCGGAACGTTCGTGATCTGTCCGCCCGCCTGGTCGAAGCCCACGACCTGGTTTGCGCTGACGCCCGTCTGGACGCTCGTCGTTCCGTTCGGCCAGACCACGCGCACTTCGCTCGCCGCCGTTGCGTTTCCCAGGCCGAAGTGCGCTTCCGCCGGACTCTGCGAGACGAAGTTGCTCGCTGCGCGGATCTCATAAAGCTGGGTATACCCGTTCGCGGTGACGTAGATCTTGCTTCCAATACCCTGCGTGTTCGGGGCGACCCCTCTCAGCCGGACGTCGAGCCAGCGCAGGGCGTTTCCTCCGTCGTTACGGTAGAGCTTCGTCTCCTGGTCCGCGTTCGTGATGAAGACGTCGAGGTCGCCGTCCCGGTCGTAGTCGAAGACGACGATCCCCCGACCCTCGCCGGTGTCCGCGATGCCGAGAGTCTCGGCCATCTGAGTGAAGGTCCCGTCTCCGTTCGAGACGAACATCCGCGAGGGATCGTCGACGAACGGGGAGCCCGGAAAGCCGTTGACGTGAAAGATGTCGAGGTTCCCGTCGTTGTTGAAGTCGGAGAACGAGCTGCCCCACCCCCAGTAACCCGCCCGGACTCCGGCGAGAGTGGTGACGTCTTCGAAGGTGCCGTCCCCGCGGTTTCGGTAGAGGCGGTTGCCGCTCGTGCCCCAACTGCCGGAGGAGGCACCGCTCGGCTCGAAGATGCTCGACACGAACCAGTCGAGGTCTCCATCGTGGTCG
>DATIBN010000026.1:0-7441 GCA_035457525.1 Thermoanaerobaculia bacterium | reverse complement strand
GCCGACACCGCCGCGACGAAGAACGCCTCGTAGTGTCGCGCGAGGTTCTCGACGTCCGGCAGGATCTCCGGCTTCTCGAATCCCGCCGCGGCGAGTGAGCGCCTCCAGCTCTGCGGCGTCAGGAAACCGTGGTTCGGGCGCGTCGCCGGGTCCGTGGCGACGCCCGTGAAGTTGGAGAGGAAGTTGAACACGAGCTCGACGTAGATCGGCTGACCTTCGTAGGGCCGCACGCATTCCGAAAAGACGGCGACCCCGCCGGGGCGCAGGGTCGCCCGCACCTCGCCGAGCGTCGCGGCGAGGTCTTTCGCGATGTGGATCGTGTTGACCGCGTACACGACGTCGGCGGAGTCAGGCTCGATCCCCTGCTCGGCGAAGGCGCGGTCCATGTCGAGGCGCGCGAACTCGACCGGAAGCGTCGGGAATCGCGCGCGGAGGTTGCGCTCGGCGCGCCGCAGGAACGTCGGAACGATCTCGGTGAAGACGTAACGACCGATCCGGGGAACGGCCGCGTCGCGGGAGAGCCGCTCGGCGACCGCGAGGGCGGCCGACCCGGATCCGCCGCCGATCTCGACGATCGTCGCTGCGCGGCCGACCGGCAGCGCGCGGGCCACGGCCTCCGCCCCCAGCCGGTTGTTGATCTGGTACAGCAGGTTGTCGTTGGAGAAGTAGTCGAACCAGAGGGGGAGCTTCGCCGGAGCGAAGAGGACCTCCTCCCCGGTCGTCTCCCCGCGCAGCAGCGACGGGACGTGCTCGAGAATGGCGCGGACGACGGCGAACGGCGGTGCGGAGCGGGGATCCAGGGCCCGCGCTCGGGCTTCGGCCCGGTCCGGATCCCCCACGGGAAGAGGACCGCGGGAGCGGAAGACGGCGGCCGGGCCGGAGCCTGTCACCTCCACGTGACCTTCGGCCGCGAGCTTGCGGAAGAACCAGGTCACGGGAATCTCGGCGGCCGGCGCCCACCCGTGCTCCGCGAGGACCTCGGCGACCGAAGTCCCCCTCTCGAGGCCTTCTTCGAGGCCGAGCTCGCGGACGAGGTTGACGACCGTATCCACGGTGAAACGGTCGAACTCCTCGGAGCAGAGGATGAACTCGGGGGTGAAGAGGGATCGGATCTCGAGATCGGGGATCCGGGCCAGGAGCGTCGGAAGGTCCTCGGTGCGATCGACCACGGCGGGAAGGTATCAGGGTCGCCTGCGGGCGCGACACCTCCCTTACACTGATTCGATGCACCTCGTTGCGGCAGCGCTCGTGACCGCGGCGGCGCTGACTTCTCCGCCGTCGCGGGTCGTCGTGCTCGCCTTCGACGGCGTGGACGCGGGTGTCGTCGAGACGATGCTCGCATCGGGGCGGCTCCCCAACCTGGCCGCGTTGAAGGCGCGCGGCGGTTTCTCCCCGCTGACGCCGCCCGTCCCGCCGCAGACCCCCGTGTCGTGGACGTCGTTCTCGACGGGGCTCGATCCGGGCGGTCACCAGATCTTCGACTTCCTGAAGCGCGATCCGGCGAACATGACGCCGACGTTCGCGGTCGCCGAAGAGAAGGAAGTTCCGTTCCTCCTCGGCGAGAAGACGCCTCCCGCCGCGGCGGCCGCCGCGGGGGCGGTCTTTCTGCTGCCCGCCGGTCTCCTCGCCGTGAAGCGGCGGCGATCCGCGGCGGCGGTTCTCTTCGTGCTGGGCGCGGGCGCCGCGGCCGGCAGCTTCGCGGCGGCGCGCGCCTGGCTTCCCGCGACGCGCCCCTGGGTCGAAAACAACCGGCGCGGCACGACCTTCTGGACGGAGCCGTCCGCCCGGCCCGCGACCGTCATCCGCATGCCCGTCACCTTCCCTCCCGAGCGCTTCGAGGACGGGCGGCTCCTCTCGGGCCTCGGCGTCCCCGACCTCTCGGGCCGCATCGGGAAGCCCGCGTTCTACACCTCGGATCCCTTCTTCGCGCCGCGCGAGGGCAACGACTTCTCGATCGAGCTCGTGCGCCTGGAGTCGAACGTCGGGCGCCAGACCACGCGAATCGTCGGCCCGCCCGGCCGCGCCTTCGGACGCAAGGACGCGATCGAGCTCGCGATGACGCTCACCGTTGCCGAGTCACGCGACCGGATCTCCATCGAGGCGGGGAAGTCGAAGATCACGCTCGCGCCGGGACAGTGGAGCGAGTGGACGGACCTCGACTTCCGCGTAAATCCGCTCGTCACCGTGCACGGTTACGGGCAGTTCCTCCTCGAGAGCGTCTCCCCGGAGATCGCGCTGTACCTCTCGCCGATCCAGTTCGATCCGGAGCGGCTTCCGCCGGGCTTCGAGATCTCGACGCCTCCGGGCTACGCGCGCGACCTCGTCTCGCGCTTCGGGCGGTTCAAGACGATGGGCTGGGCGGTCGACACCTGGTCGATCCAGTCGGGCACGCTGTCGGAGAAAGGTTTCCTCGAGGACGTCGCGGCAACCGTCGCGCACGAGCGGAAGATCCTCGCGTCCCTTCTCCAGGAAAACCGGCGCCTCCTCGTCCACTACTTCGAGTTCCCGGATCGCGTCGCACACGTCTTCTGGCGGTTCCGGGACCCGAAGCATCCGGCGTACGACGCGGCTCTCGCCCCGAAGTACGCGGGCGAAGTGGAAAGAGCCTACGAGGCGATGGACGCCATCGTCGGTGAGACGGCGCGCGCGATCCCCGCGGACGCGGCCCTCCTGGTCCTCTCGGACCACGGCTTCGCCACGTGGCGTCGCTCCGTCAATTACGACTCGTGGCTCGTCGAAAAGGGCTACCTCGTCCTGAAGGGGGACGCGCGGCGCCAGAGCCTCGAGGCGCTCTTCTCGCGCGGCGCCTTCTGGGAGGCCGTGGACTGGTCGCGGTCGCGCGCGTACGCGATGGGGCTGGGGGACGTGTACGTCAACCTGCGCGGACGCGAAAAAGAGGGGATCGTGGCGCCCGGCGCGGAGTACGACGCGCTGCGCGACGAGCTCACCCGCGGGCTCCTCGAGCTCACCGATCCGGCGACGGGGGAGCGCGCGGTGTCCCGGGTCTTCCGGCGCGAGGACGTGTACCGCCGTTACGACCCGCGGCTCATCCCGGACCTGATCGTGGCGAACCGGCCGGGGTACCGGGTTTCCTGGCAGGCGTCGCTCGGCGTTCCCACCGACACCGTGTTCGAGGACAACCGCGACGTCTGGAGCGGCGACCACTGCTCGCTCGATCCCGATCTCGTGCGCGGCGTGTTCTTCGCGTCGCGGCCCTTCTCGGCGCCCCGCGTGCCGGCGATCACGGACGCGACGGCCGCCCTCCGCGCGCTCCTCGGGGCAACCCCGGGGGAGGGGGCGATCGCGTGGAAGTGAGCGTCCCGGCGGCGATCCTCTCGCTCCTGCTGCTCGCCGGAGCGCCCGAGAAGTCGGCGGATGCCGAGCGCCAGGACGACCTCGCGCGGCTGCGGTCGCGGATCCAGACGCTGCAGGGACAGCTCGAAGAAAGCCGACGGCGTCAGGCGACGCTGTCCGAGGAGCTCTCGCGCCTGGAGCTTCGGCTCGAGATCGCCGCGCAGGAGAAGGAGCTCCTCGCGCGGCTTCGCGAGGACTACGGGGCGCGGCTCCAGGAGATCACGCGCGAACGGGAGTCGGCCGAGGCCGCTGCGCTCGAGAGCCGTCGCGCGCTTCTCGCCCGGGCGCGGCTGCTGCACCGGTTCGGGCGGTTCGGGTACCTCCGCGTGCTCCTCGAGGCGCGCGATGCCTCCGGCTTCTTCCGAAGTATCGCGCGGCTCGACTCGCTCGCGCGCCGCGACGCCCGCCTGCTGAACCAGCATCGCGGGGCACAGACGCGGCTCGAGGCCGGCCTGGCGAGGGAGAAGGCGCTCAAGTCCGAGACCGACCGGCTTTACGCTGCCACCCGCCGCGAGGAACAGCGCATCGCTTCGCTGAAGAGGGAGCGCGAGAGCCTTCTCGACCGACAGCGCGCCGACTCCGCCTCGCGGCGCCGCGAGGTGGCGACGCTTTCCGACAAGGCCGCGCGCCTGGAGGGACTTCTCGAGCGGCTCGCCCGCTCGTCCGATGCATCCGTCGGCCCGGGCGGAGGAATCCGGCCCTGGAAGGGAGTGCTGGACTGGCCTGCGCGGGGAGCGGTCGTGGAGACGTTCGGGCGCCATCGCCATCCCCGATTCGACGCGTGGACGCTCTCGAACGGAATCTCGGTCGCGGTGCCCGCGGGGACTGCGGTACGCGCCGTGTTTTCGGGCAAGGCCGTGTATGCGCAGTGGCTCGCGGAGTACGGCAACCTCGTGATCCTCGACCACGGCGACGGGGTCTTCACGCTGTACGCGTGGCTGCAGGCGGTTTCGGTCCGCCCGGGGACGTACGTTCCGGCGGGGACGAGCATCGGGGTCGCGGGGACGGGGCCCGGCCGCGAGGAGCCCGGCCTGTACTTCGAGGTGAGAGATCGACAGAAGGCGACCGATCCGGTGGCGTGGCTGAGGTAGACGGAAGAACCCCCCGGATCGGGGTGTTACCATCCCCGTCGTGAAATCCAACCGCGCCCGGCTGCTCTTCATCGTCGTCTCGGTCCTGGCGCTTGCGTCGCTGCGCGCCGTGGACACGGGAACCGGGCGGGACCCTGCGACGAAGGCTCTCTCCGTCTTCTCCGAGGTCTTTTCGCTCACCCGGGGCAACTACGTCGACCCGACGGACCAGAAGTCCCTTCTCGAGGGCGCCTACGACGGGATGACCGACGCGCTCGATCCCTTCTCCTACTACGTCCCGGCCGCTTCGATGTCGGCTTACCGCGCGCAGCAGGCTTCGGGCGCTCTCACGCCGGGGATCATCGTCGCGCGCCGCGGCGGATTCCCCTACGTAGTCGCGGCGCTTCCGGGGTCCCCCGCGCAGGTTGCGGGTGTGCAGCCCGGTGACCTCATCAACTCGGTGGACGGAAAGAACCTGCGCACGGCTCCGCTCTGGAAGATCCGTTCGGCGCTCGAGGGACCGGAGGGCACGACCGTGGAGGTCGGGCTGTTCCGGGTCGTCGAAGAGAAGAAGTTGAGCCTCCGCCTGCGGCGCGAGCGCTTCACGCCTCCCGCGCCCGAGACCCGCTGGGAGAAGGACCTCGCAATCGTGAAGGTCCCGGCGCTGACGGCGGGAACGGCCGAGTCCCTGTCGCGCGCGATCGAGGAGGCAAACCGCCGCTCGATCGGCGTCCTCCTGATCGACCTGCGGGGCTCGATCGGCGGGGAAATCGCGGACGCCGCGCCGGCCGCTTCGCTCTTCGTCGGGCGCGGCCCGGTGGCGCGGCTGGTCACTCGCAAGGTCACGCTGCGACCGCTGGAAGCCACGGGCGAGCGCGCCTGGAAAGGTCGCACGATCCTGCTCATCGACGACGCGACGGGAGGGCCGGCGGAAGTGTTCGCCGGCGCACTGAAGGATCGCGCGTCGGCGACGACCGTGGGAGAAACGACCGCCGGGATGGCGATCGTGCAGCGGCTCGTCCCGACCGGTTCGGGCGGCAGCCTCTTCATGACAGTGGCCCGCTACCAGACGCCGTCGGGCGCGGTTCTCGGAGGCAAAGGCCTGTCTCCCGACGAGCGCGTGATCGTGTTCCCCGGCGACGCGGACGGACGCGACCCCATCCTCGAGCGCGCGCTCGAGGTCGCGCGCCGCGCGCCCGCTCGCCAGGCCGCTTAGCACCCACCGCGTTTGTCGGAGAGCCCGAACCGCCGCGTTTCCCCCGCGACGGTGTTCTTCGCGCTCCTCGCGCTCGGACTCGGCATCGCTCTTTACGTGAAGACACGGCCGGCGGAGCGCCCGGTGACGGCTCCGGCCGCGACGCCCGTTCCCCGGCAGGCCGCGGCGCGAAAGCCCCGGCCCGCGCCGACCTCTCCCGTCCCGGCGCGCGAGAGGACGGCAGCACCCGCACGTGCCCGAATCGCCATCGTCATCGACGATCTCGGCAACGACCGCGAAGCGCTCGAGCGGATCGCGCGCTGGCCCTTCGCCGTGGGAGGCGCAGTGCTCCCCGGGCTCCCCGGCAGCGCGGACGCCGCGCGGCGGCTCGCGGCGTCGGGCAAGGAAGTTCTCCTCCACCTTCCGATGGAGCCCGACGGCTATCCGTTGGTCCAGCCCGGCCCCGGAGTGATCCTGCGATCGGACGACGACGAGAAGATCGCCCACACGCTGATCGACGACCTCGCGTCCGTGCCGGGCGCGGTCGGGGTGAACAACCACATGGGCTCGGCCGCGACCGCCGACCCTCGCGTCATGCGCGCCGTCGTGCGCGTGCTCGCCGAGCGGGGTCTCTTTCTCCTCGACAGCCGCACGAGCGAGGCCACGGTCGCGCGCCGCGTGGCCGACGAGGCGGCTCTGCCCGCGGTCTCGCGCCGCGTCTTCCTGGATGCGATACCGAAAGCCGCCGCGATCGAACGTGCCTACCGGGAGCTCCTCGCGACGGCGAAGAGAGAGGGGGAGGCGATCGCGATCGGACATCCCCATCCGGCGACGCTCGATCTGCTGGAGCGCGAGCTCCCGCGCCTCGAGGGCGTGCGACTCGTCCGGGTTTCGGAGCTCGCGCGCGTGAACGGATCCCGCTTGCAGGTTTCGAGCTCCCGGTAGCCCGCCTCGAACGCGGGGAACGGGGAGCTACTCCTCGGCCTTCGCTTCCTCCCAGTAGGCGTCGAGCTCCGACGCGCTGACGTCGCCGACGGCCCGTCCGGACTCCCGCGCGCGGTCGGCGACCCGGGCGAATCGACGGCGGAAGCGCGCCTGCGCATGGCGCAGCGCGCTCTCCGGATCGATCTGTCGGCGCCGGGCGAGGTTGACGATCGAGAAGAGGAGATCCCCGATCTCCTTCTCTTCCGCTTCGCTGTCCCCGGACCGTTCGGCATCGCGCCACTCCGCGAGCTCCTCCTCGATCTTCGCGGCAACGTCGGCGTCCCTCTCCCAGTCGAACCCGAGATCCGCGGCGCGTGACGTCATCCGATAAGCAGAAGCGAGCGCCGGAAGCGACGCCGGCAGGCTTCCGAGCGGGTCCCCGGCGCCCGACGCCCGCTGTTTTCGACGCTCCCATCCCTGCCGGACGGAATCGGCATCGGCGGCTCGGGCGCCGCCAAAGACGTGAGGGTGCCGCTCGATCATCTTCGCGGAGATCTTCTCCGCGACGTCCTCGATGGAGAAGGAGCCGCGCTCCTGTGCGATCCGGGAGAGAAAGAGGATCTGGAAAAGAAGGTCTCCGAGCTCGTCCGCCAGCGCGTTGGGGTCTCCCGAGTCGATGGCGCCCAGGACCTCGTGGCACTCCTCGAGCAGATAGGTCCGAAGCGTCTCCGGTGTCTGCTCGCGATCCCACGGGCAATCGCGCCGGAGGCGTTCGACGAGCGCGACGAGCGAGGAAAGCGCCTCCGACACGGGCGAATCATAGCGACGGGCCGGCGGCGGGCGACCGGGTTAAAGAGCTAAAATCGCTCCAAAAGATGAGCGAAGGCGAGGACAAGCC
>DATIBN010000025.1:0-2488 GCA_035457525.1 Thermoanaerobaculia bacterium | reverse complement strand
CGGTCTTCGGGTTGTCCGCGATGTCCCGGCTGGCGTCCGCCTGCGGCCTGCACCCGATGGCGGGAGGGGTCGCGCGGGTCCGCCGGGACGGCGCCGCCGACTACGCCGCGCTGCGGCGGCGCGTCTTCGGTCTGGACCTCGTGCCGCTTCCCGACGGCCTCGCCCTGTCACGGGCGGACGAGGAGACGAACCGCCGCGCGAAACTCGTCACGGCGTAGGGGTCAGTTCTCCTCGTCGCCGTCGAGGCTCCTCACCTTCGAGAGAGCCTGGCGGTAGCGCGGATCGCCGCGCAGGTTGTCGAGGTCGTCGTCTCCGCGCAGCGTTCCCTCGCCGTCGAACCCCGCATCGAGCGCCTTGAAGAGCCACGTGAACGCGTCGTCCTTGCGGTCCATGAGCGAATAGGCGCAGGCGAGGTTGTACATCGTGGTCGCCGGCCGGTAACGGAGCGCGAGCGCCTTCTGAAACGCCTCGACCGAAGCCTCGGGGCGCTCCCCTTCGATGCGCGCGTAGCCCAAATTCGACCAGGCCCGGCCGCTCTGCGGATGACTCTGGACATATTGCGCGAAATGTTGCTCGGCCTCACGCCACGCATTCCGCCGTCCCGCGCGTGTCCACGACTTCATGCTTCCCCAGTCCTCGAAGCGATGGAGCTCGAGGTCCCGGGCCATCTGGAGCAGCTCGCGATATCTCGGCTCGCCGCGCACGTTGTCGAGATCGTCGTCCTTGCGGAAGAGTCCGACGTCGTCGAATCCGGCCTCGAGCGACTTCGCGAGGTAATCGAGCGCCCCGGCCTTGTCCCCCTTCAGCGACAGCGCGCAGGCCGTGTTGTAGAGCGACGCACCTTCCCGGTAGCCGCGAGCCGCCGAAGTCTGGAACGCCTGCGCGGCCGCGTCGTAGCGCTCCTCATCGAGGAGCTCCTTGCCCAGCTCGTAGAACCGGCCGCCCTTCACGGTCCGGGAGGACTGGAGCTCGCGGACTCGCTGGACCAGCCGATCCGCGCGGTGCCGGCTCGCCTCCAGCCTCTCGGCGCGAGCGGTGCGCCGCAGCTCGGCGAAGCGCGGGTCGGAACGGATGGCGTCGAGGTCGTCGTCCTTGTCGATGTAGGAAGAAAGCTCGAAGCCCTCCTCGACGGACTTCTTGAGCCACTCGATGGCCCGGTCGGCGTCGCCCTTGCGGGCGTAGCCGCACGCGATGTTGTAGGTCGCGGCCTCGACGCGGTTTCCCTCGTTGATCGATCGCTGGAACGCGGCGATCGCCTCGTCGTAACGCTCGTCGTTGTGGAGCTCCATGCCGCGCGAATACCAGTCGCCGCCGTGCTTCTCCTCCTTCTTCTTCCAGCCGGCTTTCACGAAGCCCGAGGGCTCGGGCGTTTTCACCTCGACGGCGACCGGCGGTACCGGCTGGACCGGTCGCTCACGGGCTTGGGCCGGTTCCGGCGTGTCCTGCGGGGAAACCGACGTGTCGGAGACGAACAACGAAGGCTCCTTCGCCTTCTGCTTCTCGCGCATCACGGCCGGCTTCGGCGCCCCCTTCTTCGAATCGCAAGAGGACGTCTCGAGCTGGTCGGCCGCGGACGAAAGATCGATCTCCGCCGTCGCGCGGTCGGAGGAGGGCATCGCCTCGGCCGGCGTCGCCCACGGCTGGAAGACGGCCAGCGCCGCCACCAGCGTGACGAGCGCGACCGCGGCGACCCGCGCCTCGCGTCCCGAGACGACGGAGCGGGTGATCGCCGGGTCGAGGATGGCGCGCATCCGGCCGTCCCAGTACGAACGGCGCGCCATCGCGACCGCGGGAAGCGCGCGCTGGCCCGACAGCCGCAGCGAACGGATGATCGAAAGGAGGTGCGCGGCGTACACCGATGGCCGCGTCCCGGCCGCGAGCACGAGGTCGTCACAGGCGCGTTCGCAGTCCTTCTGCATCTGCACGCGCGCCGTCCAGGCGAGCGGATGGAACCAGTAGAGAGCCGCGGCCGCCTGAACGATCAGGAGCGCGACCCAGTCTCCGCGGCGCACGTGCGCGAGCTCGTGGAGGAGGACGACCCGACGCCGCTCGTCGTTCCAGCGACGCGCCGCATCCGGGAGCAGGACGACCGGCCGGCGCATTCCGACCGTGACCGGCACGGCGAGCTCCGACGAGAAAAGCAGCCGGACGGGGCGCCCGAGGCCGAGCTTCGCGCCGACCGCGGCCGCGAGGTCGTTCCAATCCCGCTCCACCGCGTCCGACGCCCGGCGGCGAATTCGCGCGACGCGCGCGGCCCCGAGCGCGATGCGGGTCGAAGCGAGCAACGTACCCGCCGACCACACCGCGAGAGCTCCCAACATCCACGCAATCGCCGGCGTCGGGGACTTCTCGGGTCCGGGCGCGGAGGGCTCGAAGTCCCCGCCGGCAGGCTCTTCGACCACGACGCTCTTTTCGAACGAGGGAACCGAGCCCGCCTCGGCGACGGTGATTCTCGTTTCGTCCACCGGCGGAAGAGCGGGGGACTCCG
>DATIBN010000024.1:0-44785 GCA_035457525.1 Thermoanaerobaculia bacterium | reverse complement strand
CCTCTTCACGCAGGAGGCGCCGCTCTTCTATCCTTTGACGGCGCCACTGCTCTTCACCGCTGCCCCCGCGCACCGGCTGAGCGACCTCTTCACGCTGTTCCACTTCTGGCTGGCAGGGTTCCTGGCGTACCTGCTTCTGCGGGACCTCGAGTGCGACCCGTGGTCATCTCTGTTTGGCGGGATCGCTTGGATGCTGTCGGCGCGGATGATCCAGAGCGCGCTCTGGCCGAACGCCGTGGCCGTGCTCGCGCTCCTCCCGCTCGCTCTCGCCGGAGTCCTGCGCATCTGCCGCGGGCGACGGCGCTCGGGCATCCTCGCGGCTTCGGTCGCGGGAGGGCTGTGTTTGCTGGCGTCGCGCCCCCAGGTCCTGCTCGCGATCGCGCCGCTGTTCGCATCGGTCGTCATCGGGGGTTTCGTCGGCGCGCGGCGGAAGGGAACCGTCGCCGTGGACCTCGCGCTCTCGGCGCTTCTCGCCGTCGCGCTCGGCGCACCTTCCCTTCTGACCTCGGCGGCGCTCTACCCGGATTCCTCACGGGCGCGCGGCCTCGAACGCTCCGAGCGCGAAATCGGCCCTCTGAACGCGGAGAACCTCGACCTGGTCTTTCTGCCCGTGGACGGCCCGGACAGGTGGCCGGAGGCAGCCGCGTACCCGGGCTTCCTGGTCGAGTTCCTTTTCGCGGTGGGAATCGTCCTGACCCTGCGTCGCACGGACGGCTTTCCATCGTTTCTCTTCGCTGCAGTCGCGATCGGCGGCCTGATCGGTTTCCTGTTCGCCTTCGGTGAAAGCGGTCCCTATCGGTTCTTCGCCGATCTGCCTCTGCTTCGCGGCTTCCGAGTCCCGACCCGATTCCTGGCGTCGTGGTCTCTGACGTTGTCGATCGGCGCGGCGCTCGCGCTCTCGCGACTCGTCGGACGCGCCCCCCGGGGGCAGACGATCGCGGTGGTCTGCGTCATCGGCTTGACCGTAGATCTGGCCCTCCACGCGCGCCACGCGACGTCGACCGCGCCTTCTTCGATCTACGCGATCCGGCCGGACCTCGCATCGGCCGTCGGGAAGATGCTGACGCCCGACGAAGTCGGCTTCCCGCGCCGACTCTGGTCTCTCGTGGGTCCGCCGTTCCTCTGGGCCTACGAGGACACGCGCAAGCTCGAGGTCGCCCGCACGTCCGAGCCGATCTACGGCGCGATCGGGATGAGCTTTGGCATCGAGACGATCGGCGGCGCCGGTCCTCCCCTTCAACGGTGGAAGCAGGTGTTTCAGCCCCCGGAGCGCCGCAACGCCGAGCTCGGCGGCGTCGGTGCGCTGATCTTGCCGGCGCCGGAAGTCCCGGCACCGCCGCTCGGCGAGCCTCATCGGGTGCAGGTCCAGAGGTTCGCGGGCCTGCCGCGCGCGATCGTGGTCCCGGCGGCCATCGTGGTGCCTCCTTCGAAAGCAATCGCGATGACGCTCGATGACCGACTCGACCTTCGCCGCGTCGCGGTGCTCGAGGAGGGAAGCCCGTTGAGCCCGTCCTCCCGTTGGAACTCCGGCGAAGCCTCGGTCCGCCTTCTCTCTCGAGGTCCCGGCCGCTCGAATCTCGCCGTTTCTCTGCCGGCCGAAGGCGTTCTCGTCGTGTTCAACACCTTCGAGAAGGGGTGGCGCGCAAAGGTCGATGGAAAACCGCAGCCCGTCCTCGCGGCCGACGCCGCCTTCCAGGGCGTCCGGCTGCCGCCGGGAAAGCACGTCGTCGAACTCGAGTACCGGCCGCGCGGCCTCGCCGCCGGAATCGCGGCGGCGGCGGCGGGCGTTCTGGGCATCGTGATCTGCGCCTTCCGGCTCCCCGCGTCATGATCCGTGCCGTCCTCTTCGACGCGGGGGCGACGCTCGTTCATCCGGACCCGCCCGTCGAGGCGGTCTACGCGCGCGAGTTCGCGGCGGACGGGGCACGTTGCACGGAGGAACAGTTGATGGGGGCGCTCGCGCGCGCCTGGGCGGAAGTCCACGCGAGCCCGGAGACCAACCGTTACGGGGGAGTCCGCGGGGAGCCCGACTTCTGGCGCACGCTGCTCGCCCGCGTGCGCTTCCTCGTGGACGGCGGGAGCGTTTCGGCCGCGGCCTTCGAACGTCTCGCAACCCACTTTCGGAACCCCACGGCGTGGGCGGTCTACGAGGACGTCCCCTCCACGCTCGAGGAGCTCGTGCGGCAGGATCTCAAGCTCGCGGTCGTTTCGAACTGGGACTCGTTCCTGCCGAAGCTCCTGGCGGACCTCGAGCTCGACCGGTTCTTTCCGGTGGTCGCGGTGTCGGCGATCGAAGAGACGGGCAAGCCCGGCGCCGAGATCTTCCACCGCGCGTGCCGGCGACTGGCGGTCGAGCCGTCGGAGGCCCTGCACGTCGGCGACTCCCTGTCCGAGGACTTCGAGGGCGCCCGCGGGGCGGGTCTGTCCGCGCTGCTGCTCGACCGCCAGGGCCGCCACCCCGAAATCGCGGACCGGATCGCGAGCTTGACCGAGCTGCCCGGACGACTTCGATGAACGAGCGCGAAGAGCCGCCGGTCGAGGAGCCGACACCTCACGAGCCGTCCCGGGATGATCCGCCCCGGCCGGAGGCGCCTCCGCCCTCGCGCGAGCCCGGGACTCCGCCGAGCCGCAGGGATCCGCCTCGCGAAACGAGCGGATCGGTCTGTTATCCTGCCCGCGCTTGAGCGTCGTCAACCGGCTCTTCCGGACCAAGTCGCTCGATGAGCTCGTCGCGGGGACCGAGGAGCCGGGCCACCGGCTTCGCAAGGCGCTCGGCCCCGGAAACCTGATTGCGCTCGGCATCGGCGCGATCATCGGCGCCGGCATCTTCGCGACGATCGGGACGGCCACCGCCGGCGATATCCATCGCCCGGGTGCCGGGCCGGCCCTCATGCTCTCGTTCGTCCTGACCGCGGTCGTCTGCGGCTTCACCGCGCTCTGCTACGCGGAGTTCGCCTCGATGGTGCCGGTCGCCGGCTCGGCGTACACCTACTCGTACGCGACGCTGGGCGAGCTGATCGCGTGGATCATCGGTTGGGACCTGATCCTCGAATACGCGATCGGCAACGTCGCGGTCGCGATCTCCTGGGCAAACTACTTCAACACGCTGCTCGAGGGCATGGGCGTGCACCTCCCGCGGTGGCTGACCGTGGACTTCCAGACGGCGCACGCGAAGATGCCCGAAGTCGTCGCGGCCGCGCCGCACGTCTTCGGCGTCCCGATCGTCGTGAACGTCCTCGCGTTCGCAATCGTGGCGCTCATCACGATCGTGCTGGTGTGGGGGATCCGCGAGTCGGCGTCCTTCAACTTCTGGATGGTGGCGATCAAGCTCGTCGTGCTCGGGTTCTTCGTGATCGTCAGCTTCAAGTACGTCAAGCCGGAGAACTGGACGCCGTTCGCGCCGAACGGCTTCTCCGGGATCGCCGCGGGCGCCGCGATCGTCTTCTTCGCCTACATCGGTTTCGACGCGGTCTCGACGACGGCCGAGGAGGCGAGAAATCCCAAGCGCGACATGCCGATCGGAATCATCGGCTCGCTCGTCATCTGCACGATCGTGTACATCCTCATCTCCGCGGTCTTCACCGGCATGATCCCGTACGGGGCGCTGCGGCAGACCCTCGCCACGGAGCAGGCGGAGCCGCTCACCCTCGCCATGAAGTTCGTCTCGATGCCGAACTGGATGGTCGGCGTCGTCGCGTTCGGCTCGGTCGTCGCGCACACCGCGGTGCTGCTCGTCTTCCAGCTCGGGCAGCCCCGGATCTTCTTCGCGATGGCGCGGGACGGGCTCCTGCCCCCCACGTTCGCGAGGGTTCACCCGAAGTTCCGCACCCCGCACGTGACGACGATCCTGACCGGCGTGGCCGTCGGCGTCACGGCGATGTTCACGACGCTCGACGAAATGGTCAACCTGACGAACATCGGCACGCTGTTCGCCTTCATCCTGATCTGCCTCGGGATCATCATCCTGCGGTTCAAGGACCCGAAGAGGGAGCGTCCCTTCCGCGTCCCGGGCGGTCCCGTGCTCCTGCCGGCTCTCGGCATCGTGTCGTCGCTCGGCCTCATCTACTACCTGCCGCCGTCCTCCTGGTGGCGGTTCCTCGCCTGGCTCGGGATCGGTGCGCTGATCTACTTCCTCTACGGCTACCGGCACAGCCGGCTGCGCCACCCGCGCGTGCCGCCGTCTCCCCCCGACTTCAATCCCGCGCAGGGCCTGCCCCCGTCGGAGCTCTAGGGATCTTCGGGGGAACCCACTCCGGCCCCGGTCGCGGCGCGGTAGCCCCTCACCCCAACCCTCTCCCCGTCACCGGGGAGAGGGAGAAGGGCTCCCTCGAGGCGAAAAACCGGGCCCCCGGTCGCGGCGCGCGAAGTCTCCCGAGGTACGAGGGAGGGGCGCGCGCCGCGGGAGCGTGAGGGAGCGAGGGATCAGGCGAGCGGTCGAGCCGGGGTTGGCGAGCCGCTCGCCGGCGCGTCCGCAGATCCCAAGCGACCGAACGCGACGGTTGGGCTCGCTTCTTGCCTAACGGGTAGCCCGTGACCGACGAAAAGGGCGTGCCCGACGAGCCTTCGCCCAACCGGGTCGAGATCTCGATCCCGTTCGGGACGATCGTGAAAGTTCTGGTCACGGCGGTCGTCGTGCTGGCCGTCATCAAGCTCTGGCTGCCGTTCCTGGTCTTTCTCGTCGCGGTCCTGATCGCCGTGACGCTCACCCCGATCGTCGGCTGGCTCGAGCGGCGCGGCCTTTCGCACGGCGTCGCCGTGGGGGTCGTGGCCCTCGTGATGCTGGGGGCGATCCTCTTTTTCGCGGGAGTCGTGCTGCCGCCGTTGATCGTCGAGATCCTGCGGCTCGCCGAGGACTTCCCGGCCTACCGCGCGCGCGTGGAGAGCCACATGTCGCCGGACCGTCCCTTCCTGCGGGAGATCGTCCTGGAGATCCTGGATCTCCCGTCCTCCCCGGCCGTCAAGGCGTGGCTGGAGCAGCCGCTCATCTGGGGAAAGATCGCGGTGGGAGTCGTCGGGCTGACCTTCTTCCTGTACGTGCTGTCGGTCTATCTGCTGCTGGACGGGAAGCGCGTTTACGTCTGGCTCCTCGCCTACGTTCCCCGGCGCTTCCGGAAGCGGATGGCGCGCACGGTGCCGGAAGTCTCGGAGGTCGTGTTCGCCTACGTGGGCGGCCAGATCGTGACCTCCATACTCGCCACCATCGTCTGCTTCGGGATCCTCACGGCATTCCGCGTTCCGGCGGCGCTGCCCCTTGCCCTGCTCGCCGGGATCGCCGATGCCATCCCGATCGTGGGGGTCGTCATCTCGACCCTGCCGGCCGTCCTGATGGCCCTGACCGTGTCGCCGGTCGCGGCCGGAGGTGTGCTCCTCCTTTACGTCCTCTACCACGTCCTGGAAACCTACGTGCTCGTCCCGCGGATCTATGGGCGGCGCCTGCAGCTCTCGACCCTCGCGGTCCTCCTGGCGCTCGTGGTGGGCGGCACGCTCCAGGGGATTCTCGGCGCGATCCTCGTACTGCCGCTCGTCGCCGCGTACCCGATCATCGAACGGATCTGGCTCCACGACTACCTCTCCGACGAGGTCATTCGCGACCACGCCGCTCTCGAGCGCGCGGCGGAGTCGGGGAGCGACGAGGCGGTCGAGGCGGTCCTCCGGGGAGCGAGGCATGACGGAGAGGTCACGGCCGAAAAGGGCGTGCTACCCTCGAATCGGAGGTAACAGGCATGGTTCGTCGGCTCTCCCTGGTCGTCATTGCGCTCTTCTTCTCGCAATTCCTTTCGGCCGAAATCGTGACTCAGAAATTCAACTGGTCCCCGGTGAACGGGATCCAGAGACTCGCCTTCGACTGGAACGACATCGCGATCTCGCAGATCCAGTTCGACCTCGGCGACACGATCAAGCCGCTCAAGACCTCCTCCGCGAAGGCGATCGTCCGCGTGGACAACAACTCCGCACGGGATCAGGAGGTGGGGATCGCAATCGCGCTCTTCGACGAGGACGGGACGATGCTCGCGGCCGGGAGCGGCGGTATCAAGGTCGGCGACCTCGACCGCGGCGAGCGGGACACGTTCACGGTCCGGTTTCCCTACGTCTACCGGAACATCAAGAACACGAAGTACTTCTACCTGACGGTCGAGACGAAGCCGACCGGCAAGTGGAAGTACCAGCCGAAGACGCGGCCGACGGAGCCGGCCCCGGCTCAGTAGGGCCGGCCATGCCCGGGACGTCGCGTCCCGCGTAGCCCGTCAGCTCGACATAGGCGCGTCCCGTGACGGGTTTTCCGGCGCGGGTTCCCTTCACGGCGCAGGCCCCCTCCCAGTACGTCACGCCGGTCGAGCCGGGGGTTTGGAGCTCCTGGTCGGCGACGAGCGGCTCGATCGCGACGTCGAGCCCGATCGCTGCGACCTCGATCCGCCAGCCCGCCGGGTAGCGGGCGCGCGTCCGCGGAGACTGCCAGGAGCGCGTCTCGGTCAGGCGGACGCCGGTCCACGGGATCGGGGAGGGCGCGCCCCTTGCCGGTACGAACGTCCCGGACGAGAACGGGGTCGCGCTCCCGTCGGCGCGGCGCATCCGGTAGAGCATGAGCTCCGACCCGTCGTCGAGCTGGAGCGCGAACCAGTCCCACCCCGCCGCGTCCTTCGGGAGAACACCGGGCCCCCACTCGTGGTCGAACCAGGCGTTCCCGGAGAGCGGCTCGGATTTCGACCCCCGCGTCCACGTCCCCTTCGCGGCGAGCCGCGTGATCGAGACGTACCGCGAGAACTCGTTCGGCCCGGCTCCCTTCCGGGAGAGACCGTTCTCCCCCTGCAGCACGGGGGGCTTCACCGGAGTCAGCGTGAGTGCGAGCTCTCCCGTCGGGCCGGAAGCCGCGATCCGGTGGACGCCGCCCGGCAGCTCGCGCGCAGTCCAGTCCTCGTTCGCGAGGTCGAGTTTCTCCTCGGCGGCCGATGCGATCCCGGGCAGGCCCAGGTGGGTTTTCTCCTCGTAGCGAAACTCCTTCCGGAGGACGTCGGTCCAGGCGAAGTGCGCGAGGTGGAGCTCGCGCGCGCGGAAGAAGGTGAGCTGGAACCCGTACGCGCGCCCCGAACGGTCGGCGAGGTGCCCGGTCCAGTACCACCACTCGACCGGCGCCTGCGGGTGCGAGCCGTGGTCGCGGGGGAAGGAGAGCGGAGACGCGACCGACAGGAGCGCCATCGCGGCGGCGAGAACCGTCCGGGCCACCGCTACTCCTCCGCCAGCGCCGACGCCGGGTCCGCCGAGGCGGCGATGCGGCCGGGAACGACTCCGGCGACGAGCGACGCGGCGAGAACGATCGCGGCCGCCACGGCGAGGCGCCCGGCCGGGACGCTGGGCACGACGCTCCATCCGAACGACTGCGGGTTGATGACCCCGAGGAGGAGCGCTGCGAACG
Source organism: Thermoanaerobaculia bacterium (assembly GCA_035457525.1). Taxonomy (GTDB): domain Bacteria; phylum Acidobacteriota; class Thermoanaerobaculia; order UBA5066; family Gp7-AA6; genus Gp7-AA6. Next base: position 37,374 of record DATIBN010000024.1, on the reverse strand, counting down.
CTGCTCCGGCCAGGAGGGCCGCGAACGTCGCGACCAGGCCGGCGAGAAAGGCCTCGCCGAGGACGGCGCCGCGAATCTGGGCCCGCGATCCGCCGATCGCGCGGAGCAGGCCGAACGCCCGCCTCCGCTCCACGGCGGACGCGATGAGCGCGTTGGCGATCCCGGCCACCGCGACCGCGACCGCGATCCCCTCGAGAGCGTCGGCGACCGCGAACGTCCGGTCGAAGATGGAGAGGACGGAGTCGCGCAGCTCTCCCGTCGTGATGACCTCGATCGCGAGCCGATCCCCGGCGCGGGCGAGGATTGCGCGGCGGAGCCGATCGGCGTCCGTGCCCGGGCGCGCGACGATTCCCGCGCTCGTCACCCGCGGATCTCGGAAGAGCTCGAGGTAGAGCGATCGGTCGAAGAGGACCGTGCCCCGGTCGTTGGAAAAATCCCTGTACACGCCGGCGACGCGAAACGTGCGCAGACCCTGCGGCGTCCGGAGCGAGACCGCGCCGCCCGATGCGACGCCGTACCGTCTCGCGTACGGCTCGGACACGAAAACCTCCCGGTTGCGCCGGGCGGCTTCGGCGGCGCTTCGGGAGTCGCGCCCGTCGAGCAGCGGGGAGCCGCCGGCACGCGACAGGACCCGGAAGTCGCTCGACGCGATCGCCAGCGCGCGGCCGGAGGCGTCGAATCCTTCTCGCACGCGGAACGGGTCGACGGCGGCGACGCCCGGCACCGATTCGAGCATCGGGAGGATCTCGGGCGGCAGGTCGCCGACGACCCCCCGGCTCCCCGACGCCGCGCGGACCCACAGGTCGGCACGGAGCGTCGAGCCGACCCACGCCCGCACGGTCTCGCGCATGGACGCGACCGTCGCGATCATCGCGAACGTCATCCCGAGCGCCATCGCGAGCGCCGTGACCGCGATGCCGTTTCGAGTCAGCGAGCCCCCGAAGAACCCGGCCGCCAGCCGGCCGGGCGCGCCGAAGATCCGCTCGAGCGGCCGGCGCGCCGCCGCCGCCCCGCCGCGTACGAGGGCCGGCGAAACGAGCGCGAGCGCCACGACGACGAGCCCGACCGCCACGAATCCGAGCCACGGAAAGCCGCCGATGGGTCTCGCGCGCGCGAAGAGCGCCGCGGCCGTGAGCGCCACGGCCGCCGCGGCGATTCGGCGTCCCACGAGGAAGCGCCGCACCTGCTCGGCCGAGCCGGGGCGCATCGCGGGGGAGGGAGGGACGCGGCTCGCTTCCGCCGCCGGGAGGATCGCCGCCAGGAGCGATGCCGCCACGCCGACCACGGCGGCGGCCGCCGCGGCCGGACCGAAGTCCGCGCCCGGGATTCTCGCCGTCCGCGCGTAGACGCTCGATACGGTCTCCGAGACGGCGGCGAGCGCCGTCCGCGCCAGCGCGAATCCCCCGATCTCTCCCACGATCGTCCCGGCCGCGCCGACGGCGAGCCCTTCGACCAGGAAAGCGGCGAAGACGGCGCCCCGCGAGGCGCCGAGCGCTCGCAGCGTCGCGATCTCCGGGCGGCGGCGGAGCACCGAAACGAGGACGGCGTTGGCGACGAGGAACATCCCCACGGCGAGGGTGAGCAACCCGAGCGCGTTCAGGTTGAATCGAAACGCGCGGGCCATGCGCCCCGCCGCCTCCGCCGCCCGGCCCGGCGGCTCGACCCACAGGCCCGGAGGAAGGCGCCGCGCGAGCTCCCGCCGGACGTCCTCTACGGGGACCCCGCGATCGAGCGCGACGTCCACCCGATCGACGAACCCGGCCCGGCCGAGAATCCGCCCCGCCGTGAAGACGTCGGTGACGAAGACGTCTCCTCCGGAGGCGCGCGCGAGCCCCGACAGTGCGAGAAGGCCCGCGACCGTGACGTCGATACGTTCCCCGCCGGCGGCGAGGGAAACGCGTGAGCCGATCCGCCACCCGTGTCTCTGCGCGAGCGGCGCGGGGACGAGCACCGAATCGGGGCGCGACAGGAGAAGGCGCTCTGCACCGCCCGCCGGGGCCACGAGGCGCATCTCGCGGATCTCGGAATCGCCGCCGTAGTCCGTCCCGAGGACCGTGACCGGCTCACGCGCCGCGTCTTCGATCACCGCGGTCCCGGACACGAGCGGCGCGAACGAGCCGAGGCGCCAGAGGAACTGCAGCCGCGCGAGATCCTCGAGGGGAACTCCGCGGGCGCCGACGACTACGAGGTCGCTTCTCCCGGCGAGGGCCCTCGCCGACTCCCGAAACGACTCCGTCACGCTCCGGTTGGCGTGATGGATCGCGGCGACGGCGGCCACTCCGATGGCGACTCCCGCGACGGGCAGCAGGGCCCGAATCGGCCGTCGCCGCGCGGGACCGGTCACCAGGGCGCGGAAGATGAGGGAGAAGGAGGTCATCGCACCCGCCCGTCCTTGAGCTCCACGATCCGGTCGGCGCGGCGGGCGGCGGCCTCCGAGTGCGTCGCCAGTATTACGGTCACCCCGCGCTCGCGGCGGACCTCGTCCATGAGCGCGAGCACCTCGTCGCCGTGCTTCGAGTCGAGGTTCCCGGTCGGCTCGTCCGCGAGCAGGAGCCGCGCCCCGGTCACGAGCGCCCGCGCGACGGCGGCGCGCTGCATCTCGCCGCCCGAGAGCTCGTACGGGTGGGCGTCGCGGCGGCGGCCGAGGTCCACGCGCTCGAGGAGATCGCGCGCGCGCTCGGAGGCGTCGCGCTTTCCGTCGAGCAGACGCGGCAGCTCGACGTTCTCCGAAACGGTCAGGTGGGGGAGCAGGTTGAAGAACTGGAACACGACGCCGACGTCGCGCCGCCGGTAGAGGGTCAGATCCGCCTCCCCGAGTCCGGCCAGGTCCCGGCCTCCGACGGTGATTGCGCCCGAGGTCGGCCGGTCGATCCCGGCGACGAGGTGGAGGAGCGTCGACTTGCCGCCGCCCGAAGGTCCCACGACCGCCAGGAACTCCCCGGCCGAGACGGCGAGCGAGACGGAGTCGAGCGCCACCACGGGCTGCGCGCCCGGATAGACCTTCGAGACGCGCTCGCAGACGACGGCGCTCACGGCGACAGGTTACAAGTTGCAGGTTGCGGGTGCTCCCTGTAACTTGAGCCCGCAAGTTGACGCTTCCGCCGGACCCGAACCGTTGATGCCGCTGTCGTCGCCGCTGACGCGGATGTGGCGGCAGAGGGTACTCGTCGCCGCCCTCGCCCGTCGCGAGCTCGTGGCGCGATACCGCGGGGGCGTGCTCGGCTTCTTCTGGTCGCTTCTGAACCCTCTCCTCCTCCTCCTCGTCTACGCCACGGTGTTCCGGCTCGTCTTCGTCCCGCGGGCGGACGTGCGCCCCTACGCCCTGTTTCTCTTCGGGGGCGTCCTCGTCTGGGGCTTCGTTTCCTCGGCGCTCCTCGACGCCGCCGAGACCTTTCGCGCGAACGGCCCGCTGCTCCGCAAGACGACCGTGTCGCCGGAAGTCTTTCCGGGGGTTGCGGTCGCGGCCCGGCTCGCCCACCTCGCGCTCGCTCTGCCGGTTCTGGCCGCGGCGATCGCGGTCGCCGCGGCGACCGGGACCGTGAAGCCCGGGGCGGCGGCGCTCGAGTTTTTCCTCGTACTCGCTCTGCTCGCCGCGGCGGTTCTCGGACTCGCGCTCGCCGTCTCCGCTCTGTCCGTGCACTTCGGCGACGTGCGGGACCTGCTCGGCAACCTCCTGACCCTCGCGTTCTTCCTGACGCCGGTTCTGTATCCGGTCGACGCCGCGCCCGAGAAGTTGCGGCGGCTCCTCTGGCTGAACCCGTTCACGCCGTTCTTCGTGGGGATCCACGAGAGCGCCTTCTTCTTCCGACCGATCCGGTGGCCCGTGTGGGCGGCGATGGTCGTCGCTGCGGGCCTCGCTCTCGTGCTGGGGACCGCGGTCTTCGAACGGCTTCGCGACACGATCGCGGAGGAGGCCTAGTTGGCCGCGCGCGACGCCGCGCCGCTTCCCGCGATCGCGGTCCGGGACGTCACGAAGCTCTACCGCCGATGGGGGAGGAAGCGGTCCTTCGGGACGTTCAAGTCGGCGCTCCTGTCGGGGCGCCCGGGGCAGGCGCTCGCTCCGGAGGGTGCGGTGCCGGCGCTCACGGACGTTTCGTTCGACGTCGGGGCCGGCGAGACCGTGGGAATCGTGGGCGCGAACGGCTCCGGCAAGTCCACGCTCCTGAAGCTCCTCGCCGGCGTGCTGCGACCGACGTCCGGCACGGTCTCCGTCCGCGGGCGGCTGGCCGCCCTGCTCGAGCTCGGCGCCGGCTTCCACCCGGAGATCTCGGGGCGAGAGAACGTGCTGATCAACGGACTGCTCCTCGGCCTGACCCGCCGCGAGATCGCGCGCCGCTTCGACGAGATCGTCTCGTTCGCGGAGCTCGAGGAGTTCATCGACGCCCCGGTGAAGACCTACTCGTCGGGCATGGCGGTCCGGCTCGGGTTCGCCATCGCGGCGCACTCCGATCCGGACGTCCTGCTCGTGGACGAGGTCCTCGCGGTCGGGGACGAGGCGTTCGCGCGCCGCTCGCTCGAGAAATTCTCGGAGTTCGAGCGGGCCGGCAAGACGCTCCTCTTCGTGTCCCACGACCTCGGGCTCGTCGCCGAGCGGTGCCGCCGCGCGCTGTGGATCGACCAGGGGCGCGTCGCCGCCGACGGCCCCTCCGGAGAGACCGTCGCGCTCTACCGGGACAACGTTTCCGAGCGGGAGGCGGAGCGGCGGGGGGATGCCGGGCGGCCGGAGCCCGCCGACGCCGCGCCGGGGCGGATCGGGTCGGGCGCCGCGTCGGTCGCGGCGGTGAGACTTCTGGATTCCGAAGGGCGCCCGACCGTCCGGGTGCGGTCGGGAGACCCCGCGCGGCTGGCCATGGACGTCCGGACGCCTTCGCCGCTCCGCGATTTCGTCTTCGGTTTCGCGGTCTCCACGGTCGCCGGAGCCGTCGTCTTCGGGTCGAACACGACGATCGACGGGCTCGCGCCGGAGGAGCTCTCCGGGGAGTCGAAAGTCGTCCTCGAGATCGCATCGCTCGACCTCGCGCCCGGCGTCTACTCGGTGGACGCGGCCGTGCACGCGCGCGACGGGTCCCCTTACGATTACCGCCGCGACCTCCTGCGCTTCGAGGTCGACGGGGACCGCGCGATCGCGGGAGTCTGGAACCCGGAGCGCCGGTGGACCTTCTCGGGCGGAGTGCGATGGAAGAAGCCGGGAGAGAGCGCCTGAAGCCGTTCCGCCGGCTGTTCACCCGCGTCGAGGCGCTCGGGCTCTACCTCGTCTCGGGGTTCCTCGTGTGCGGCGTGGTCGTTCTGCTCTTCGGCGTGCTCGCCCGCGAGGTGTTCCGCACGCCCGACACGCATGCCTTCGATCGCGAGGTCACTCTCGCGATGCGCGAGCTCCAGGGCCCCGAGAACGACCGCATCGCGCGGATCGTGACGCTCTTCGGCGGCCACCTTTTCGTCATCCCGGCGACGCTCGTCGTGACCGCGGCGCTGTGGCTCAGGCACCACTGGGCCTCGGCGCTGCTCTTCGCCGGATGCGTCGTGGGCGGATTCGGGTTGAACGCACTTCTCAAGATCGCGTTCGCGCGCGAGAGGCCGGACCTCTGGCCGGCCCTCGTCACCGAAGTCACGTACAGCTTTCCGAGCGGCCACGCGACGATGGCGACCGTGTTCTTCGGCGCGGCGGCCGCAGTCGTCCTGCACCTCTCGCGTAACCACCTCGCCCGCGGGTTGGCGCTCGCCGTGGCGACGACGGCAAGCCTGATGGTCGCGGCCAGCCGCGTCTATCTCGGGGCCCACTGGACGACGGATGTCGCGGGCGGACTCCTCGTCGGCCTGTTCTGGGTGTCGGTCTGCTCCACGGGGACCGGGTACGTGTCGCGCCGCATCGCGCGGTCGGTTCCCGGCGAGACTCCCGCGCCCGCCGCCGGCGTGAGCGGCGGCTCCTCGCCCGGAGAGAGCGCATGAAGTCCGGAAAAGTCCGGCCCGAGATTCTCCTCGTCGCCGTGGCGGTGGCGGGTTCTTTCCTCGTCTACCTGCCGTTTCTCGGACAGATGACGGAGGTCTACCGGTTCTGGGACGGCCCGAACTACCTGACGATCGCGCGCACGCTGTACGACGTGAAGCCCGACAATCCGCTGCTCGCCTACGTCCACGAGCCGCGGTACTTCCTCGTGCACCTGCCGATGTATCCGCTCGCCGTGCGGGCGCTCGCGTTCTTCGGCTACCCGCAGGCGATGCTCCTCGTCTCCCTGCTGGCGGCGGCCGTCGCGACGGTGCTCTTCTACCGGCTCTGCCGCGACGTCTGGAAGGTCACGTCACCCGAGTTCCTGACGCTCGTCTTCCTCTTCCTGCCGCCGCGGTGGCTCCTCTATCGCTCGACCGGATCCACGGAAGCCCTGTACCTCGCCCTCACCCTGGCCGCGATCTTCTTTTTCGAACGCTCGCAGGTGGCGCGCGCGTCGGTGGCCGGGGCTCTGGCGACGCTGACGCGGATCTCGGGCCTCATGCTCGCGCCGGCGTTCGGGGTCGTGCTCCTCCTGCGGCGCGAGCGGCTCCGGCGCGCCGCCTGGCTGCTCCTGATACCCGCGGCGCTCGCCGGCTATTTCTGGTTCTGCGCGTCGCGCACCGGGAACTTCTTCGAGTACTTCTCGCAGCACGGCGACAAGATGTCGGCGTTTCTCCCGTTCGGATTCCTTCCGGAGCTCTTCCGGAAGGGGCTGTACCACCAGGCCGAGTTCCACATCCTCCTCGCCCTCGTCTACGCAGTCGGGACGGCGCGGCTGAAGCCGTTTCCCGTCGTCTTCTGGTACTGCGTCTTCGAACTCGCCCTCCACCTCTGCATCTCGACCGAGGACTGGAGCCGCTACTTCCTCGCCATGGCGCCCTTCGCGCTGGTCGTCGGCTTCCGCGACGTGATCGACACGCGGGCGTTCCGATGGATCTTCGTCCCCTACGTGGCGGTCGCGCTCTTCTACTGCTGGAGCGTGATCCCCCTGAATGGAGCGCGCCCCGACATCTTCGCGGACCTCCTCGTCCACCTCGGCATGGCCCGCTAGCCCGGGCGACGGCGGGACACCTCGATCACGGCGATCGCGAGAGCGGCCAGGAGAGCCGCCGCCTGGAGCGCGGCGCCCGCGCGGAACCCGCGCGGGTTCCAGTAAATCTCGAGCCGATGCCGCCCGACCGGAACGGCGACGGCGAGGTCGCGGCCGTTCGCCAGCAGGACGCGGGCAGGCGAACCGTCGAGCGTCGCCTTCCACGCGGGGAAGAAGGTCCGGGACCAGATCACGTGCCCCTCCGCCGGCGCGATCACGTCGACCTCGGCGCGATCCGCCGTCAAAGCGAAGACGCGCAGGTCCGCCGGTGCGGCCGCCCGTCCCGCCGGCTCGTCACGGCTTCCGGAGAGAACGACGTCCGTCTCCGGACGGAACGCATCGGAACGGGCGAGCTCGAGCGCCCCCGAAAGCGAGGCACGCCGGTGGACCCGCGACGCCCACCGCAGCTCCGGCGCGGCCGGCGCCTCGTGCAGGACCAGACCGTGGCCCGCGACCGAGAACCCGGTCACCGGGGCGAAGCCGGGCAGCGCGCTCCCGCCCTCCGCGAGCGCCCACCTCCCCCCGTACAGACGCACGAGCCGCGCCCGCTCTTCCGGACGCGACGCCGTCAGGACTTCGCCGGCGATGCGATTCACCCAGCCGTAGGAGCCGTCCGGGTCCTCGTCGAAGATGTAGCGCACGCCGAACGGGGCCGCGGTGGCCGGGATCATCTCCTCGATCTGGATGCGCGCGAGCTTCGCGACCGTGGGCGACACCTCCGGATGCGCCGTCCGCGTCTCGGCAAGCGCGAGATCCGCGAGCTCCGGCGCCGCGTACAGCCTTCCTCCGTCCTTGACGTAGCGGAGGACGTCGGGGGGCCGCGCGAGCTGCCGCTGGTCCGCCGAGACGAAGAGCGGAAGCCCCCACGGGAAAGCGAGCGCCAGCGCCGCGACGGCGAGCGCGTCCGCGGCGCCGCGCCGCGGTCGGCCCGTGAAGAAGACGACGGCCAGCAGGACCACGGAGCCGGCGCCGAGCAGCGCGTCCGCCCGGAACACGCGACGGATGGCCGGCATGAGTGACTCCGGCGGCATCGGAAGGCCCGTCAAGTACGGACGCACGACCCCGTCGAGCAGGCCGCCCGGAGCCGCGCCGGCGAAGCCGATCGCGAAGACGAGCAGAGCGAGGCCGAGGACTGCCGCCTCCCGGACGCCGGGCCGCCTTCGCCGCAATGCCTCGACGCCGAACCCCGCCAGCAGCGCGACGCAGAGCGTCGTCAGCAGGTAGAACTTGATCGGATACCGGAACCTCCGCAGGAACTCGACCGAGTAGAGGAGCCGATAGAGCGGGAACGCGAATCCGAGCGAGAAGAAGAGCGTCACGAGCCCCGTTCCCGCGAGCAGGAGCGTCTTGCCCGACCAGAAGTCGCGGCGGACCGCGCCCAGGAGGACGGCGAGCAGCGGGAGAACCCCGAAAGTCACGCACCAGATGTAGACGATCTCCCCCTCGTGGAGCCGGTACTGCCAGTGCGCGCCCTCGCCGAGCGCCGCGGGGTCGCCGGAGAGACGCGGGAAGAGCCACTCCGCGGCGCGCCAGAGCGCGAAGGGCGAGGCTCCGAACGCGGGCTCGGAGTAGAGGTGCTGGCCGCGGTACGTGAGCCGCAGGATCTCGCCGAGCGGGACGAGGAGCGGCGCGGCGATGGCGCCGGCCAGCGCGGCCGCGAGAAGTCCTCCCGACGCGATCCGGATGGCGCGCGGCTTCCGCGGCCCGGCCGCGCCGAGCCAGCCCGCGACGGCGAGGACGGCGCAGAAGAGGACCGTCAGGAGCGAGAGCGCGGGCTCACCGGCCAGGAGCTGCAGGCCGAAGGCGAGCCCTCCGGCCGCAGCCGCGCCGAGCACGCGCCGGACGGAGTCCGCACGGATGAGATCGATCGTCGCGGCGGCGCACCAGGGGAGCCACGACGCCGCCGGCCCCGCGTTCGCGAACGCCGAGCCGTAGGAGAGCATCGTGCCGGAAAACGCGTAGGCGACCCCCGAAAAGAGAGCGGCGCCGCTCGAGAGGCCGAAGCGTGAGGCAAGGGCACGGGCGCCGAAAAACGCCCAGAGGACGTGGATCAGGTAGTGAAGATTGAAGGCCGCGGCCGGCGGCAGGATTTTCTCGAGGAGGAGCGTCGGATACAGCAGCACCGCGTTGGGGTTGGCGAGAAAGGGCTGGCCGCCCGACGCGGTGTCGTTGACGAAGGGAACTTCTCCCGCCGAGAGCATGCGCATCGCCACGCGCCGCCAGGGCCAGTGCGTCATGTGCGCGTCGCGGAACACCAGCCGGCGCGCGCCCAGGATTTCGGGGAGGAGCGGCAGGAGAAAGAGGATGACGACCGCGAGGCCCGACAGAAAGGCGCGGGCTCGGCGGGACATGTCCGCAATTGTAAGCGGGTGACGCCGCTACAATTCGTCGATGTCTCCGACGCCGAGACCGATGTCACCGCGCGCCGCGTGTGCCCTCGTCGTCGCCGCCTTCGCGTTCACCTGCGCCTGGTTCACCGGGTTTTATCCGCCGTTCTCGAACCCCAACGAGCTCTCCCGCTTCGAGGCAGTCGTCGCTTTCGTCGAGACCGGCTCTTTCGCCATCGACTCGCAGCTCGCCGTCCTCGGCGACCACGAGGACAAGGCGGCCGCAGGCGGCCGCTTGTATTCGAACAAGGCCCCGGGTCTCGCCTTTGCCGCGATCCCCGTCTACCGGATGCTGCGATTCGTCTTCCCCGCGCCCGATTCGGCGAACGCGCCGATCTTCGCTCTTCTCCGGTTGTTCACGGTCTCGCTCGTGTGCGTCCTCGCCCTCTCGCGTTTCGCGAGGCGGCTGCTCCGGCGGCGGGACTGGGAGCCGGTCGCGCCCCTCCTGACTTTCGCCGTCGCGTTCGGCACGCCCTATCTGTATTACGCGCGCTCGTTCTTCGGCCATGCGTGGACGGCGGCGCTTCTTTTCCTCGCCTGGGACGGCCTGGCCGGGGGCGGGGAGGAGAGAGCCGGGCGCCGCCGCCGCGCCGACGTCGTTTCCGGATTGCTCGCGGGTTGGGCCCTCATCTCGGAGTACACCGTCGCGCCGGTCGTCGTCGTGCTCGCCTTGAGGGCCGCCACCGCCGCCCGCGGGCGCGCAGCGGTCGGCCGGTTCCTTCTTTTCGCGGCGGGAGCCGCGGTCCCCGTGGCCCTTCTTCTGATCTACCAGGCGGTGTGCTTCGGGTCGCCCTTCCTTCCTTCGTACGCTCGGGAGGCGTTTCCGGAATACGCGGAGCTCGCCCGCCGGCGCTTCTTCGGATTCGAGCTGCCGAGCGCGAAGGTGGCGTTCTTTTACCTCTTCCACCCGGCGCGCGGGATCCTGCTCTACTCCCCCTTCTTCCTGTGGGCGGGAGTCGGATTCGCGCGTTGGTGCCGCGACCGCCGCCAGCGCGTCGAGGGACTCCTCGTGCTGGCCGCGGCGGTCGGAACGTTCGTGCTGCTGGCGGCCTATCCCAACTGGCACGGCGGTTGGGCCCTCGGCAGCCGGTACCTCCTTCCGCTTCTCCTGCTGACCGCGCTCGCGCTTCCGTGGGCGCTCGCGACGCCGCTCTCGAGAGGCCTCTTCCTCACCGCGACCGTCTTCTCGGCAGCGACGCACGTTCTCGTGACGTCCTCCTTTCCTCACTTTCCGGTGGACGTCCATTGGCCGCCGGCCACGGCCTCCGCGTGGTTCCTGGAAAGGGGCTGGGTCGCGCCGAACCTGGGCACGCTTCTCGGAGCGGGAGCCGCGATTTCGCTCGTCCTTCCGGCCGCGGCCGCGGTTGCGGCGCTCGTCGTCTCCATCCGTGCCGCGAAACCTCTCCTTCCTTCGCCGCCCGTCGCCGCGCTGCTCGGCCTGCTTCCGCTGGCCATCCTGATCGCCGTTGCCCCGCAGCCGAGCTACGGCGCGCGACTCTGGAGATCGGCCGTCTACGGCGCGTACTCCGGACGCGATCCGGGTCGAGAGGAGCTCCGGCGCGTGGTGCTGGAGGCGAAGACCGCGCCCGAGAGGCGCCAGGCGCTCGGGATCTGGCGGATGTACGGACCGCGCCCCTAGCGGGGCGGGGTCGACCCGGGCGCGTCGACGATCTCGAAGACCTTCCAGAGCGCGACGAAGCGTTCGCCCCGCCGGATGCCCGTCCGCGAGGCGAATGCGAGGCGAAACGAGGTGAGCGCGGGAACGACGCCGTCGGGCAGCACCACCTCCTGACCGTCGAAGTCGTACAGCCGGGACTGCATGGTCCGGAAATAGGCGGACGTGGGGGTCGGACCGGCCGCGCTCGCGGCGAGCGGCGGCGCCTTCCCGAGGTATCCGGCGTAGTCGTTCATCCGGGGGACGAGGTCGGTTGCGAGAACCCAGCGCGACCGATGACGCCGGGCGACCGCGAGCGCTTCTTCCTCCGACTCCGCGAGGAAGAACCGGATCGATTCGAGGAAGCCGTAACCGAAGTTGTTCGCGACGACGGGCAACTCCGCCTCGTAAAGAAGCAGATGTCCGAGCGACCAGGGCGCGAGTACGGACTCGGCGCGGGAGAGCTCCGGAGGATGCGGTGGGCGCAGGATGCGCGCGTCGTAAGGGTCGATCGCGTGCGGCAGCGTCCGCCGCATCCACCCGAGCGTAGCGAGAAGATCCGAGCCGGGCACGCGCTCGCTCGCGAGCTCCTCGCGGATTCCGACGGCCATCGGCAGCGCCAGGACGATCCCGGCGAGCGCCGCGAGCGCGCGGGACGGCCGGGCCCGCGGGCGCGTCTTTCGCCGGACCTTCCCTGCCAGGAACCGAGCCGCCTCCACCAGGGCGAGAGCGCACAGCGGGACGGCGTAGTACACGTTCACCCGCTGGGAGACGGCGAGAAAGACGGTCACGACGGCCCAGACCACCAGCGCGACGTGGACTCCGGGACGGCGGCGCGCGAGCGCGCGGCGCGCCCATACGAAGACGACACAAGGTACGAAGAAGAGCGCGAGCGAGAGCTGGCGAACGGGCCCTCCGATGCCGTCGGCGAAGAGCGGGCGCGCTTCGAAGATCCCTTTCAACCACGCGCTCGGATAGGACACGTAGCCCGCTTCCCCCGAGACTTCCTGCGTGCGTCCGGCGACGTAGCCCACTCCGCCGGCGAAGCTCGCGAGAATCTCCCCCGCGAACGGGATCAGGGCTGCGAGGAGAGCCGCGACGAGCGCGGCTCGCAAGACCAGGGCCCGGCGGGAGAGAGAGCGGCGCGCCACGCCGGCCGCCGTGTCGAGGAGCGCGAGGCCGGCGGCGATCGCGAGCAGGAACATCGGCTGGAAGTAGCCGAACGAGACGTACGTGAACGGCATCTCGACGCCGCGGGTCCACGCCGCCGTCGCCGCCCCGACGATCGCGGCCGGGAGGAGGAGCGTGAGCACCGCCGCCCGGAAGACGGAACGTCGTGCGAGGAGCGACTCGAGGAAGAGGGAGAGCGCGAAGATCGCGCCCCAGAAGATCGCGCCCTGCCAGGCGAGGACGGCGAAGGCGAGCGCGAGTCCCGCGAGCGCCTCGCGACGGGTGTTGCTCGGGTCGGAGGGGCGCTCGCGGCTCGCCAGGTACGCGACGAGGGCCGCGAGCCCGGAGAACGACTCCGCGCAATGCTGCTCGACGTGCCCGTACTGCGACCACAGGATGTGCGCGGGAGCGATCGCCACGAAGAGCGCGGCGACGAGCCCTGCCCGGCCCCCGTAAACGCGCCGGGCGAGGAGACCGGCGAGCGCGATCGAACCGGCCGCGAAGACGATCGGCATCCACGCGGCTTCGCGCTCGATCGCCTCCACCGACGCTCGGCTGCCGTGCAGCAGGAGCGGAGGAGCGGCGAGCGCGAGATCGAAGAGCGGAGGCCAGATCGCGACGCCCCCCCGGGGGAAGTTCATCAGCGGATCGAAGAGGATCGTGCGGGGGAAATGCTCGACCGCGAACCTCGCCCGCCGGAGATGGTAGTAGTCGTCGCTCGAGACCGCCCGGGTTCGGGCGCCGTCCTGGAGTTGACGATAGGTTCCGAGCCGCAGAACCGCGCCCACGAGGATCGCGAAGGCGATGCCGAGGAGGAAAACGGCCCGCCGCGATGCCATCACCGTTCATGATACGGGACGGGTTGCCCGCATAATGGAGACGAACGTGAAGCTCTCCGTCCTGATCCCCGTCTTCAACGAGTCGCGCACGATCGACGAGATCCTTCGCCTGGTGACGCGGGTTCCCATCGACAAGGAGGTCCTCGTGGTCGACGACGGGTCCGTCGACGGCACGCGGGAGATCCTCGAGCGCTGGAACGGCCGGGACGGCGTTCGGGTCATCCTCCATCCCGAGAACCTCGGCAAGGGACGCGCGGTGCGCACGGCGATGGATCAGGCGCGCGGCGAGATCCTGGTGATCCAGGACGCCGATCTCGAGTACGACCCGTCGGAATACACGGTCCTTCTGCGCCCGATCGAAGCGGGCCGCGCCGACGTCGTCTATGGCTCGCGCTTCCTCGGGAGCACCGAGCGCCGCGTCCAGTTCTTCTGGCACACGGTCGGCAACCAGCTCCTGACGCTCATCTCGAACGTGTTCACGAACCTGAACCTCACGGACATGGCCACCTGCTACAAGGCGTTTCACCGGCGCGTCGTCCCGTCGCTCGACCTGGAGTCGAAACGCTTCGGGGTGGACGCCGAGTTCACGGTGAAGGTCGCGCGGGGAGGGTTCCGGATCTTCGAAGTGCCCGTCTCCTACTTCGGCCGATCCATGGCGGAGGGGAAGAAGATCCGGCTGAAGGACGGTTTCTCGGCGCTCGGCGCCCTCGTCAAGCACTCCTTCGGGCCGCCGCCGCCGCCGCGTCCGTCGCCCGCGCCCCGCGAGGAGGAAAACGCCCCGCGCGATCGGGCGGCGGAGGAGCGGCCCGCCTGAAGCCGCTCGGGCAGGCATCCTCACTTTGAATCGGCGCGCGGCGACCGCTCTGGCCGCCGTGGCTCTCGTCGTCGTCTCTCTCTGGCTCGTCCGGGACCACACCCGGGACGACTCGCTCTCCGCCGACGAGCCCGTCCACATCCTCTCGGGATGGTTGGAGGTGGTCGGCCGGAACGCGATCGTGAACATCGAGCACCCGCCGGTCGCGAAGACCCTCGCCGGCCTGGCGCTGGCGACGCTCGATCTCCCCCCGCCGCCCGCGCAGGTCCCGATGGGAATCCGCTTCACCGACTTCGGCCACGCATTCCTCTTCGAGAGCCGCGTTTCTCCCGACGCGATCGCGTCCGCGGCGCGCGCGCCGTTCCTCGGCGTCCTGGCGCTCCTCATCCTTCTCGTCTTCGCGGCGGGAGCGTCACGCTACGGAATGGCAGCGGGCCTCTTCGCGGCATCGCTCTGCGCGCTCGACCCCAACCTCGTCGCGCACGCCGGGGTCGTTCACACCGACGTCCCCGCTGCGGTCGCGTTCCTCGCGGGAGTTCTCGCGTGGGAGTCGACGCGCCGGCGCCCGACGCCCCTTCGGCTGCTCGGCGCCGCCGTCGTCCTCGGCCTCGCGCTCGCGACCAAGTTTTCGGCGATCCTTCTCCTTCCGATCCTCCTTCTCCAGTCGCTCGTCGCGGCGCGCCGGGATCCGCGCCCGGGAAGGGCCGCCGCGAAGGCGACTCTCCGACTCGCCGGCGTCTTCGCCGGAGCGCTTCTCGTCGTCCTCGCCGTCTACGCTCCGCTGACCGCGCGGATGGATCTGGAGCACCAGCGCGCCGTGATCCACGAGATGGTCGCCGGAAGGGGCGCTCCGGGCGTCTCCGCCGCCATCGAGTCTCTGGCCGGGTTTTCCCGCCCGCTCGCCCACTACTTCGGAGGCCTGGCATCGGTGCTCCGGCAGAACTCCGTCGGCGGAGGCGTGAACTATCTCTTCGGGAGGACCTCCGTGCACGGATTCCCGTCGTACTTCTTCGTCGCCTTCGCGGTGAAGAGCACGATCGCGTTTCTCGTCGTCACGGTTCTCGCCGTCGGGGCATTCCTGCGGCGGCCGGGACAATACCGGGAAGAGGGTCGCCTCTTCCTGCTTCCGGTCGCGGTGCTCTTCCTCGCCTCGGTCGGGTCCGCGTACAACATCGGGATCCGCCACGTGCTGCCGGTGTATCCGCTGCTCGCCCTCGCGGGAGCGGCGGTCTTCGCCCGCGTTTCGGAGCCGGCCGAGGCGGCGCTGCCCCGACGGGCGCCGGCGCTCCTCCTCGCGCTCCTGCCGCTCTTCTCCGCGTACGAGATCGCGCGAATCCATCCGCACGAGCTCTCCTACTTCAACGCGATCGCGGGCGGACCCGAACGCGGGCGCTTCATCCTCTCCGACTCGAACGTCGACTGGGGCCTCGACCTGAAGCGGCTGGCGGGGGAACTGGAGCGCCGGCGGATCGCCGACGCGACGATCGTCTACTTCGGCGGGGACGACGTCCTGTACCGGACGGGCGTGCCCGACTTCGCGGCGGACCCGCGGATTCGCGGCCGTCTCGTCGCGCTCTCGGCGTTCCAGCTCGCCGTCGGGCCGGAGTTCCACGAGTACCATGGGGAGAAGACGATTGCGGCGGCGCTCCGCCGCCTCCGGTCCGAGGTCGAGGCCCGGGGCCGGCCGGCGGGGCGGATCGGATACTCGATATATCTTTTCGAGCTTCCCAGTCGGAACGCAGGATTCGGTACACGGGACACGCAATGAAACTGTCGGTCGTAATGCCCGTTTACAACGAGGCCGAGACGGTCCGCGAGATCGTCGCGCAGGTCCTCGCCGTCCCCGTCGAAAAGGAGATCCTGATCGTCGACGACGGCTCGACCGACGGGACCCGCGACGTCCTCCGCGAGCTCGACGGGAAGGACGGCATCCGCGTCTTTCTCCAGCCGCAGAACCAGGGGAAGGGCGCCGCCGTGTCCGTCGGCTTCCGCCACGCGACCGGCGACGTCGTCGTCGTGCAGGACGCGGACCTCGAGTACGACCCGCGTGAGTACCCGAAACTGCTCGAGCCGATCGAATCGGGTCACGCCGACGTCGTCTACGGCTCCCGCTTTCTCGGAGGCGGCGCGCGGCGCGTCCTCTACTTCTGGCACACGGTCGGCAACCGCTTCCTGACGCTCGCGTCGAACATGTTCACGAACCTGAACCTGACCGACATGGAGACCTGCTACAAGATGTTCCGCCGCGAGGTCGTCCAGTCACTCCAGGTCGAATCGCGCCGCTTCGGAATCGAGCCCGAGATCACCGCGAAGGTCGCGCGGCGCGGCTACCGGATCTACGAAGTGCCCATCTCCTACCACGGGCGCACGTACGAGGAAGGCAAGAAGATCGGCTGGAAGGACGCCTTCTCCGCGCTCGCGACGATCGTGAAGTACGGGCTGCGCGAGTCGGAGGATCCCCGAAACGTCGGCCACGTCACGCTCACCCGCATGGCGCGGCTCGAGCCCTACAACCGCTGGCTCGTCTCCCGGTTCGAGCATGCGCTCGGGCGCCGGATCCTCGAGATCGGAGCCGGTTTCGGCAACATCACCCGGCACCTCAAGGGGCGGGAGCTCCTCGTCGCTTCGGACCTCGACCCCGTCGCGCTCGAGCACCTCAAGGGAACGTTCCGCGATGACCCCTCGGTGCGGGTGGCCTCCTACCGCTTCCCGCTCGAGGCCGCGGCCCGCGAGGAGGTCCGCGCCCTCGACGTCGACACCGTCGTATGCCTGAACGTCCTCGAGCACATCGAGGACGATCGCGCGACGCTCGCGAACATGCGCGAGGCTCTCCGTTCCGGCGGTCGCCTCGTTCTTCTCGTGCCGGCCTTCGCCCGGCTGTACGGCACGCTCGACGAGCACCTGCACCATTTCCGGCGTTACGAGAGGGACGAGCTCGACGCGAAGATCCGCGAGGCGGGCTTCGTTCTCGAGGATCTGCGGTTCGTGAACCGCCCGGGGATCTTCGGCTGGTGGCTGAACGGGCGGGTTCTCCGGCGTCGGGTCCTGCCGCGCGGCCAGCTCCTCGCGTTCAAGCTGTTGATGCCGATGCTGAGGCGCGAGGAGGAGCGCCCGCCTTCTCGGGGTCTCTCGCTGCTCGCGATCGCGCGGAAGGAATGAGCGGGGTCTACCTCCTCGACCAGGACAACAGCACGACCTCGGGCGTTCGGACGATTTCGGAAACGACGCCGCGCGAGTCGAGAAGCCGGTGGAGAGCGCCCGCGTACGACGGTGGCAGCTCGAAGTAGACGCGGGAACCGGGGGCCGACCGAGCGAGGGCTGCCTCCACCGCGGCGACGTCTTCCGGACGGAGGCGGACCGGCACCGACCATCCGGGATGGGCCCCCTGGTCCACGGGAAAGGGGAGAACCGGAATCCGGAGGCGGCCGCGGTCGGCATCGAGACGCGCCGGCAGGTAGAAGTGGGCGCCGGCGACGAGAGCGTCGCCGGGACGCGCCATTCGCTCGATATTCTCGAGAACGAGCGCCGAGGCCGGTCGCTCCCGGTGCGGAGCGAGAAGGAACGCACAGGAGAGGATGGCGACTCCCACGGTCGCGAGGGAGGCGATCCGGACGGCCCGGCTGCGTTCACCGGCGAGCGCGACGATCCACAGCCAGACCGGCAGGATGGCCATCTCCGTGCGGCCCGCGAAGGCGACGGGTCGGGCCAGGGACGCGAAGACGACGCTTCCGAGGAAGAAGACGAGGAACGCGGCGGCGCGCCGGACGTCGGCGTCCGTCCGCCAGAGCCGCGCGATGGCAAACGCCGTCACGAGCGCGATCGCCACGGCGGCGACGGCGAGGGGGCGCGGGAGAGGCGGGCCGAAGGGGGACGGCACCTCTCCGCCGCCCCCGAGCGCCGACAGGATGCCCGTCACGAACTCCGACGGCGTCTCGTGCATCCACGCCACGGCGTCGCGCGGCTGCGCTCCCATGGCCGGCAGCCAGAAGAGAAACGGAAGACCACCCGCGAGGAGCGCGAGCGCGGACCGTGTCCGCTTCTCCGCGAGGGCAACGAGAACGAGAGAGCCGGCGGCGAAAAGCGCAAGGTAGTGCGTGTAGAGAGCGGCCGCGCAGAGAAGGGCGACGGCGGCGAGACGACGCAGCGATTCTGCGCCGCGCAGCGTGAGAAGGTAGAGCGCGAGACACTCCGTTGCCAGGAGACCGTAGGCCCGCGCTTCCGCCGAGTACAGGAGGAAGAGCGGGGACGCGGCGGCGAGGAACAGGAAGCGTCGCCGCGCGGCGCCGGGCGGAAGAGAGGAGACTCCCGCGAAGAGCCCGGCCGTCGCCAGGAACGCCGGGACGCGCGCGAGGGCGTCCGCCGAAAAGAATCGCTCGGCGACGAGGACGAAAGGCTTTTCGATCACGTACCAGAGGGGCGGCCCCGAGTCGTTCGCGAGGATCGCGAGCAAACCGGACAGAGGCTGACGCGCGGTCCAGATCGTGAAGAGCTCGTCGAACCAGAGGGGGCGCGTCCACAGAAGCCACGCCCGGGCCGCGAGCGAAAGGACAATGGCGGCGGCGGCCGCTCCGAGCGCGGCGGAGCGGGACCGGCTTTGCGCGAATCCTCCGATGCCCTATCCTAAACCGTTGTTCAAAGCTCAGGCTCCCGAGTCCAGAAGCCCGCGCAACGCTTGGTTTCGCTGACCGAGACCGCCGCGGCCGCGCGGCGTCGAAACCTCCTTCCCGGACTGCTGTTCGCCGCTCTCATCCTCGCGGTGTACTCCGACCCTCTCTTCTTCCGCCGCAACTTCACGGGGAGAGACCTCGTCGTCTACAACCTTCCGATGGAGAAAAAGGTCCACGAGGCTTATGCCCGGGGCCAGCTTCCGGTATGGACTCCGGAGATTTCGGGCGGCCGGCCGCTCCTCCCCAATCCGAACGCCGGGGCGCTCTACCCGGTGCGGCCGCTCCTTTCCGTCCTTCCTTTTCCCGCAGCGATGCGGCTCTTTCCCGTCCTCCACTGGCTGGCCGCCGGCGTCGGAATGATGCTCCTCCTCGGGGCTCTTGGCGTGTCGCGGGGGGGCGCCTGGATCGGAGCCGTCACGTACGCGCTGTCGGGCGTGGCGGTTTCGGAGGTTTTCTACCCGCACATCCTGCCGGGCATGACCCTGCTGCCCTGGACCGTGTTCGTCTTCGCGCGACGCGGCGGCTCCCGTGCATGGAAGCTCGTGGCTGCGTCGCTCCTGTTCGGACTTCTCTTTCTCGCGGGCGACGTCTTCACGAGCGGGATGGCCGCCGTGTCCTGTCTGCTCTGGATCGTCCTCGAGGAGAATCGGTCCGAGCGGCTCCCCGCGTTCGTCCTGCTCTGTCTCGCCGGCCTGCTCGGGATCCTCCTCGCTCTCCCCCAGATCATCGCGACGGCGCTCTGGATCCCGGAGACCAACCGCGCCGTGCTCGGGATGAACCTGCGCCAGTCGCTCTTCTTCTCCGTCCACCCTCTGCGGTTGTTCGAGCTCGTCGTCCCCTATCCCTTCGGAGCGACGTGGTCGCTGGAGGACTCCGAGCTGTGGGGCTGGTCGCTGTTTCACGGAAAGGGGATGGGGCTCTTCGGCTCCCTCTACGCGGGCGCTTTCGCCGTGATCGCCGTGCTGACGGCATGGCGCTCCCCGGACCGGGGTGCGCGATTCGCCCGGTCTCTCTCCGTGGTGGCGCTTTTCGTGACCGTTCTTCCGAGCCTCATTCCGCCGGCGTGGGAAGGACTGCAGTCGCCTCTGCCCCTGCGGAATCCCGAGAAGTTCGCGGTCGCCTTGATTCTCTCCCTCGCGATTTTTTCGGGACTCGCCTTCGATCGGCTTCGCGTGCGTGCGGCGCATCCGCGGTGGCCGCTGGTCGTCCTGGCTCTTCTCTGCCTCGTGGCGGTCGCGGCTGCGCTTCGTCCGGGCGCGGCCGGACGGCTGGCGACCGTTCTGATTCCGAGCCTCCCGGAGATGACCCCGCGTGCCGGCCGGCTCCTGCCGGGGGCGCTCGCCGAAGGGGGACTTCTCTGGGGCGTGACCGTGGTGGCGCTCGTCCTGCTCGCACGGCGATCCCGGGTCGCTCTCCTCGGCTCTCTCGCGCTCCTGACGCTCGTCCCGGTCGTCGCGAACCGCAAGATCGCCCGGACGCTCTCGGAACAGGAGATCTTTTCTCCCACCCGGTTCGCCCGGCTTCTCGAGCGGCGGGATCCGGAGCACGCCTGGCGGACCCTGGGCGAGTCCCTCTACCGCGGCGACCGGACGAAGATCCGATTCGCGGGGCGCGATGACGAGTACACCGACGCGGGGCGGCGGTTCTGGTACTACCACACGCCCGCCCTCTGGAATCGGGGCATGGTTTTCACCTACGACTTCGACGTGGGGGACTTCTCGCGGGTCGAAAGCCTCCGGCGGTTCTCCGTCGTGGCCGCCGGATTCAACGACTCCGGCGACTTTTTCGCGAACCTCTCCCTGAAGTACGGAGTCCGGCTGTCCGATCAGCCGCCGCTTCCCGGATACGTGCAATTCGGGAACGACGCCGTGGAGCGGTGGGACGTGCAGAAGGACGCGCTGCCTCACGTGCGACTCGCCGAGGCCTGGACGGAAGAGACGTCCGCGCTGGCCGCGCTGAACGCGATCCCGGGGATTCGCCTCCGCGAGATCGTCGTCGAAACGGGCGCGCGCGGCCGCGGGCGCTCCCGGCCCGGCCAGGTTCGCGTGCGGCAGAACGACCCGGAACGACTCGTCGTGGACGTCGTCGCTCCCGATCCGGGCTGGCTCTTCGTCCTGCGCGGCTTCTGGCTGCACCGGTCCGTCCGCATCGACGGACGCCCGGTCGCCGATTTTCCCGCGCAGGTGGCTTTCTCGGCGGTGCCGGTTCCGGCGGGCCGGCACACCGTCGAATGGCGCGAGCTCGTTCCGGGGGGGAACGTTTCCCGATGGGGTCCGGTTGTGTTCGTTCTGTTGTCGGCGGCTCTCCTCGCGCGGGAACGCCGGCGGAAAAAGACATGACGCGAAGGCTCCTCGAGATCCTGGTTCTTGCGCTTCTGCTCCTCCCGGCCGGGTGCGGCCGGAAGAAGCCGGTCCTGGCCGAATGGGAGCTGGACATCACGCGCCCCCCCGAAAAATGGCTCGAGATGGAGCCCGTCCGGCTCCTCCGCGACTACGTGCGGATCGACACGCGTCAGGAGCGGGGGGAACAGGAAGGCGCGGAGTTCCTGAAGCGCCTTTTCGATTGCGACGGGATCGAGACGGAGATCGTCTGCCCCGCTCCCCGGCGTTGCAGCCTCCTCGCGCGGCTCCCGGGCCACCGCCGCGAAGGGGCGCTGCTCCTTCTCAACCACATCGACGTCGCGCCCGTCGATCGAGCGAAGTGGTCCGAGGCCCCCCCGTTCGACGGCGCGATCCAGCGCGGCTATCTGTACGGCCGGGGCGCCTACGACATGAAGTCGCTCGCGATCGCGCAGGCCCTGGCGCTCCGGAACTTGAAACGCCTCGGGATCGTGCCCGGGTCGGACATCCTCTTCCTGGCGGAGGCCGACGAGGAGACCGGCCACCGATGGGGCGTGCCGTGGCTGCTCGAGCACCGTCCGGAGTGGTTCGCGGGGGTGTCCGCCGTGTTGAACGAGGGGGGCAACATCGAGGTCGTCCTGCGGGACGCGCGTTTCTGGGGGACGGAGACCGTCCAGGCCGGCTACGCCACGGCCGAGCTCGAGGCGGCGTCGCGCGAGCCGCTCGAAGAGCTGGCCGCGAAGTGGAGCAAGCTCGACGCGCCGGACGTCGACATCCACCCGCACGTGAAGATCGGTTTCGACATGCTCGCCAACCACCTGACGAGCCCGCTCACGGATCCGCTCCGGCACCTCGACCGGGTGCGGCGGAACCCGGCGGAGCTCGCGATACTGCCCGACCGATACGCGAGCTTTCTCGTCCCCCGGGCCTTCTGGGCGGGCCCCGTCTTCTATCCACCGGACGACTTCCTGTCCCTCGTGGTCGTCTCGACGCCCCCCGGCGTCGATCCCACGCCCTATCTCGACGGCATCCGGAAGGAGGCCTCCCGCCTCGGGATCCGGGTGTCCCACGACTTCTCGGGAGGCGTGACGTCGGCCAGTCCCTATCCGACGCCCCTGACCGAGCTTCTCCGGCGGGTGACGGAGGCGCATTACCCGGGGGTGCCGTTCGGCCCTCTGCCCACGTTTTCCGCCTACACGACTTCGGTTTACCTCCGGCAGAAGGGGTACCCGACGTACGGCTACTCGACGATCCCGATGAACATCACCGACGCGGTCCGCCGCCATGGGGCCAACGAGCGCGTCTACCTGCGGGATCTCATCAAGGGAGTGGCCCTTTTCGAGGACGTCCTGGAAGAGTTTGCCCTGGCGGGGATCCCTCCCGGAGACTCGGAATCATTGTCACCACTTCGTTCGGAAAAGTGACAAAAGATTGCGTTATACTAAAGTCGTAGAACTTGATTTCAAAAGACTTAGAGGCGTTTCCGACTGGCCCCCTCCTTGCGAGGCAAACTGTTCAGAATTTCGCTCGAAGCCGAGCTGAAAAGGGAAAGAAGTCGAAAAAGGGCCCTGAACTAGGAGGAATGATGAAGAAGCGGGAATCCGGTTTCACTCTGATCGAGCTGCTGATCGTCATCGCGATCATCGGCATCCTGGCCGCGATCGCGATTCCGAACCTCTTGAACGCGGTGCAGCGCGGCAAGCAGAAGAGGACGATGTCGGACATCCGCACGATGGCGACGGCCGTCGAGGCCTATGCGGTGGACAACAACATCTATCCCTCGGGCGACTGCACGGGCAAGTTCACCGCGATCGACGCCGCCCTGGACAGCGACTCGCTGTCGGTCCTCGCGCCGACCTACATCGCGAACCCGGTCCGCGTGGACGGCTGGGGCAACTTCATGCTCTACGAGACGGACACGCCCAACCAGCAGTATGGTTTCCGTTCCAAGGGTCGCGACAACCAAGCCACGACCTTCACGTGCCTCACGACGACCAACTTCAACGACGACATCGTCTACTCCAACGGCGGGTTCATCAACTGGCCGGAAGGTACCCAGAACTAAGAAACTCGTTCCTTCTCTCCTGACGGTCCCGAGAAATCGGGACCGTTTTTTTTAGCGGCCGGGAACGAGCTCCCAGATCTGCACGGCGGTCCGGCGCCGGACGCTCTCCGGCTCCGTCTCGACGCGGACGAGGCGGAAGCGGCGGAAGGGGGCGCCGGCCGAGCCGAGGTCCGGGCGCGCGCGCCCCCCCTCGAAATACGCCCTCCACCAGAACGTGGAACGCATGAGGCGCGTGGGCTCACCCGACCCGACCGGCCGCTCGTACGCCGAACGCGGGAAGCCGCTCATGTCCACGCGCGCAGCGAAGTAAGGGAGCGGATCGTCGAGCACGAGGAAGCGGACGCCGTGCCGGGAGCAGTAATCGGCGAGCATCGTCTCGCGCGTGACGAAAGTGATCCCCGTCGAGTTGGCGAATTCGGTCGGGGCGCTCGCGCTTCCGAAGTTGTCGAGGAGAACGCGCCGGCCCGCAACCACGTTGAAGAGGTGCCCCCAGGACCACGGGGGCAGGACCGCGCCGGACCAAGCGGTCGCCCGGCCGATGCCCCGGGCGGCCTGCACCATCGGCAGGCCCTCCTCCGCCGTCATCGGAGCCGGCCGGACGACGCGGGGCACCGAGAACACCAGGCCGGGCAGGAGCAGGACCGCGGCCGCGGCGACGGCAAGCCGCCGAAATCCCGCGCTTCGGAGGTCCGCACAGAAAACGGCGCCGGCCACCGCCAGCAGGGGCGCGGCGACTGCGAGGAACCTCATGGAGGACAGGGCGGCGGCGAGATACGTCGCCGTGAAGAGGAGAAGCGTGGCGCGCGACCCGCTCCGCCACCGCCGGTCGAGGAGCATCGGCAGCACGAGCAGCGCGCCCCCCCCGAGATCGGCGAAGTCGGCCAGCCCGGTGCCGTCCGCGCGGAGGAAGAGCGGTTGAAACTCCGAGATCGACCGCAGCCATGCGTCTCCGCCGAAGAACTGCGCCCCTCCGGTCAGCGCCGGGAGCGTGGTCGGAACGGCGGCGGTCACGAGAGCTCCGAGCGCGACGGCGCCGAGGAACGCGGCGGCTCGGTGCGCGCTCTGGCGGAGCAGCCAGAGTTGTCCGGCACAGGCCGCGGCCGCTCCCACGAGGAGCGCGGCGTGCGGAAAGCCGAGGAACCACTCGTTGTCGGGATAGCCGTCCGGTTGGACGAGGCGATAGACGAACACGAGCGCGGCCGACAGACCGAAGCCGACGGCCGCGGACAGAAGGGGCATCGGTTCGCCGCGGCCGAGGAGGAGGACGGAGAGAAGGGCGATTCCGGCGGCGAGAACGAGCGCCGGCTGCACGAAAAGGGCGAGCGAGATCGCGACCGCCAGGAGCCCCCCGTACCGCAGCGCCGAGCGGGGATCGCGCGCGCGCGTGACTCCGATGACCCCGAGCAGGATGCCGAGGACCAGGGGAAACTCCAGGAAGTGGTGATCGATCGCGCCGAGCCGGGACTTGTCCACAGAATAGACCGACAGAGCGGCACCCGATCCTCCCAGGAGACCTGCCAGAAGTCCGAACCGACGGGTCAGCCCGAACGTGACGAGCGCCGCCACGAATGACGCGACGATCGGCGGAAGCCACGCCGCCCGGGAGAGCACGGCAACCGCGGTACCGCCCCCGAGCGCACGGGCGGCCAGGCCGGCCGTCATGTCGTACAGCGGAGGCCAGGGGCAGAATTCTCCGCTGACCCCCCGATGGGGATCGAAGGAAAGGACCCGGAGCGGGTGCGCCGCCGAATAGACGATCCGTTTGGCGTGGTACATGTCGTCGAAGGGAGCAAACTGAGGCACACCGTTGACGAACGCGACGGGAAGATTCGCGATCCGGATGCCGAAGGAGAGAAGAAAGACGAACGCGACGCCGGCCGCAGCCTGCAGCGCGGACGGGACGCGCGCGGACACCGGTTCGGAGGAATCGAGAGAAGGGATCGCTTTCAACGGGAACGGTCTTCTGACGTCGGCGGCTCGGGCCCGATCACGAGCACGCTCAAGCCGTCCACGGTCAGCGTGCGCGAGACACGCTCACCGAAGGCGGCGGCGAGCCTTGCCTCCTCCGAGCGCGGCGTGACGATGTACCCGATTCGTTCGCGCCCGACCAGCGTCAGCAGGTCGCCGGTACGGCGCGGGTCGCCGACGAGCTCCCCGTAGATCCGGACCCGGGCGCTGTATTTCGGAGTCATGAACCAGTGCCCGACGAACGATCGCTGGGGACCGTAGGCCGGAATCAGGTGGCCGATTTGCCAGGGGGCGAGGACGTTTCCCGGCGGCTCTCTCCCCAGGCGCCGGGCGACGTCGAGGTATGGGCGGGGGACGACGCTGTCGCGGTACACGTCCCGCATGGCCTCCCACGTGATCGCCAGCGGGGAAGCGAAGAGTCCAGCCAGGACGAGCGCGAGCGCGACCCGTCGGCCCGTCTCGGTGAACCGCGACACGGTGGCGGCCACGGCCGGAGCCGCGGCGAGAGCCACGGGAAGGTGGAGA
The DNA here is from genome assembly GCA_035457525.1 of Thermoanaerobaculia bacterium. Classification (GTDB taxonomy): domain Bacteria; phylum Acidobacteriota; class Thermoanaerobaculia; order UBA5066; family Gp7-AA6; genus Gp7-AA6. The sequence goes on along the minus strand of DATIBN010000024.1, from coordinate 11,870 downwards.
TGGAACACGAAGTGATAGCCGTTCACCACGGGGGAGGAGTGGAGAAAGACGACCGCCGCGATCCAGGCAACGAGAGCGGTCCGCCACGGATGGCTCTCGCGGGCGAGCAGGGCGATCCCACGGAGCGCGAAGGCGCCCACGAGCGCGAGGGTCAGCGGATACCAGAAAACGGACAGCTGCTGGGGTCCGAGAATCTGGCCCGAAGAGCTCGCGAAGACGGAGTCCCGGAGCTGCCAGAGCGTGATCGCGGTGTTCACCGCGAGCGGCGCCCCGACCGCCATCGCCAGGCGCCGAGTCCGCACGCGATCAACGCGTTCGCCGAGCGCCCAGGTGACGAGGGGATGAACGACCGCGACGGCCAGGACCACGATCTCGGAGTAGACGTGAACCCAGTGGAGCAGGAAAACCGCGATTGAAAGGCGCGCGACCGTGCGCCGGTCGGCTGGCCGTGCCGGATCGAGCAAGGGCGCGAGCGCGGAGAGCGAGAGAGCGAGGCCCGCGATCCAGAGCGGGTTGTAGAAGGCGGCGAACGTGGTCCACCCATTGACGTGCCAGAGGTCCCGGGACACCACGGCGCTCGTCCCCTCCGGAAGCCACGGTCGTGCGAGCTTGGCGAGGATGTCGATCCCCCCCGAGAGGCCCACGAGGAGAAACGCCCACCGCTGGCGCGCCGGGTCGTCGAAGAGCCGCCCGACGAAGCGGGCCAGCAACCAGAAAAACAGAAACAGCATCGGGATCCGGGAGAGCTCGAGGGTCAGGAAGGGATCGAGGCCGGTGACGCGGGAGATCCAGCCGAGCAAGAACAGGAACAGCATGAAGAAGCGCCCTTCCTGCGGCTCGGTGGTGAAAGGGTTGACGAACAGGACGCGATGCTGGTCCGGCACCTGCCGGAGGAACGAAACGTACGCGAGGAAATCCTTCGGGATGTAGCCCGTGGGAATCCAGGCCTCGGCCGGCGAGGGGTCCGGCTGCTGCGTCAGAAGGAAGGGAAGTCCGCGAAGCACGCAGACGAGCAGTGGAACGAGCCACCACCGGCGGAGCGCGACCGGGATCACGCGATGCAAACGTCCGGGCCTGCATCCGTCATGAGGCGACTCGATCGTAGCACCCGTCTCCACGGCTCTTCGAGACTTCGCGGAAACAACCGCTACAATCTCTCGTGCCCTTGCGCCGTCGGCTGTCGAGCGTCCTGGCGGCGGCGGCGATGCTCCCCCCGCTCTTCTGGTTCGGGCCGGCGCTCCTCGCACGTCTCGCGCCCTCTTTCCGCGACCAGGGCGACTTCTTCTATCCGCTGAAGCTCTACACGGCCGACCGCCTCCTCGCCGGCGAGATTCCGTTGTGGAACCCGCTCTCGGGAGGAGGGGAGCCGTGGCTCGCCAACGGCCAGTCCGGCGTCTTCTACCCGCCGAACGTCTTCTTCCTCCTGCCGTGGCCGGGCGCGGCGGCAATCCTTTTCCTCCTGTTCCACTTCGCGGTCGGCGCGTGGGGCATGAGTCGATTCCTCAAGGGGGAAGGGGTCTCCGACTCCGGGGCGTTGTTCGGAGCCGCCGCGTTCGCGGCGTCGGGATACTCCGCATCGCTCTCGGCGTTCTGGAACCACTTCGGGGCCTGGGCCTACCTGCCGGCGATCGCGTGGCTCGCGCGGTTCGGCGCGAGGACCCGCGGCTCGCGGCTGGCGCTCGCGGGACTGGTCGGCCTGCAGGCGATGGCGGGCAGCCCCGAGATCTCCGCTGTCACGGTGTTGATCGCCCTCCTCCTGTCGTTCTTTCCGAGGCCCGACACCGACCGTCCCTGGGCCGATTCGCGCGGGAAGTCCCCTCTCCGGACGGGCGGCGCGATCGTGCTCGGGCTCGCGCTCGCCGCATGGGTCCTCGTTCCGATGGGAGAGCTCGCGCTCCATTCGGACCGTCGCGAGCCGCTCGCCGTGGCCGAGCGCGAGCCCGGCGCGGTCCCCGTCACGGCCCTGGCGGCAGCGCTGGTGTCGCCGCAGGGCCCGCCCCGCACGTTCTGGATCGCGTCGCTCTTCCTGGGCCCTCTCGTGCTCGCCGCGGCCGCCGCGGCTTTCCTCGAGCGGGAGCGGCGCGCGCTCGTGATCCTGCTCGCGGCAATCGCGCTCGCCGGCCTGCTCGTCGCGGCGGCCGGGCCGCCGGGCTCGTGGCTGCGGGCGATTCCTCCCCTCGACCGGATGCGATATCCGGAGAAGGGCCTCTCGATGTCGGTCTTCGCCCTGGCGGCTCTCGGGGGACTCGGTCTCGACACGATCCGTTTCCGCCGGGAAGGGAAGATCCTGCGCATCGTGCTGCCGGCGCTCGCGGCGGTGGCGGTCGCGATCGCCCTCCTCGGTTCGGCGCCGCCTCTCCTCCGGATCGCGTCCATCGCCGGCGCCGCATTCCTCCTTCTTCTCGCGGTCGGCGCCGGGCGCCGCGAGACCGCCGGAGGATTCCTCGCGGCAGCGGCGGCGCTGTCGCTCACGGCGACGCTCGCCGCCGCGAATCGTCCTCTCTTCACCTTCGTGCCGGAGTCGGAGATCCGCCGGCGCCCGCCGACGCACGACGTTCTCGGGAAGCTGACGGGGAGGGTCCTCACCCCGCCGCCCGCTGCGCTTTCGGCGTGGGTGGTGCGCGATGCGACCTTCGGCCCGGCGACGCTCGCGCGGCAGAGAGAAGCGCTCGCGGGATACACGAATCTGCTCTTCGACGTCAGCCTCGTGCGAACGGCGGCCGCCCTTCCGACCCGCGGCGCGCGCTCGATCGCGGAGTCGATCGACGCGGCGGCCGATCCGGTCCGCGCGGCCGGCCCCGTGAGCGCGCGGGTATTGTGGAGCCCGTTCCGGCCGGGCAACGTTCCGTCGCGGCGGACCGGGGAGCTCTACCGCGCGCCGATCGCTCCGTACCGGCCGCGGCTCTCCTTCGCTCGCTCCTATCGCGTCGAACCGGACCCGGTCCGGGCCTGGATGCGGTCGGCGTCGGGGGAGGTCGACGTCGCTCGAGAGGTCCTGCTCGAACGCGACCCCTCGCCGCGGCCCCCGCCGGGAGAGCGTTCCCCGATTCTCGTCGCGCGTCTCGCCGAGGACCGACCCGAGCGCGTCGTCGCCGAGGTCGCGACGAACACCGCGGGCCTTCTCGTTCTGACCGACCTCTTCTATCCGGGGTGGGTCGCCGAGGAGGAGGGGCGGAGGCTCGAGATCCTCCGGGCCGACGGCCTGTTCCGCGCGGTCGCGCTCCCGGCGGGGTCCCACCGCGTCACGTTTCTCTACCGCCCGACCGCGTTTACGATCGGCGCGGGAATCTCGGTCGCGGCGCTCCTGACGATGCTCCTTCTGGCGTACCAGGGGGAGCCGATCCGCGTGGGCCGCGCGCGATGACGCTTAGCGACCTGGGTCCCGGGATCGGGACGCCGCCGTTCCTCGTCGTCGCCGTTCTTCTGTTCGGTCTCGTCGTCGGGAGCTTCGTCAACGTCCTCATCCATCGCCTGCCCCGGGGCGAGTCGGTCGCCTTTCCCGGCTCGCACTGCCCGGCGTGTGGAGCGCCCGTTCGCCCGTACGACAACGTTCCGGTCCTGTCGTGGCTCGTCCTGCGCGGCCGGTGTCGCGACTGCCGCGCGCCGATCGCGGTCCGCTACCCGGCCGTCGAGCTCGCCAACGGAGCGCTGTGGGTCGCGGTCCTGCTGCGCGCGCCGGGGTGGGCCGATTTCGCCACGGGTGCGTTCCTCACCTCGGCGTGCATCGCGCTGCTGGCGATCGACGCGGAGTTCCGGATCCTCCCCGACCGCATCACGCTGACCGGCATCGTCGTCGGGGTCGCTCTCTCGTTCTTCTCCCAGATGCGGACCCCGGTCTCCGCGATCGGCGGCGCCCTCCTGGGTGCGGGCGGCCTCTACCTGCTCGCCTTTCTTTGGGAGAAGTTCCGAGGGGTCGAGGCGATGGGAATGGGCGACGTGAAGATGCTCGGAATGGCCGGCGCTCTCCTCGGCGTCCCGGGCGTGGTGCTGACGGTGCTCTTGGCGTCGGTGGCCGGAAGTCTCGTCGGCCTCGTTCTGGTTCTCGCCCGACGAGGCTCCCTCCAGACGGCGCTGCCGTTCGGAGTCTTCCTCGCCCTCGGAGCGATCGCCGCGTTCTTCTGGGGGCCCACGATCGTCGAGCTCTACCGCTCGATGTCCCGATAACGAAAGCGGCGTGACGAGAAACGGGCTGCGGTCCCTCCTGTTCCTGGGCCTCGCGGCCTTCGGGCTCCTCGCCCGTCTCGGACTCGCCTGGAAAACGCCCGGCGGCGTCGAGCTCGAGTACTACTCGGCGGTCGCCGCCGCGTTCGATCGCGGGGAGGGACTTTACGGAACGTCGCTCAACAACTACGCGCCGGTCTGGGCGGGCGTGGTCCTGGCGGTCGACCGGGCATCGCGCGCCGCGGGCGTTTCGTTCGGGGGACTGCTGCGGACGCTCCTGACCGGCGTCGACCTCCTCTCCGCGGCGGTGCTGTGGAGGATCGCCGCGCGCCGAGGAATCGATCCGTGGAAACCTGCCGCGATCTTTCTCGCGAACCCGGTCAGCATCTGGGCGACCGGTTTCCAGGGTCAGTTCGACAGCCTGAGCCTCCTCTTCCTCCTCCTGGCGATCTTCGCGACACCGGCCGGCACGGATGCTCGCCCCGCCGGGCCGATACTGTTTCTCGCGCTCTCGATCGCGGCGAAGCAGATCACGGCACTCCACCCGATCCTGTGGTTCGAGAGGGTTCGGAATCGCGCGACCCTTCTCATCCCCTATGCCGTCGTCGCGGCGCTCTTCCTTCCCTTTCTCGGAGAGTGGCGCGCGATCCGCGACAACGTCCTCTTCTACCGAGGCGTTCCCCGGTCCTACGGCCTGTCGGAGCTCGTCCTCTTCGACGAGCGTTTCGCTCGACCCGTTGCCGTCGTCTGCTTCGCCGCGGGACTCTTCGCTGCATGGCGGCTGCGAAAGGAACCGGACCTCGTCCGGGCGTGCCTCGTCCTGTTTCTCGTGCTGCTCTTCTTCGCGCCCGGCTTCGGGACCCAGTACGCGGTCTGGCCGCTCACGGTCGGAGCCCTGACCGGAGGGATGGGTTACTTTCTCTGCACGGCAACGACGATGGCCTGGACTCTCGGCTCCCACTTCGGGCTCCCCGGCAGCGGTCGATGGATGGGACAGCTCGTGTGGCTCTCCGTCGCGCTCTGGCTCCTCCAGGAGGTCCGGAGGCTCGTGCGCTCCCGCGCGCTCGCCGCCGGGGTCGTGCGCGCATGAGCACGGTCCCGAGGACCTTCCGCCGCGAGTCCCGCCTCTTTCTCTGGGTCGCTCTGCTTCTCATCCTCTTTCTGAACCTCCTCACGCTGCTCTTTTTCCGCCGCGCGGTCGACTGGGCGAGCGAGTCGGTCGAGCGACGCGCCGCCGATCTCCTCCAGCGCCTTCCGCTCTCCGCGGCGGCGTCCGAGGACGAGGCGAGCGTCGCCATCCGCAAGGCGGCCCTCGATCGCGACGTCGTGTACGTGGCGGTATACGACGGTCAAGGACGGCGCCTCCGGACCGTCGGACCCGAGATCGACGCTCCCGAGACGCTCCCGGTTCCGCGGCCCGATCCGGGACGGATCGTCTTCACGTGGCGAAAGAGCCCGACCCTTCTTCTCGCGACCGCCGGGACGCCGCAGGGCGCGGTCTCTCTCGCGCTCGATCCGGGCCCCGGGGCGGCGCTGCGGTCCCTCGCCAGCGCCCTGACCGTCGTCGTCCCCGTCGCGGGCGCGGCGCTCGTGGTGCTCGCCGGGTTCTATCTGAGATCGCTGCTCTCTCCGTACGACCGGCTGATCGCCGCCGCCGGGGGCGCGCCGGCCGCGGCGCCCGCCAGTCGCGCGGAGTCCGCCGACGAGCGGGAGTTTCTCGTCGGGAGATTCGAGGCCACGATTTCGGCTCTCCGCGAGAAAGAACGGGAGCTCCAGGCGAGGGCCGACGACCTCGAGACCGCCGCGCGCCTCCTCTCGCGAAACCTGCCCACCGGTCTCCTTTCCCTGGATTCCGAGGGAAAGGTCGTCGAATTGAACGAGGCAGGGCGCGAGATCCTCCGCGTTCGCGGGGACTTCCGTGGCCAGCAGTTCGAGACGACTTTCGCGGGCGCTCCCGAGTTCCGCGACCTGCTCGCGGAGGTGCTCTCGAATCGCCATCCCGTCGGCCGGAGGGAGATCCACTGGACGGCGGGAGAGGAGATGCGCTCCTTCGGCGTGACCGTGACGCCCGCTGAGGGCGCCGACGGGCGTTTCCTCGGCGTCCTCGCGTTGTTCACGGACCTGACCGAGATGCGTCGTCTGGAGGCGCGGATCGCGCTGACGCGGCACCTGTCGGATCTGGGCCAGGTCTCCGCCGGCGCGGCGCACGAGTTTCGAAACGCGGCCGCCGCGATCGACGGTTTCGCCGACCTCGCCCTGCGGAACCCCGACCGGGCAGCCGAGCACCTTCAGGCGATCCGCCGCGAGGCCCAGGAGATGAGCCGCGTCACCAGTGACTTTCTCCTGTTCGCCCGGCCGGAAGCGTTCGCCCCGGAGCCCGTCGACCTGACAAGCGTGGCGGCGGCCGCGGCGGCGGAAACGGAGACCGCCTTTCCGGGCGTCGACGTGGCGCTCGACGGCTCGTTTCCCACCGTCTCGGGCTCGGAGGTTCTCCTGCGCCGCGCGCTCGTGAACCTGCTTCGTAACGCGGTGGAGGCCACCGACCCGGAGCGCCGGGGCGAGCCCTCGGCGATTTGCCTGACGGGTTGGAGCGAAGGGGACGAGGCCTTTCTCGCCGTCGGTGACCGCGGCGCCGGGATCGACGCGTCGCTCCGCGAGGAGATCTTCCTCCCGTTCTACTCGACGAAACCGCGCGGCTCCGGCTTCGGCCTCGCGATCGTCGCGAGGATCGTCGAGCTCCACGGCGGGACCGTCGATGTCTCCGACCGCCCGGGAGGCGGAGCCGTCTTCACGCTCCGGCTGCCCGCCACTCGATGACACCGCGCCCGCGCGCGGCCGTGCTCGTCGCCGCCATTCTGTTCCTGCTGCTCGGCGGGATTTTCGCGACGGTCTTCTTCGGCCGGTTCTCTCCGGCGGAGATCGTTCTCGTCCGACTGGCCCGGCCGCTCGCGGCGGCCGTGCTCGCGCTCTTCGCGTCCCTCGCCTGCGGAGCGGGTTCGGTCGACCTGGCGCGCGCGGCGCTCACCCGGCTGGGAGGACGTCCCCGGCCATCCCATCCGGAGCCTCCGCCCGCCGTCCTCGACTGCCTGGTCGTCGGCATCCCCGTTCAAGGCACGCTGTTCGGGGCCGTCGCTCTCCTTCGGGTGCCCTTCGAGACGGTCGTCGCGATCCTGACCCTGGTTCTCGCGGCTTTCGGAGCTCTCATCCTTCTCCGTCGGCGCCCGTCTCCGACGATGCGCCTCTCGGTCCGGGACATCTTCCTCTTGGGACCTCCCGTGGCGATTGCGATTCTCGGCGCGACGACCCCCGTGGCCTCGCCGGACGAGCTCGTTTACAAGCTCGCAATTCCCCGGGCTTACGTGCTGCACGGGGCGATGGTGGAGCTGCCGCTCAACTCGCATTCGTACTTCCCCTCGGCGTTGGGCCTGGCGAGCCTGCCGGCGCTCGTGATGTCGGGAGGGATCGCCGCGAAGCTCGTGCACCTCGCGCTGTACCTGATGACCCTCGCAATCCTTCGACGGCTCGGGGATCGTCTCGATCCTCCCGCCGGTCTCTGGGGCACGACCGTCGTGGCGTGGACTCCCGCCTGGATGCTGATCGCGGGATGGGGGTGGCCCGACTGGGGAGTCGTCGGACTGCTGTTGCTCTCGTACGAGCGCTGGCTCTCCTTCCGGGAGACGGAACACTCCAACGACGCGGCGGTTTCCGTCCTCGCGCTGGCCGGAGCTCTCGCCGCCCGGTATACGGCCCTCCTGTGGCTCGTCGCGTTTGCAGTCGCGGTCGTGTTCGAGGGTCGCCGGCGGCGCGCTCCTCTCGGTCGCCTCGTGCTCGGGTTCGCTGCGATCCTCGTCGTCTTCGGAGGTTTCTTCTACTTCCGAAATCTGGTCTGGACCGGCTCGCCCGTCGCCCCCTTTCTCCTGCCGGAGAGTCCCGACGTGGGGAGATTCCGCGGGGCAGCGGCGAGCGGCTGGGGGACTCTTCTCCAGGGGGTCGACATCTTCCATCGAGACATAGTGGACGACTCGCTCGGAATCCTCCTGCCGCTCTGCGTGCTCGCCTCGCCCCTCGCGCTGCGCGGCCGCGGGCGTCCCTTCCGGGAACTCTTCGCAATTTCCTTCCCCCAGCTTCTCGTGTTCGTCACGGTGGCTCCGCTCTCCCGGCTCTGGATGACGGCGCTCGTGCCTCTCGCCCTGCTGGGGGCGTCGGCCGCCGTTCGACTCTGGCGCGAGTCTCCGCGGCCGCTGCACCTCCTCCTCGCGGTCGGGGCGGCTGTAGCGCTCTGCGGTCAGCTCGTTCTCGTCGGCTACGTCTTCGTCGAGTCCTACGATCCGGGGCCCTACGTCGTCGGTCGGGAGACCGAAGAGCAATATCGTTTTCGCACACGGGAGTTCGCGCGCCCGTACGCGTGGATCGCGCGCTTCACCCCCCCTGCGAGCCGGATCTTCTTGATCGGGGAGAACCGCACGTTCGATCTCGACCGGGCGGCGTTCGCTGCCGGGAATCTCGACGGGCCGCGTCTCTCGAAGTACCTCGCCCGGTTTCCGACGGCGGACGCGTTCGCCGGGGAGCTGCGACGGCTCGGTGTGACCCACGTCGTCATCCATCGGCCGTGGTATCGAGTCCGCGGAGCCGATCCGCCTCCGTCGGGAATGCTCGAGAAGGAATACGTGGTCGAGGTCGGACCACGGACCGATGCGATGCTGAAGGAACTCTTCGCGTCGCGGGCGCGGCTGCGATACCGCGACGACGCGTACGGAGTCTACGAGCTCGTGCGTTGAGAGTCGGGGCCCGACCCGCTCTCCTTCGCGAGAGTCGCGAGGTTCGCCCGGAAGTTTTCGCGGTCGAACGCCCGGTCGAGCGCCGCTTCGGGATCGACGTGACCGGCGCGCACCAGCTCCAGGAGCGACTGGTCCATCGAGATCATCCCGCGGGAGCGGCCCGTCTGGATCTGGTTGTTGATCTGCGAGGTCTTCGACTCCCGGATGGCGTTGGAGAGCGCGCTCGAACCGAGGAGGACCTCGAACGCCGGGATGCGGCCGCTCACCCTCTTCTTGAGCAGTTGCTGCGCCACCACGGCGCGCAGCGTCTCGGCGAGGACGATGCGGATCTGCTCCTGTTCGCTGGCGGGAAACGCGTCGATGATCCGATCGACCGCCTTCGCGGCCGAGTTCGTGTGCAGGGTGGCGAACACGAGGAGCCCCGTCTCCGCCGCCGTCAGCGCCATCCGCATCGTTTCGAGGTCGCGCATCTCGCCGACGAGGAGACAGTCGGGATCCTCGCGGATCGCGGCCTTGACCCCTTCGGCGAAGCTCGACACGTCGGGGCCGATCTCGCGCTGCGTGAAGATCGACCGGTCGTTCGTGTGGACGAACTCGATGGGGTCCTCGATCGTCACGATGTGGCGGGACATCCGGCGGTTGACGCGGTCGAGGATTGCCGCGAGCGTCGTGGATTTTCCGCTTCCGGTCGGCCCCGTCACGAGGATGAGTCCCCGGCCGGCCGATGCGAGGTCCGCCACCGACCGCGGGAGCTCGAGCTCTTCGACCGTCGGAACCCGGGCCGGGATCAGGCGGAACACCGCGGCCGAGCCGCGCTCCTGGCGGAAGAGGTTCACGCGGAAACGGGCCTCCGCCCCCATCTGGTAGGCGAAGTCCACGTCGCGCATTTCGCCGTACTGAGTCCAGATGCGCGGCGGCGCGATCGGGCCCACGAGATTGTAGAAGTCCCCCTCCGTCAGCGCCCGATAGCGGATCCGCTCGAGGTCTCCGTCGATCCGGATCACCGGCGGAGATCCGACCGAGAGGTGCAGGTCCGAGCCGTTGCGCTTCGGCAATACGGCGAGGAACCGGTCGATCCGGTTCGTACCGGACGAGACGATGTCGACTTCGCCGACCTGAAAGACCTTCTCGGTGGTCTCGCGCGGGGCCGACGCGAGATCGCTCACGCGGCGCTCCCTTCCTCGAGAAACGGCTCGAAGGCCTCCTTCCGCTGCGCGCGGTCGTAGGCGACGCGCGGGTCGACCGCGCCGTCCTGCACGAGGCGGAGGAGCGACATATCCATGAGCATCATCCCGGAGCCGCCGCCGGTCTGCATCGCCGTCGGGATCTGGAACGTCTTGGCCTCGCGGATGAGACCCGCAACCGCCTGCGTGTTGCGCAGGATCTCCCAGGCGGCGACCCGACCGCTTCCGTCCCGGCGCGGCAGGAGCGACTGCGAGATGACCGCCTTCAACGAATCGGAGACCATCTGACGGATCTGGCCCTGCTGATCGGACGGAAACGCGTTGATGATTCGATCGACGGTCGCTGACGCCGTGGTCGTGTGCAGGGTGGCGAGGACGAGGTGCCCGGTCTCCGCGGCCGTGATGGCGAGCGAGATCGTCTCGAGGTCGCGCATCTCGCCGACGAGGATGACGTCCGGGTCTTCGCGGAGCGACTGCCGCAGCGCGCGCGCGAAAGAGTTCGAGTGGGTCGGCACCTCGCGCTGGTTCACGAGCGAGTCCTTGTTGACGTGCACGTACTCGATGGGGTCTTCGATCGTCAGGATGTGACACCTCTCGGTCGAGTTGATGCGGTCGACGAGCGCCGCCAGCGTCGTCGTTTTCCCGCATCCGGACGGCCCCGTAACGAGAATGAGTCCCTGCCCGTAAGTCGTCAGCTCCCAGAGGCTCTCGGGCAACCCGATGTCGGCGAGGTTGGGGACGTCGAAGGGCACGAGCCGGAAGACCACGCTCATCCCCTTGCGCTGCAGGAAGACGTTCGTCCGGAACCGGCCGAGCGTCGGGTCCTTGTGGCAGAAGTCCACCTGCTGGCGCTCCTCGAACCCGCGCCGGCCGTCCTCCGTCAGGATCGGCCGGACCCAGCCCTCGAGCTGCGCTTCCGTCGGGGGAGCCATCGGCAGCGCGGAGAGCTGTCCATTCACGCGGACGTGCGGAATCGTGCCGGTCGAGAGATGCAGGTCCGAGGCTCCGATCGCGCGGGCATGGCGGAGGAGGTCCGAGAGCGTCGGATTCGGTGTTGCGGCAAAGTCGTGGGGCGCGAAATCCCGTCCCCCCCCGAATCCGTCGAGGCCGCTCTCTCCCGCGAGAGTCTCGGAGAGCCGGGCGGCCTTCTCGCGGACGAGTGGATCGGGGTCCGCCTTGACGATGCCGGCGAGGAGCCCGGGGACCCGGCGGTCCACGATCCGCGCGAACGAATCCAGGATCTCGAGGCGCAGGTCCTTCGTGCCCTTCTTGTACGCCTCCAGGAGAGCCGGCAGCGCGCGGGGCGTCCCCCACGTGCCGAGCGCGGCCGCCGCGGAGAGGTTGGACTCCGGATCCGCGAGCATCTTGACGAGGGGCTCGAAGCCGCGCTCGTCCCGAAGCTCACCGAGCGCGTGTGCGGCCCGGTCGCGCAGCCACCAGTCATCGCCTGCCAGGTATCGGACGCAGTGCGGAACGACGTCGGGAGAACGGAGCGTCACCGCCACCGCCGACGCGAGGGCCGCGATGCGGTGGTCGGGGTCCTCGTCGTGCCCGAGAAAAGCCGGGATGTACTGCGGCCCGAGCTCCCGCAGACCTTCGAGCGCGCGATCCCGCACGGGTCCGTAGGTGTTCTGGTACGAGCGGAGGAAAGCCTCCGCCACGCGATCGGCGTCCTGCGTCCGCAGGATGCGGGAAGCGAGCTGCCGGACGCGATGGTTCGCGTCGGAGAGGAGCGGGATCAAGTCCT
>DATIBN010000023.1:0-6325 GCA_035457525.1 Thermoanaerobaculia bacterium | reverse complement strand
TTCCCGGCGGGACCGGCACCGAAAAACGCACGGGGCGCAGCGCCCGCGTGGACGCCGGTCGGCGGAGGAGAAGCGCGGCGAGGGCCGCCGCGAGAACGAAGGTGATCGCGCCCGTCGCGAGGAGCGCCGGCGACGTCCGGCGCTTCGGCGCGGGCGCCGCGTCGATCCCGGAGGTTTCACCGGTCGCCGGAACCTGCAGCTGGAACGCGAGGTCGTGCGCCGAGTGGAACCGCGCCTCGGGATCCTTCTCGAGGCAGTGGCGGATGATCCGGTCGAGGGTCGGCGAGACCTGGCGGTTCGTCGACGACAGGTCCGGCGGATCCTCGCGCAGGATCGCCGACATCGTGTCGGCGGCCGTGTCGCGATGAAACGCTCTCTTTCCCGAGAGCATCTCGTAGAGGATCGCGCCGAACGAAAAGATGTCGCTGCGCGCGTCGGCCGGCCTGCCCCGAACCTGTTCGGGTGACATGTATCCGAGGGTGCCGAGAACGACCCCCGGTTCGGTGTCCGCGGTCGCCGGCAGGGTCGGAAGGTTCGTGTGCGCGGTGCCCACGTTCGACTGCGTCAACTTCGCGAGGCCGAAGTCGAGGATCTTGACGCGCCCGTCCTTCGTCACGAAGAGGTTCTCGGGCTTGAGATCCCGGTGGACGATTCCCTTCTCGTGCGCGGCCGACAGACCGTGCGCGATCTGGACCGCGTACTCCGTGGCGCGTCGCGGAGCCAGAGGACCGCCGCCGAGCCGGCTTCGCAGCGACTCGCCTTCGAGGAGTTCGGTGACGACGTACGGAGTGCCGTCGACGGTCCCAACGTCGTACACCGCGGTGATGTTGGGATGGTTCAGCACGCCCGCGGCGCGCGCCTCCTGCTCGAAGCGGCGCAGCCGGTCGGGATCGGTCGAAAAGGACGCCGGAAGGACCTTGACCGCGACGTCCCGGCCGAGCCGGGTGTCTCTCGCCCGGTAGACCTCGCCCATGCCGCCCGCGCCGATCGGCGTGACGATCTCGTAGGGACCCAGCCGGGTGCCCGGGGGGAGCGACATGGTGGCTCGGGCGATTCTAGCGGTCGGAGCCTGTTCCCACTCCGGAGCTGGGGCTCGGACCCACCTCTCCGACCCCGAGCTCTTTCAGCAGAAACGCGTAGTCGAACGCCGTCTCCCGCAGCTTGTCGTAGCGACCCGACGATCCGCCGTGACCTCCCGCCATGTTGACCTTGAAGATCAGAGGGTTCGAGTCGGTCTTCGTGGCCCGCAGCCTCGCGACGTATTTTGCCGGCTCCCAGTACATCACCTGGCTGTCGTTGAAGGAGGTCTTCACCAGCATCGCCGGATACGCCTTCGCGGCGATGTTGTCGTAGGGGCTGTAGCTCCGGATGTACTCGTACTGCTCGCGCACGCGCGGGTCGCCCCACTCCTCGAATTCGCCGACCGTCAGGGGGAGCGTGGGGTCGAGCATCGTGTTGATGACATCCACGAACGGCACGCGCGAGATCGCCGCCTGGAAGAGGTCGGGGCGCATGTTGACGACTGCGCCGATCAAGAGGCCGCCGGCGCTCCCCCCCTCGATCGCGAGACGGTCGGGCGACGTCCACTTCTCGGCGATCAGGTGCTCGGCGACCGCGATGAAGTCGGTGAACGTGTTCTTCTTGGCGAACATGCGGCCCTGGTCGTGCCACTTCTTTCCCATCTCGCCGCCGCCGCGCACGTGAGCGATCGCGCAAACGACTCCTCGATCGAGAAGGCTCACGCGATTGGAGGAGAACGTCGCGTTGTTCGAAACCCCGTAGGAGCCGTATCCCGAGAGGAGCAGAGGGTTGCCGCCGTCCCGCTTGACGCCGCGGCGATACACGATCGAGATCGGGATCGCCGTGCCGTCGGACGCGCGGGCCCGCAGCCTCTCCGACACGTATCGCGCCGGGTCGTAGCCGCCCAGGACCTCCGTCTGCTTCCGTAGCTGCCTCTCCCGCGTCGCCATGTCGTAGTCGAACACCGACTCCGGAGTCACGAGCGACTGGTACCGGAAGCGGAAGACGTTCGTGTCGAACTCCCGGTTGTCACCGGAGAACGCGGCGTAAACCGGCTCCGGGAAGTCGATCGGGTGCGACGTGCCGCTCGCGAGGTCGGTCACGCGGAAACGCCGCAGCCCGTCGGCCCGTTCGTAAAGGACGAGGTGGTTCGCGAAGAGGTCGTGCCCCTCGAGCATGACGTCGTCGCGGTGCGGGACGACTTCCTTCCAGCTCGCCGGCCCCGGATTGGAGACGGGAGCGGTGACGAGACGGAAGTTGCGCCCCCGGTCGTTCACGCGGATGTAGAAGAGGTCTCCCCGGTGATCGACGTCGTACTCCCGGTCCTTCTCGCGAGCCGCGATGAGCGAGAGCGGCGCGGAGGGCTCGGCGGCAGGCAGGAACCGGATCTCGCTCGACGTGTGGCTGCCGGCGACGAGGAACACGTACGCGCGGCTGCGGGAGCGGCTCACGTCCAGCGTGAAGCGCTCGTCCTTCTCCTCGTAGAGGATCGGGTCGCCCGCCGGATCCGTCCCCACCGCGTGTCGCCACAGGCGGTAGGGCCGCTTCGCGGCGTCGTCCGTCACGTAGAAGACGGTCCGGTTGTCCGCCGCCCACGCGACGGAGCTCACCTTCGGGACCCTCTCGCTGCCGACCTTCCCGGTCCGGAGGTCCTTGACGGCGAGCGTGTACTCCCGGAACCCGGTGACGTCCGTCGTGTACGCGACGAGATTCCCGTCGTCGCTCACTTCCATGTCGCCGATCGCGAAGAACTTCTCGCCTTTCGCGAGCTCGTTCTGGTCGAGGATGACCTCCTCGCGCGCTGCCGCCGCCGTTGCCTTCCGGCAGAGGATCGGATACTGCTTCCCCTTCTCGGTGCGCGAGTAGTAGAGGTAGTCCCCCTTGCGATAGGGAACCGTGAGGTCGGTCTCCTTGATGCGCCCGAGCATCTCGGAGTAGAGGGATTCCTGAAGGGCTTCGGTCGGCTTCATCAGGAGATCCGTGTAGGCGTTCTCCGCCTCGAGGTAGGCCCGGACCTGGGGATCTTCCTTCCGTCGCAGCCAGAAGTACTCGTCGAGCCTCTTGTCTCCGTGAAGCCCGTCCACCTTAGGCTCCCGCCGCGCGACCGGCGCCGCCGTCCGTTCCGTCGAGGCGGCCGAAGGCGCCCCGGCGGCGAGATCGATCCCGAGGGCGAGGGCCATCCACCATGTCATGAAGACACCTCATGTTCTCGAAAGCCGCCGATCATATCGGAGCGGGCTGCTCTAAAATCGACGCTCTTCGGAGGACCTCGACCATGAAAGCCCGTTTTCTTCTCTTCGCTGTTCTGATTGCGTACTCCCCGCTCACCCTCGCCGACACCGGCCACGAACACAAGGAAGGGGACCCGACGAAGCTCGGGAAAGTGCACTTCCCCATCTCCTGCGGAGCCGAATCGCAGAAGAAGTTCGACATGGGCCTCGCCATGCTGCATTCCTTCTGGTACGGCAAGTCCGACAGGGCCTTCGCCGATCTCGCCGCGTCCGATCCGGGCTGCGCAATGGCGCACTGGGGCGTCGCCATGAGCCGATTCCATCAGATCTGGGAAGCTCCGCCTCCCGACGATCTGAAGATCGGCGTGGCGGCCCTGGCCTCCGCGCGTGCCGCCGGCGCGAAGACGGAGAGAGAGCGTGACTACATCGAGGCTCTCGGTGCCTATTACGACGGCTGGGACACGCGCGATCACGTCACGCGCTTTCTCGCGTACGAGAAAGCCATGGGCGAGCTGGCCGCGAAGTATCCGAAGGATCCGGAGGCGTCGATCTTCTACGCGCTCGCGCTGAACGGTGTCGCGCTCGCGGTTCCGCCGGACAAGACGTACGCCCGGCAGAAGAAGGCGGGGGAGATCCTCGAGCCGATCTTCAAAGAGATGCCGGAGCATCCCGGGATCGCCCACTACATCATCCACAGCTACGATTACCCGCCGCTCGCGGAGCGCGGCGTGGACGCGGCTCGCCGTTACGCGAAAATCGCCCCGGACTCACCCCACGCGCTCCACATGCCGTCGCACATCTTCACGCGGCTGGGCCTGTGGGACGACTCGATCGCATCGAACCTCGCTTCGGCCGATGCCGCGCGGCGGGACCTTCAGAAGACGATGCCGGGAGCGTCCTCCTTCGACGAGCTGCATGCCATGGACTATCTGGCATACGCGTATCTGCAGACCGGACGCGACGGGGAAGCCCGGAAGATCCTCGACGGCGCCGCGCGCGCCGAGAAGTTCGACAAACAGAACTTCGCGGCGGCGTATGCGTTGACGGCGATCCCCGCCCGGCTCGCCCTGGAGCGCCGCGACTGGAAGGCCGCGGCATCGATCGCACTGCGGCCCGAGGGCTTTGCCTGGAACAAGTTCCCGTGGACGGAGTCGACCGTGGTCTTCGCGCGGGCCGTCGGGTTTGCCCGCGGCGGCGACCCGGGGTCGGCGCGCGCCGAGATCGGCCGGCTCGAGAAGCTCCGCGATTCACTGCGCGAAGCGAAGAACGGCTACTGGGCCGACCAGGTGGAGATCGCTCGTCGGGAAGCCGCGGCGTGGCTCGCGCGGGCGGAAAAGAAGGACACGGAGGCGCTCGAGCTCATGCGATCGGCCGCCGCGCTCGAGGACACCGTGGACAAGCACCCCGTGACGCCGGGGCCGATCCTCCCGGCACGGGAACAGCTCGGGGACCTGCTGGTCGAGCTCGGAAAACCGGCCGACGCGCTCGCCGAGTACCGAGCGGATCTCGCGGCGTCGCCGAATCGCCTGAACGGCCTCTACGGCGCGGCGCGCGCGGCGCGTCTCTCCGGCGACGCGGCCGCGGCGAAGGGTTACTACGAGAAGGTCATCGCGCTCGTGGCCAAAGGGGACGGCGCGAGAACCGAGCTCGCGGAGGCGCGGGCGTTCGTCGAGGGAAAGGCGGTTTCGGAGCTGAGGTAGCCCTGTCATCCTGAGGAGCGAAGCGACGAAGGATCTCTCCCTTACTGAGAGAAATCCCTCGCTTCGCTCAAGATGACAGTGGTGACTAGAGCACTCGCGCGAGGTATTGGCCTGCCCGGCAGGATTTGAACCTGCGACCCACGGCTTAGAAGGCCGTTGCTCTGTCCGGGCTGAGCTACGGGCAGCCGGGGCCCATTATCGGACAGCGCGTCGGATGGCGGGCCCGATCGTTCTAACCGGACCGCGCGGGCTCCGAGTCCGCCGAGGGGCCGTAGATCGATGGCACCTTCCCACCCATCGGCCGGATGTACGTCGAGAGCTGGCCGCGGTGGTGCACCATGTCGAGGAGGAACCCCCAGAGCATCTCGTGCGTCGAGGTCTCGTTGATCTGCTTGCCGTTCATGAAGAACTTCACGGGCCGGTTCCATCCGGCGTCGTCCATGTTTTTCAGCCGCTCCCGGAGCTCCTGCGTGCTCTTCTTCCACAGGGCGCGCATCTCGCCGAAGTTTTCGGGGACCGGGTCTTTGTAGTCGATCTTCCCTTCCTTCATCATCTGCGTGAGCATTTCCTGCTCGCGCGCGAGGTGCGCCACCATCTCTCCCGCGGACCGCGACCTCGGGTCCGGCCGGTAGTCGAGCCGATCGGTCGGCAGCGCGTCCATCACGCTGTCGAACTTCGGTGCCTCGCGGTCCCAGATCTCGACGAACGAATCCCGTTCTGCCACGACACCCTCCTCGTTCGACCGGATTCTATTCGGCTCCGCCGGCGGCGCGGCGCTCTCCCGAAGACGGAAGCGGGACCGCGGTCGCCTCCTGCTGTTTGACGATCTTCTCCCAGCGGGGGTCCGTCCGAGCCCAGACAGGAATCGACGCCTCCTGGGTGAGCTGTGGTTCCCCGCCGCGGCCGTACACGTCGGGATGAGCCTCGACATACGTCGTCCCGGAGTCGTCGCGCGCGACGAGCACCGGTTCGTAGAGGATCTCGACGGGAGTCCCGACCGAAACGCGGGCGAAGAGATCGACGGCGTCCTCCGGAGCGAGCCGGATGCAGCCGTGGGTCTGGAAGGTGTAGATGCTCTGCGGTGCGTTCGTGCCGTGGATTCCGCAGCAGGTGAGCGAGAGGCCCAGCCAGTAACTCCCGAGCGGGTTGTCGGGCCCCGGCGGGACTTTCTTTCGGACCTTTTCTCCCTTGCGCCGCATCTCCCGCTGGATCGAGACCGGTACGTCCCACACCGGGTCTCGCTCCTTCGTGACGACCCGGTACGAGCCGGTCGGCGTCTGCCAGCTTCCGGGCTGCCCCACGGCGACCGGATACCAGCCTTCGAGGCGCCCGCCCTCGAAATAAAAGAGAAGCCGCTGCGGCAGGTTGATGACG